>NZ_JAFCTQ010000009.1:0-198085 GCF_049896105.1 Janthinobacterium sp. PSPC3-1 | reverse complement strand
GCTCCCGTTCAAATTGAAACGGCAAGCATGCGGAAATCGGGATTACGCCACAAGGCTGTGGTTTATGGAGCGCTTACGACGTTTCCACCCTGGCAGGCGGTCTACAAGGCGTTTTCACGCTGGGTTGACGCAGGTGTATTCGAACAGATGCAAGACCGGCTGCGCGAACAATGGCGTGTACGCATGGGGCGAGCAAGTATGCCAAGCGCTGCAGTAATTGATGCACAGTCCACCCGTATTTCGCCGCAAGGTGGCGCAAGCGGATTTGATGCAGGCAAGAAGGTCAGAGGGCGCAAACGTCATCTCGTGGTCGATACCATGGGGCTGATCATCGCAGTGTCCGTCACCGCTGCAAGCGTGCAAGACCGGGATGCGGCAGCAACCGTGATAACGCAAGCGTGCAGCAAGAGCCCTCGCCTCGAAAAGCTCTATACCGACGGCGCCTATGGCGGGAAATGCGCGCATGCCATCGAGCAGGCGCACCATATTCGAGTTGAAGTGGTGCGTCATCTAGCCAATGGTACGACTGGAACGCTGCACGATCCCAAGATCACCCCTGAGCATGCCGCAGGTACAAATGCCGGGTTCACGATCCTTCCCATGCGCTGGGTGGTCGAAAGAACCCATGCGTGGACTGAACGCTGGCGCCGCACGGTGATGCATCACGACCGCAAACTCGACGTCTCGGCAGCTTGGGTTTGGTTGGCAGAAGCGCGTATGCGACTCAACAGACTAGCTTATAAGAGTTGATTTTTTCTGGCCCCTCTAAGCTTGGCTTTATTCATTCAGGCGGCGTAACGGACGGTCTCCGTCAGGCGCTCAAATAGTGTGCGGGGGATTCTCATGATATCGGTTTCTGACTGCGACCCGCAAAAAATACCCGCGCTTCATATCGACCGGCGTACCAAGGCGACCGTGTCGGAGAAGGTCGGGCTGTCCTTGGCGTACCAGGCAGAGTGACGCATCATCATGGCTTGTCCCGCCAACAGCTCGTTGGCTACCAGCGTGACGATCGAATACAGTCCCAGAATCGCCGGCGTCGTGCGCGAGATGGCCTGTGCGGACCACTGGCGTTGTGTCTCCATGCCCAGATGGACACGCGTCTCCTCAAACGTCACTTCGATCTACCAACGACGGATGAACCATGCCAGTATCTGCTCCGGTCCGGCTTCCAGGTCGGTACACAGGAATGCCTACGCCTGGAAGGTGCCGCGCGGATCGCGCACCAGTACTCAGCGCAGCGGCACGACTGGCAAGGTGGCGCGGTACCAGATAGCTGTGCCGGTGGCGAACTCGACTGTTTTATCTCCTTCTTCATACCATTGGGAAAGCATGGCTTCATGCCAAAGCGTGGTGGCGGAAGCGAGTGTCTGGGTGAACATTGGTTGGAGGGCTCCTTTCAGTTGTGATCGTCCCTTCGTGTCGGATGCCCGAGCAGGCGCAGGATCGTACAGGGCGGCATTGAGGCGCGGGCGGGTGACGATGCACACTGTGTCGCGCGCGGCGGCAAGCAGTTTCAATACCGCAAAACTGCTGTCGGCAACGACAACAGACCGATTTGGCAGCCAACGCTGGACCATCAGCAGTAATTGAAGTGCACGATCGGTGAACTTGTTGGGGCGCAGGTGGCGGTCCAAGTAGTAGCGCTCCGACGGCGCCAGTACCGAATAGAACAGCAATGACCAGTGGCGCCGGGCCTAGGGGATTGGCGCCAGTAACATCAAGCACAGCCAACGCAAGCCACTGGCCCTGACGAAATGAATGTGACTCGATCGCACCGGATCGCGGTAGATTCCCTTGGCGGCAATCTTGGGTCCGCGCCGCCGTTCGATCGTGTCGTCCAGGGCCATGAGCAGGGGGGCTCTGCGGAACGAACACGGCGATCAGCATGCACAGAAGACGCCGGCCGGTGGCCAGCGGCGACCATTGGATACGATTCAGCATTCGGTGGTACTGCTGAAATTGCCGCTCTATGACCATGCCCATGACACGCAGCACGGCGGCGACCGTTCGCGGGCCAACGGCCACAATTGCGCCCGCAAGCAACACCGGCACCAGAGGCCAGGCTCGCTTGGAAAACAGATCGGAAAATCCTACAATAACCTTCGTAATCCCGAATGGTAACGTTGCCATGATTGACCTCTTGTCCAAGAGTG
This sequence comes from Janthinobacterium sp. PSPC3-1, assembly GCF_049896105.1. Classification (NCBI taxonomy): domain Bacteria; kingdom Pseudomonadati; phylum Pseudomonadota; class Betaproteobacteria; order Burkholderiales; family Oxalobacteraceae; genus Janthinobacterium; species Janthinobacterium sp. PSPC3-1. Next base: position 195,929 of record NZ_JAFCTQ010000009.1, on the reverse strand, counting down.
GATCAATGACTGACAATACATTCCGGGCATACGTTCCCTCCGTCATTCGCTCACCAATGGACAAAGTCAAGCTAAGCCCCGCCCATATATTATCTTTCCAAAAATTATTTATTCAAAAAATATTTAATTAACTGCAAACACATTTGAAGAATAATAGGCTATCATTCATATATCACATTTCTTCGCGGTCGACCTGTTGGTTGGATCGCTAACCTCGTTATGATATTTTTAGGCCCAGACTATCCCGAAGTTAGAGATTTATCTTCGCTACTTTTACGCATGCGCGGACGTTTATCTTATAGAGCACGTGTGGAGCACTGCCACACGGCTGCAGTCAGTATATATGGATTAATTGATCATCGTTTATCCATCGACTATCAAGATGTTACTTTTATGGGTCGAGTGGTTGAATTGCACCTAAGGTTCAGCAATCAACCCATCACACTTCGCGACGTTAACTGTCATCTATTAGTCATTCGTTGGCGTGGAAATGGTTTCATTGAAATTTTCAATGGCCCGGCCCCAAAGATGAAACGAGACGATTTTACCAAAACAATATCTATCGATGAATTAAAAGAAATTGGCACTTACCCAGAGACACGTTTTCGTGAACAGCCTCCTGAAATGCCGCGGGCTTATCTTGGAAACAAAGCAACGGATAATATAGCTCGGCGCAACAATGGTGGCAATGGTAATGGTGCGGGTGGAAATGGAGGTAATAATGGCGACGGAAACTCAGGAGCCGGTGGTTTAACTGAGGTTGTCGGTCACCCTGTCTTGTTTTCAGTAGAGCTGAATGCATACCGTCGCCTGTTGGAGGAGTATTGATGTTAGAAGTTCACAATGCATTTCTTGCACTCATCGCGCATAAAATTGCTCCATTCCAATTTGATATCGGATTTGGAGTAGTTAACGCTAGTATTCGGGATCAGATCGTGCGCGCGCAAATGATAGTACGAGCACTTGCGCAATTGAACGAATCGCATCGAACCCGCCCTCTCCTGATCTGCGGTGCAGGTATCGCCGGGCTTGCTGCTGCGACGGAGGCTAAGAGGATTGGCCTCGGGTTTGTGCTTATCGACAAAGAAGAGTTTCCAAGCGGAGCCTTAGCAGGTGCGGGTACACGCTACCTCAGCCCAACTATGTACGAATGGCCTGCGCATTTATTCGATGAGCATCGGCATCCACCAGCGGACGGGACTTTTCTCGCTGCTGATAAAAAGACTGGGTTCCTAATGAATTTCACAGCGCCAGTCAGCATGGAAAAACTGCGTTTAGATCTTGAAGCTAAGTTAGGAAGAAATCTGATCACATTAAAAAACAATGCGAAGCAATTTAAAAAGAAGAATTGGTACCTACCAAATATTCGCATCGATGATTCTAGTAAAAAAGACTTGCAATCCCTTTTAACACCAGTTGACCCAATTCCCACGCTGCCCATTGGCTTACCACCGATCATCTTGACCGATGCGCTAAGTGGCGTGATAAATCGCACTATAGAAGTTGACTGGATTATTTTTGCCGGTGGATTTTCCGCCGAGGAAACGAATTATGCAGGAATCGATTTCGATACCCCTCCATTCTGGTCCTCAGATGATTTAACTCACCTTTACTTTGGAATTACTGGGATCAGTCACGTGTCAGCCTTAATCGTCGGTTCCGGCGACGGCGCCATCCAAGATGCCATACGCTGCCTGATCGATAAAAAAGTTCCACACCCAGTTGCAATTTGGAAAGAAATTATCAAGGATATCACGCCAAATATTACTCACAACCCTCGCAACCTGGATGTGATTTTAAAAGAAATCTTATCGCTCGATCAGTATTCGAACACATCATATATGTGGAGCGGAAAAAAAGAGATCTTCCAATCAGTTGATGCAGCCCATGTCAGGCTTGCCAATGAACTGTTAGCACTACAGCCTTCGATAGGTAACAATATCCGTTCTATCCTGCGGTCCGATGTCTCTCTGGTACGCATCCAGCGTAACCGCAAATATTTCACACGCTGCTATGCGCTTAACCGTTTCTTGATTCATTTGATCAAAATCGTTCTCGATATTAAACAAATCCTACGCAAATGCCCGAAGCTCGTTTTTGGGCATGGAAACATTGAAGAAAGCGCCATCTCCCTTGCCCCTGACAAAAAAACCTATACTTGGAAGAGTCATACTTTCCACCGGGTTGTGATCCGTATCGGCGGCAAGTACAAGGACTATCAAACCATTGGGCTCAGTGGCATAGATGCCGCCCGCGTCCAATTTGGGCGCATCCCACCACCCTTCGTCCCCACCAAGAGCTGAGCAGCGCGACTCGTGGATTTTTAAGCAGATTGTCGATACCTTAAGTACTTCGTTCGCGCAATAGTCCAAAGCCAATGACGGCACTGACGTCGTGCCTACCATAGCTGAAGACTTATCACGCGATGAAAACGTGAATCGATCGGAACATCAGGAATAAAAACACCGTCCGCAAGCCTGCCGATAAGACTCATTCCCGCCAATACTGATCTGCTCGCCTTCCTTGATGCGGCGGCCCTGCTCGTCGACGCGGATATTCATGGTGGCCTTCTTGCCGCAGGTGCAGATGTTCTTCAATTCTTCGATATCGTCGGCCAGCGCCAGCAGATAGGCCGAGCCGGGGAAGGGTTCGCCCTTGAAGTCGGTGCGCAGGCCGTAGCAGATGACGGGCACGCCCTTGACTTGCGCCAGCTGATGCAGCTGCTGCACTTGCTGCGTGCTGAGGAACTGCGCTTCATCGACCAGCAAACAAGCGACTTGCGGGATATCAAGCAGGAAGTTGGTATCGGCGTCGAAAATATCGACGACTCGTTGCGGCCCCAGCCGTGAAGTGACGCGGCCCACGCCGTAGCGGCTGTCGATGGCGGCCGTGTACAGGCGCACCTGCTGGCCCTGCTCTTCGTAGTTGTGCGCGACTTGCAACAAGGCCGTCGACTTGCCCGCGTTCATTGCGGAATACCGGAAATAAAGTTTTGCCACTGCCGCCTGCCTGTCTTTGTCTTGTCTGGATACGGTTTATCACATTCCGCGAGGACGCCATTATAAGTCGCCTGACAGCGTTGCGACAGCCTGTATTGAAGCGGCGCATACTGGCGTGGCAAGCCTGGCGGATAGATGAAATGCGCATAAGCTAGCATTAAAACATTCGTTCGCAGCACCCGGGCCCGCGCCTACACTGCGCGGCACGAAAGGCGGCCCTGGACACAATCCGGTGCGGCTGTTTCGCTGACAGGAGACATCATGAATGATCGTACGATTTTTTCGCCACCCCAACCGCCGGCGCTCTACAAGCTGATCGGCAATACCCCGCTGGTCGAAGTGACCAGGCTGGACACTGGCCCATGCCAGCTGTTCCTGAAACTCGAATCGCAAAACCCCGGCGGCTCCATCAAGGACCGCATCGGCCTGTCCATCATCGAGGCGGCCGAAGCCGACGGCAGCCTGCAGCCGGGCGGCATCATCATCGAGGCGACGGCCGGCAATACCGGCATCGGCCTGGCGCTGGTCGGCCGCATCAAGGGCTACCGCGTGATCCTGGTGGTGCCGGACAAGATGTCGACCGAAAAAGTGCTGCATTTGAAGGCCCTGGGCGCCGAAGTGCACACCACGCGCTCGGACGTCGGCAAGGGCCACCCCGAGTACTACCAGGATTACGCGGCGCGCCTGGCGCGCGAACTGCCGGGCGCCTTCTTTGCCGACCAGTTCAACAATCCCGCCAATCCGCTCGCGCATGAAACCACCACCGGCCCGGAAATCTGGGAGCAGAGCGGCCATGACGTAGACGCCATCGTGGTCGGTGTCGGCTCGTCCGGCACCCTGACGGGCTTGACGCGTTATTTCCGCAAGGCGCAGCCGCAGCTGGAATTCGTGCTGGCCGATCCGCAAGGTTCCATCCTGACCGAATATATCGAGTCGGGCAGGGTCAGCGACACCAGCGGTTCATGGGCGGTGGAAGGCATCGGCGAAGACTTCATCCCCTCGATCGCCGACATGGACAGCGTGAAACATGCCTACACGATTACTGACCAGGAAAGCTTCGACAGCGCGCGCGCCCTGCTGCTGGCCGAGGGCATCCTCGGCGGCTCGTCGACCGGCACCCTGCTGGCGGCAGCCCTCAAGTACTGCCGCGAACAGACCACGCCGAAACGGGTCGTCACGTTCGTGTGCGACACCGGCACGCGCTACCTGTCCAAGGTCTATAACGACGGCTGGATGCGTGACCAGGGTCTGTTGCAGCGGGCACTGTCGGGCGACCTGCGCGACCTGATCGGACGCCGCTACGACGAAGGCGACGTGGTCAGCGTGGCCCCCGGCGACACCCTGCTCACCGCCTTCAACCGCATGCGCGCCAGCGACCTGGCGCAGCTGCCGGTGCTGGCAGACGGCAAGCTGGCCGGCATACTCGACGAGTCGGATCTGCTGCTGCATGTGTCTGGCGACGCCGCCCACTTTGCCGGCCTGGTGGGCGACACCATGACCACCCAGATCGAAACCCTGGCACCCTCTGCAGGTATTGCGGCCCTGCGCGCCACCCTGGACCGGGGCCTGACGGCGGTGGTCGCCGACGACGCCCTGTTCTACGGCCTGATCACGCGCTTCGACCTTCTCAACCACTTACGCAGGACACTATCTTGAACGATAAAACCACCCGCAAGAGCCATCTCGCCACGCGCGTGATCCACGCCGGCCAGTCGCCCGACCCGTCGACGGGCGCCATCATGCCGCCGATTTACGCCACCTCCACTTTCGTGCAGGAAAGCCCCGGCGTGCACAAGGGCCTGGACTACGGCCGCTCGCACAATCCCACGCGCTGGGCGCTGGAACGCTGCGTGGCCGACCTCGAAGGCGGCAGCGCCGCGTTTGCGTTCGCTTCCGGCCTGGCGGCGATCTCGTCGGTGCTGGAACTGCTCGATGCCGGCAGCCATATCGTTGCCGGCGACGATATGTACGGCGGCACGTATCGTTTGTTCGAGCGCGTGCGGCGCCGCTCGGCCGGCCACGAGTTCACGTATGTCGACCTGACCAATCCGGAAAACCTGCTGGCCGCACTGCGCCCGGAAACGAAGATGGTGTGGGTGGAAACGCCCACCAATCCGATGCTGAAGCTGGCCGACCTGCGCGCGATCGCCAGCATCTGCCGTGAACGCGGCATTATCGCCGTGGCCGACAATACCTTCGCCAGCCCACTGGTGCAGCGCCCGCTCGAACATGGCTTCGATATCGTGGTGCACTCGACCACCAAATACCTGAACGGCCACTCGGACATTATCGGCGGCATCGCCATCGTCGGCGCGGAAGAACGCCAGGCGGAATGGCGCGAGCAGCTGGGCTTTTTGCAAAATTCGGTGGGCGCGATCGCGGGACCGTTCGACAGCTTCCTGGCCCTGCGCGGCGTCAAGACCCTGGCGATCCGCATGCAGCGCCATTGCCAGAGCGCACTGGCGCTGGCGCAGTGGCTGGAGCAGCAGAAGGAAGTAAAAAAAGTATTTTATCCGGGCCTGGCGTCGCACCCGCAGCATGCGCTGGCGCAGCGCCAGATGGATGGCTACGGAGGCATCATTTCGATCGATTTGGACACCGACCTGGCAGGCGCACGCCGCTTTCTGGAGCGCTGTGCAGTGTTTGCCCTGGCCGAAAGCCTGGGTGGCGTGGAAAGCCTGATCGAGCACCCTGCCCTGATGACGCATGCCAGCATACCGGCCGAACAGCGGGCCAGGCTGGGCATAGGCGACGGCCTGATCCGTTTGTCGGTGGGCATCGAAGACCTGGAAGACCTGCGTCACGACCTGCGCACGGCGCTCGACGCGATCTGAGCGGTGCTATTGCCCCGGGTGGTAGCGGCGCTCCAGGTGCCGCGCCACCTCTTCCGGGTAGAACAGCACGTCCTTGAATTCGCCGCGCGCATACATGGCCGCCTGGTCCTGGAAGTGCGGCGAGGCCGGGTCGCCACTCTGGCCGCCCGCCAGAATGCTTTTTGCCCTGATCCTGGGTCCGAACTCCACCGCCGCCACGAAGCTGTTGCCGCGCTCGCCGTAAATCCGCCTGGTCGTGCTCTTGCTGGTCTGGCCATAGGCCGCCAGCGCGCCCCAGTTGCCCGAGGCATACGGCACCGGCAGGCTGGGCTGATTGTCGTCGAACGGCTGCACCACGTCGCCGGTCAGGCGCTGGTAGCGGTTGATCTCGCCCCACGGCGTTTGCCAGGAGCCAAAATCGCGCTCCAGCCTGGCCGCAGCAGCCGACAGCGCCGCCAGCCGCTGCGCGGCGCTTACTTGTCCGGTCGCCATGAAGTCGACCACCGGCACGCCGGCGGCACGCGCCGCCTTGCCCGCCGTCTCGGCCAGCCCTTGGCCCCAGAACACGGCCAGCGAGGTGGCGGTGGACGCCAGCCCGTAGCGCCAGTCCCAGCCGCGCAGCAAGGCGATCTTGCCGGCCAGCGCCAGCTTGTCGGCCGCATCTGCGGGCAGCGCATCGTATGCCGCAAACAGCGGCGGCAGCAAGGTCTCGAAGGCCGTCAGTTCGCTGTCGTAGGAGGCGGCGATCAGGCTGTCTAGCGTGAAGCCGCTGCGCTGGCTGAACACCTTGACCGCATGCAGGCCGCGTGCGTTTTCCCCATACACCGACATATAGGCCGGGTAGTCCTGCTGGCGCGGGCTGTGCGGCCCGGCGGCCGAGTACGGCCAGTTGTTGGTGTTCTGGATCCAGCCATTTTTCGGGTTGAGCAGCGTGATGGTCTCGCCCACCTCATGCAAGCCGCGCCATTCGGTGGCCGGGTCGCTGCCGTCGACCGGCTGCTTCCAGTTGAAACGGGGATCGCGCACGGGGATGAAGTTGCCGTGAAAGTAGGCGATATTGCCATCGGCATCCGCATACACGGTATTGTTCGAGGAATTGGTGCGCAGTTCCATGGTGCGGTAAAAGGACGCGTAATCGCGCGCCTTGGTGCGCGTGTAGGACTGCGTCAGGGCCGTCAAAGGTTCGCTCATCAGGCGCACCGCCACCCAGCGCCCGTCCTGCGCACGCACGATGGGGCCGTGGTGGCTGTAATAGGCGGTGATGGTGCGGCTGGCCATGCCGCCACCGGCCAGTTTGTAGGGCAAGCTGATCGGCACGGCTTTCAGGGGCCGCAGCGCGCCGCCGTAGCGGTAGTGCCAGGCGCCGTCGTGCTCGACGATGGTTTCCAGGTACTCGTCGATCACATCGCCGCCGCCCGAGGTATGCATCCAGCCGATGCGCTCGTTGAAGCCCTGGTAGACAAAGAACTGGCCCCAGGTCACCGCGCCATAGGCGTTCAGGCCTTCGCCGCTGGTGACCTGCACTTCGGGCCGGAAGTAGAACGAGGTGTGCGGATTGATCATCAACAGCGCATGGCCGTTTTTGGTGATGGCCGGCGCGATGGCAAAGCCGTTCGAGCCGCTCGGCTCGGCTTCCAGGCCGCTGACGGAAACGGCCAGCACCGGTGCCGGCACAGGCAGCGCCGCCTGGCCATAAAAGGCTTCCAGCTGCGCCAGGTTGACCGATTCGATATCGCCGCCGATGCTGCCTTCGCTGAAGCTCAAGGCCATCCACGGCTCGAAATGGGTGATCAGGCGCGGCGTGACTTGTGGGTGGGTGGCCAGATAAAAATTGAGCCCATCGGCAAACGCGTCCATCAGCTGCCGCAGCCAGGGCGGGCTGGCGCGGTACTGCGCCTGCAGTTCGGCCGGATCGATGAAGAGCTTCATGCGCAGGTCGCGGTACAGTTCGCGCTCGCCCTCCACTTCCGCCAGGCGCCCCATGGCGTTGATGTAATTGAGCTCGATGCGGGCGAAATCATCCTCGGCCTGCGCATACATCAGGCCGAACACGGCGTCCGCATCGCTCTTGCCCGTCACATGGGGGATGCCCCAGGTGTCGCGCGCGATCGATACATTGGCGGCCCGCGCCTGCCAGCGCGCCAGGTCGGTGGCGGGCGCAGCGCCAGCGGCATAGGGCGCGGCGCACGCAGCGCAAAGGGCGGCGGCATGCAGCCAGCGGCGGGTGGGCATGGTGTCTCCGGGGTTCAGGATGCGTCGATCAGCGCCGCGATGCGCTGGTTCAATTCCGTGTTTTCCGCCTGCAGCTGCGCCACGCGCTGCTTCAGGCCGGCCAGCTCGCCGCGCAGGCGTTCCACCTCGCTGGGCGCCTGGGCGGCATTCTCCGCCCATGGCTCGTTGCCGGTCTCGGGCGTATCCTGCGACACGTGCGGCATCTTTGGTTCGCGCGGCGTGCGTGTGGCGGCGCGCTGTTCGCGGATCTCCTTGGCCGCCTGGCGCAACAGCTTCTTGCCGCCGGCCACGGCCGCCACCTGCTCGTCCTGCGGCAGCGAGGCCACGGTGGCCGCCGCATTGATGGAGATCGTGCCCGCACGCACCGCTTCGACCAGCTCCGGCGTGGCCGCCTTCTGGATCTTTTCGATCTGGCTGATCTGGTTGCTGGAGAGGCGCGCGGCCTTGGCCACGTCTTGGCGCGTGCTCATGGCCGGCTTCGGCGCGCTCTCGCCTTCCGCCGCCTCGTCGGCAGCGGCCGGCGCCGGGCTGCGCGCGGCGACGATTTCCTTTTTCCTCAGCGCCAGCACGCCGCGCTGGAAATCCGAGACGCTGCGACGCGCCAGGTGATTGTCGATCATCCACAGCATCACGTCGTCGAGCGACTCGAAGCTGCTGTTCTGGATGGTCCTGAAGTCGATATGATGTTTGCGGCAGATGGCGTAGCGGTTGTGGCCGTCGATCAGCACGTCGTTCCACAGCACCAGCGCGTCGCGGCAGCCTTCGGCCAGCAGGCTGCGCTCGAGCGCCGCGTATTCGCTCTCGGTCAGCGGGTCGACATACGACTGCAGCACCTGATTGATAATGATATTCATGGTTGTCCTCTGTAGTACGGCGCGATGGTGCGCGCCGGCACGCATGCTACACCATCTGCCCTGCCTCACCGGGTAAAATCACGGCCACTCCCATTATCCCGGCATCGAGACATGAAAAGAAAGCACGCCGTCGCGGCGATTTTTACCATTGCCGCTGTCGGCTTCACGTATGTCAGCCCGTATATCGCCATGTACCGCATCAGCATGGCCGCCAGGTCGGTGCGCACGGCCAATCTGGCCCACTACGCCGACCTGCCGGCCCTGCGCGCCAGCGTGGCCCGCCAGCTGCGCGCGGCCGGCGAAGCTGGCAGCGAGGACGAACTGCGGCAGTTGCTCGACAGGATCGTCTCGCCGCCCGGCCTGACGGTGCTGATCCTGCACGGCAAGCATGGGGCGAATGGCGAACGCCGCGATTTCCGCATGTCCTACCGCTCCTGGAACGAGGTGGTGCTGCGGCGCGCCGGCGCCGGCGACGCGGCCAGCGCCTTCGTGCTGCGCCGGCGCGACATGTGGGACTGGCAGCTGGCGGACCTGGCCTTGCCGGCCGACTTGTGATCATGTCACGCAGACAAGGCGAATACGCGCTGACTTGATCCAGAGCAAACAATTACCATAATATCTAGATTTATTTAAGGAAACATTATGTAAGATGCCATCACTTCGGGCGCAACGGCGCCGGCAAACGAGAGATTGCGATGAAAAAAGCCCTCTTTTTCGGCATCGTGGCGCTGGCGGTGCTGGCCGGCCTGTTCTATGGCACGCCGTATTTCGCGATGAACCAGCTCCGCGCCGCCAGCATCACGCAAGATGCCGACGCGCTGGCCGCCCATGTCGATAGCAACCGCCTGCGCGCCAACCTCGGACGCCAGCTGCGCGCCCTGTTCGCCGCGCCGGAAGTCGCCAGCGACATCAACCCCGACATCGTTGACCCGTTGCTCGACACCATGCTGATGCCGGAGGGTATCGTGGCCCTGCTCAAGCTGAACGCCCATTATGAAACCGCGGCCGGCCGGCGCAGCGACATCAGCGGCTTGCGGCGCAACACCGCGCCGGCCTACTCGCTGAACTATGTTTCCTGGAATAGCGTCGTGGTGCAGCGCGCCCACAGCAAGAGCCGCGTCGGCGAGCTGACCTTGAGCCGCGATGGCCTGTGGCACTGGAAGCTGACCTCGGTGGCCTTGCCGAAAAACCTGGCCGACGCATGAAATGACGGCGCGCTGCTATGATCTGATTTTCAACCTTCTATCGGAGGCAGCATGTCGGATCTGGTACAACAAGCACTGGCCCACGCGGGCAAGTCGGCGAGCACGCCGTGGGTGGTGACACTGGTCAATGGCGAAAAACTCACCGGGCCGATCTCGCCGCTGGCCGAGGGCTGCTACGCCATCGGCCTCGGCCAGATCAAGTATTTTTCCAGCGACAAGGTGGCCTGCCTGAATGTGTCGGGCGCCGGCGCGTTTCCGATCTAGATCATCCTCAGGCCGCCAGCGCCACGCCGGCCGGTGCGGGCGTGGCTGACGCCGCCGGGATGGCAATCGCCGCAACCCCGGCGGTCGCCAGTTCCGGCAAGCGCGCCAAAGCCGCCTTCAGCGCTTCAAAACACTGTGCGTCGATGGCCGTGCCGACTGTCTCGGCCATGATGTCGAGCGCCTTCGGGATCGGAATCGGGCCGCGATACGGCCGGTCGGCCGTGATGGCGTCAAAGATATCGGCGGTGGTGATGATGCGCGTTTCCAGCGAAATGGCGTCCGCCAGCAGGCCGTGCGGATAGCCCTTGCCATCGAGTCGCTCATGGTGGGCGGCCGCCACGATGGCCAGCTCGGCAAAGGCGTCGATGCGCGACAGGATTTTTTGCGTATAGCCGGCATGCAATTGCACCGCCAGCCATTCGTCGGTATCGAGCTTGCCAGCCTTGTCGAGCACGCTGTTGCTGACGCCCAGCTTGCCCACGTCATGCAGCAAGGCGCCGCGCTTGAGCCAGCGCCGCCGTTCCAGCGACAGGCCCATGGCCTCGCCGATCATGTCGGTGTACAGCGCCACCCGCTCGCTGTGGCCGCTGGTGTACGGACTCTTTGAATCGACCACCTGGCCAAAGGCCGCGGCGATATCGTCCAGGTAGTCTTCGTCGACCGGCACGATGCGCGCGGCCGGTTCCAGCGCCGCCACCGCCGCGCCGATATGCTCCGAGCGCAACATCGACCAGAACGCGCCCGATTCGGCCACCCGCTCGAACGCGTCCACCAGTTGCGGATCGAACCAGCTGCCGGCGCGGTGGCGCACTTCGGCGCGCGCCGCCCTGGCGCCGTCGGCCGTATGAAACACATCGATCACCTGCGCCATCAGCGCGATGCGCGAGAACATGGGAATCGCGTCGCCGGCCACTCTATCCGGCTTGCCCTGGCCGTTGTAATGCTCGTCGAGGCTGTAGATGCCGGCCGCCACGCTTTCCGGGAAGCGCAGCAGGCGCGCGATATCGGCGCCGCGCTGGCAGCGCGTGGCGACCAGCTCGCGGGCGATGCGCGGTCCGTCGCGCAAGATCGTCATGACGGCGCGAAACCGCTCGGCCAGCCCGGCTTTCAGCCCGGTGTGCTTGAGCACGAACTTCAGCACTTGCGGCAGGCTGTCGCCGACCGCCTTGTAATCCTGCTTGAACGCCAGGTCGTCGGTCAGGTACAGCTCGCAGATGCGCGCGGCGTTGCTGCTGCAGCCCAGGTCCTTCAGCAGCAAGGTGTAATACAAATCCCACAGGTCATCGTCGCTCATGCCGATCTCGCGGCCCACATGCATGCCGATCCAGCAGCAGCGGATGCAATGCCCCTCCGGCTGGCCTTCGGTAATGTCCAGCGCCTGGCTCAGGGCGGCAATCAGTTCGGACAGCTTGATGCTGCTGGCGGGGAGCGGGGTCATGGTTGAAATTGGCATGATAGAAATAAAAATTTCTTTGGCGAAATTAATTTATATTCTACGCGAAGCCTCAGCCGTCTGCAGCAGGGGCAAATACTTAGGCCGCCACCCGGCACGGCAGAGTGAGCGTGCCGCGCGGGGTGGCTTGCATGACGGGAGCATGTGGCATTGCAACAACATGGCGCGGTACCAGGCGCATGCAGGGAAGTTGTTGTTTTTTTGCCGGCGGCTTGCCCGCCCTTGCCTGGGTACGCAGCGCCGCAGGGGCAGGCACGCCATTTTTCATCGCCGGCGCGAACGCCCCGGCTCCCCACTATGCATCACCGCCCTGGTGACGACAAATACGATTTTATTGGTGGATTCAGAGGAAATTGATATGAATTAGTCACCGTAAAACTGGTCCGAATGGCAAAACTTTCCGTGATAGCATGACTTTCCCTGACGGCGAAAGCCGGCTATTCCCTTCCCCAAAACCAGACCGATAGGAGTCGTTTCATGATGACACAGCATGCAGGCATGGTGCGCCGCACCTTGATCGCCCTGGCAATTACCGCCGCCTTCCCGCTGCAGGCCATGGCCCAGGAAACCGCGCCGGCAGCCATCGAGACGCCCGCCGCCACGAGCACCTCCAGTGCGGGCCAGCTGGAAACCGTGATCGTCACGGCCCAGCGCCGCGCGGAAAACATCAAGGACGTGCCGATGTCGATCGCCACGCTGAAAGGCGAAAAGCTCGACGTGCTGACCGCCGGCGGCGCCGATATCCGCTTCCTGAACAGCCGCTCGCCCAGCGTCTCGGTCGAGTCCGACTACGGCCGTACCTTTCCCCGCTTCTATATCCGTGGCCTGGGCAATACCGACTTCGACCTGAACGCCTCGCAGCCGGTCGGGCTGGTGATGGACGACGTGGTAATGGAAAACGCCATGCTGAAAGGCTTTCCCGTCTTCGACGTCGACCAGGTGGAAGTGCTGCGCGGCCCGCAGGGCACCCTGTTCGGCCGCAACTCGCCGGCCGGCGTGATCAAGTTCGATTCGGCCAAGCCGGTGTTCAAGACCGAAGGCTACCTGAGCGGCGGCTTCGGCAAGGATGGCATGAAGAATGTGGAAGGCGCCTTCAACGTGCCCGTCAGCGATACCGTGGCGCTGCGCTTTTCGGGCCAGACCCAGCGCCGCGACGACCGCGTGCACAATCCACGCCCGACCGGCACGCGCGACTTCGAAGGCTATGAAGACAGCGCCGGCCGCCTGCAGGTACTGGTCAAGCCGACACGCGACTTCAGCGCCCTGTTCAATGTGCACGCGCGCAACCTCGACGGCACCGCCACCCTGTTCCGCGCCAATATCCTGAAGCAAGGCACCAATGACCTGGTCGACGGTTTTGACTACGACAACTACCCGACCGACGGCATCAACCGCCAGCACCTGAAGACCAAGGGCGGCAGCATGCGCCTGAAATGGGACTTGCCGGGCGTCACCCTGCACTCGATCACCGGCTACGAAAAGCTCGATTTCTTCAGCCGCGCCGACGTCGACGGCGGCTACGGCGCCGTGTATGCGCCGCCGATGGGCCCCGGCTTCATCCCGTTCGTGGTGGAAACGGCCGACGTGATTCCGAACCACAAGCAGATCTCGCAGGAGTTCCGCGCCGAATCGTCTGCGCGCGGCCCGCTGCAATGGATAGGCGGCCTGTTCTACTTCAAGGAAGACATCCAGATCGACAGCATCGCGTTTGACAGCCTGGCGCCAGGCAATCCCCAAAGCCCGAACTACGCCACGCAGAACCAGAGTTCGAAATCGTACGCGGCCTTCGGCTCGCTCAACTACACCGTCTCGGACGCGCTGAAACTGCGCGCCGGCGTGCGCTACACGCGCGACGAAAAAGACTTTTCGGCCAAGCGGGTGGAAGCGACCACGGCCGGCCCGTTCTACCTGAACGACACCTCGCACAATATCAGCTGGGACCTGAGCGGCACCTATGTGCTGACGCCGTCGACCAACGCCTACGCCCGCGTCGCCACCGGCTACCGCGCGCCATCGATGCAGGGCCGCCTGAACGGCCTGGCCGACCGTCCGTCGTTTGCCGGTTCGGAAAAAGCCCTGTCGGTCGAGGCCGGCATCAAGCAGGACCTGTTCGACAAACGCGCCCGCCTGAGCCTGGCCGTGTTCCAGTACCGTGTCAAAGACAAGCAGCTGACCGCCGGCAGCGGCGCCGTCAACATGAACCAGCTGATCAACGCCGACAAGGCCATCGGCCGCGGCGTGGAACTGGACTTCCAGGCCAACCTCAGCGATGCGCTCAGCATGACCCTGGGCGGCAGCTACAACCACACGGAAATCCAGGACAAGAGCCTGTTCGTGCAAAGCTGCGGCAACGCCAGCAACAACGCCGCCAGCGGCTGCACCGTCACCGACCCGCGCGGCCCGTTCGCCGGCACCGCCTATATCGACGGCAACCCGCTGCCGCGCGCCCCCGAATGGCAGGGCAACTTCACGCTGAAATACAGCATCCCGCTCGCCAACGGCGAGTTCTACGCCTACACCGACTGGGCCTACCGCACCAGCTACAACTTCTTCCTGTACGAAGCCAAGGAATACAAGGCCAAGGAACTGCTGGAAGGCGGCCTGCGCGTGGGCTACAAATGGGACCGCTACGAACTCTCCGCGTACGGCCGCAACATCACCAACCAGATCCAGTCACTGGGCGCGATCGACTTTGATAACTTGACGGGGATTATCAACGAGCCACGCACGTATGGGGTGCAGTTCAAGGCGACGTTCTGACCGCTCGCTGCGCATGCAGGCAAGCAAGTCATGCCGTCCGGTGCAAGCCGGGCGGCATTACTCCTGGCGCCCCCATTGTTCCGCCATCAGCAGCGCGGCAATGCCCTCTGCCTTGACCGGCCGGCTGTGCAGATAGCCCTGCATCTCGTCGCAGCCGCTGTCCAGCAAAAAGTCGCGCTGCTCGATCGTCTCGACGCCTTCCGCGATCACCCGCAGCTGATCTGGTGCGCCATGGCGATCACGGCGCGCACGATGGCCTGGTCCTGCACCCTTCCACCCAGGTGCCGAAGAGATCGGCGCCGGCACGCTTGCCATTCAACTCGATGTGACGGATGCACGGACCTGTCCCGCATCGAAGAGGGCACTCGGCGCCATCGCCCTGGCGCTTGCCATCGAACTCGAAGACGCTCCTGTCAAAGTGCGTGTGGGAGGTGGTTCGCATGCAGCGGACGCAGGCTTTGCGGGCAGGCGAATCAGCTGGTGCGGCCTGATTCGCCAGCGGTGGCGCGTCGTGCTGGCGGGATTAATGATCATGCTATGATTAAATTTTACTAACGCTGGAGATTGATTATGACTGTAGAGCCATGGGATTCGGACGTCGAACTTGAGGTTCAAGAAAGAGCGCGCGAAATTGAAGCGGTTGGCGGAGCCCTGCTTAACAATGCGCGGACTTTGGTGGGCATTCATTTCGACAGCGCGTTTCAAAATGACCCCGCCGTGATAGCCGCGGTCTTCCAGGGCCTGGTGGCATTGCATGGGCCGGTAAAGTAAGTTTTCAATACCTGAAGTGGTCATCATGCCAACCGCGCAAAACTGGCGGCCGAGCCAGAGGAAATTTAACACGGCCCAGCTGTGACCGATGGCCTTATAACGTGGTCCGTCAACTGCTGCGCGTACGACATGATCGCGTGTCAATATTCCGGCCGTGAAAATCTTTCAGATGATGGTGTGGGTAATACTCCCGACAGTACGGCGATAGCTGTTTCAACTCCCAGGAAAAGTGAGACTGTATTTTTCATACGTCGGATATGACAAATCCGCCGAAGCGGGTAGTTCGTCCATATTTTTCCATGCTTAACCGAAGTTCCATTTTGGTAAATTCGTTGGTAAATTTTGGCAAAGGTAGCAGTAGTCCGTGCCATGACGCATCATTTTGCACTTTCGACAGACGAAAAAAAACCTGCTTCCCCTATGAAAAGGGGGAAAGCAGGTTTTTTCGCACTATGCGATGTATGTTCGTGGTGCCCGGAGCCGGAATCGAACCGGCACGCCCTTACAGGCGGGAGATTTTAAGTCTCCAGTGTCTACCAGTTTCACCATCCGGGCAGCGGCGAGATTCTAGCACAAGAGTTACCGTTTATACTATCGACAGTCGACCGGCGTCGGCGGCAATGGATACTTTTCCATCAACGACAACGACAACGACAGTGCGATTCTTATGGAAATAACTTCAAGATGAAAATCCGGTGTGCCGCTTTATTGGTTTTCGTGCTGAGCTGGTCCGCACAAGCCACTGCCCAGGACGAACGATGCCCTACCGCAGAAGGCAAGGCAGTGACCTCACTGGATGAATTGCCTGCGCAGGTGCTGGACTTGTTGGACCGGGCCAGGGCCGGGACGGCTGGTATTGCAGATATCGGTGGAAAATTCAACCCGACTGACGTCATCGTCGATAATTCTGTGCCGATGCGCAGGCTGGTCACGGGTGTTGCCGGCCCTCAATGCATCTGGTTGACAGTCGAATACGGTGGCATAGGGCATTATCAAAAACAGCTGGAGTACCGGCTGGACAAGAATCAGTGGGTACAAACCAGGTTCGCGAATGTGGAACGCGCTCCGCTTCTCGCCCCTCCTTCCCGTCACTGATCATGCCTCATAATAAGAAGGCAGTTGCCGCTGCCAGTAACATTTCCATCTACAAAACAGTGCCTGTCTTCTTGCCGGGTCAGGCGCGCCAGAATAGTGATTGATTCATGCAAAAACAAGTCGTACGTTACTTACATCTCACCCCCGACAGCGATTTCCCCGCGCTGGAAGGCCTGTCGCCATTCAAAGCCATCGTGATCCTCGACGCCGACGTGGCGGAAATGACGATGTGGGAAACCAGCCGTGCGCTGGTCGCGGCCGGTTGCCTGTACGCGTCCGTCTGGGGCAAGCAGTGCGAAGCCTGGCATGACGCCATCGACGATGCGTACCTGGAAGCGACCAATTACGAAGACGTCGAACCCGAAAAAGCACTGGCGACGACCTGGCATGAAGACGAGGAATTGAGCGAGGTATTCTGGTTCGCCAAGCATCGCGCCGTGCACCCCGCCGAACTGCGCGAAACGCTGATCCTGCATATCGCCGAAGCGCCGCGCCGGGATGAACTCGAAGCGGCGTACCGCGACGCCTGACCAGCTGTTCTACAATTTATTCGCTGCCATGGCTGCTGTCGCGCGCCCTGGCTTTTGCCTCTTCCTGCGACCCCATCCCGTTGAAGAACAGGTTCAGCAGCACGGCCGCGATCGCCGCCAGCAGGATGCCGCTGTGCAGCAGTGGCGACAAAGCCTTGGGCATATGCTGGGCATATTGCTCGGCGACCAGCGGCAGCATGCCGAAACCGATCGCCAGCGCGACGATGAACAGGTTGTTGCGGTTGCTCTTGTAGTCGACGCCGGCCAGGATGCGGATGCCGGTGGCGGCCACCATGCCGAACATCACCAGGCCCGCGCCGCCCAGCACAAAGGCCGGCACGGCTTCGGCCGCCTGGGCGATTTTCGGCAGCACGCCCATTACCAGCAAGATCAGGCCGGCGGCCACGCAGACCCAGCGGCTGCGCACGCCCGTCACGCCGACCAGGCCGACGTTCTGCGAGAACGAGGTGTAGGGAAAGGTGTTGAAGATGCCGCCGATCAGGGTGCCCAGGCCGTCCACGCGCAGGCCGCGGCTGATGTCGGCCTGATTGATGCGCTTGCCCGTCATGTCGCCCAGCGCCAAAAACATGCCCAGGGATTCGATCATGACGACGATCATCACCAGGCTCATGGTGAGTATCGCCACCGCGTCAAAGGTCGGCATGCCGAACTGGAACGGCGTGACAATGGCGAACGCCTTGGCGCCGGCGACCTTGGCGAAATCCGTCTTGCCCAGCGCAAAGGCCAGTGCCGTGCCGGCGATGATGCCGGTCAGCACGGCGATATTGGCCAGAAAACCGCGGCCATACTTGGCCACCAGCAAAATGACCACCAGCACGAACAGCGCGATGCCCATATTGTCCAGCGCGCCATAGGCGGGGTTGGCGATCATCGGTGCGGGGCCGCTGCCCGCCGCCGCCACAAATGCCGGATCGGGAATTTTCGCCATCGATGGCGGCCCGCCCATGGCCCAGTTCACGCCGACGCGCATCAGCGACACGCCGATCACGGCGATGATGCTGCCCGTCACCACCGGTGGAAACAGGCCCAGCATGCGGCCGATAAACGGCGCGATCAGCATGGAAACGATGCCGGCGCCGATCACCGCGCCAAAGATGCCCGTGATGCCCAGCTCGGGGTTGTTCGCCATCGCCAGCATCGGGCTGACGGCGGCAAAGGTGACACCCATCATCACCGGCAGGCGGATGCCGAAGTATTTGCCCAGGCCCAGCGACTGGATCAGGGTGACCAGGCCGCAGCAGAACAGGTCGGCGCTGATCAGCGCGGCCACCTGCTCGGGCGGCAGCTTGAGCGCGCGGCCGACGATCAGCGGCACGGCGATGGCGCCCGCATACATCACCAGCACATGCTGCAGGCCCAGGGTGAACAATTTACCAGGTGGCAACATTTCATCGACGGGCGACGGACTGTCGCCGACAGGCGGTGCGATGATGCGGGGGATGGCTGTCAGATGAGGTTTTGCCACATTACGCTCCATTTCCGGTAAGCCTGCCGCAGCCGGGGCGGCAAGTGAGAGACAAGGGGAACAACTCTCTCACTGCAATGCATGCATCGTGCCAACCCACCTTCCTCGCCATGGTGCAAAAAAGACCATGCATTCATCATGACAACGCCGGCCTGCACTGTTTTCTGGCGCAACTCACCAAAAGGCGGCGCGCTAACGGCAAGCCTCCAGCAGTGCTTCGAGCTGCCGCACATGCGCCGCTTGCAATTTATCGCGCGCCAACAAGGCTTGTGCCTGCGCAAAGATGCCGCGTGGCGGTACCAGCGGCAAGGACGGCGCGGCTGGCAGCGCGGTGACGCAGGGCATGGCGGGCGGTGGCGGCATGCCTGCACAGGCCGACAGCAGGCACAGCAAGACAGGCAGCAGCAGGCGGCGCTGCCTCATGGCATTTCGCTGGCGATCAGCTTTTCGGCCGCCAGGCAGGCGTCGCCATCGTGGCGCAGCGCCAGGATGCGCGCCGCTTCCGCTTGCGCGCCGGCCTGCCCTGCTTGCGCGGTGGCCAGGGCCTGCCTGGCGCGGGCGGCACGCCGCGCAACGTCCTGGCGCACGCTGTCCAGCGCGGCTTCGGATTTGGCCAGCTGCACGCCACAGTCCATGCGCCCCGCCTGGTAGCCCCAGCGCTGTGCGCAGAGCACCAGGGCGCCCACCAGCGCCAGCGCCGCCAGCACGAGCATGGGCGGCCTCATGACAGCACCTTGCGCGTCACCTGGAACAGGGCCAGGCGGTCGGCCAGTCCGTTCAGGCCGCCGTTGATACGGCGCGTGATCCGTTCCTGATCTCCCGCGTCGGCCAGCCGGTTCAGGCCGCGCGAGTGCCAGAACCAGGCCGCAGAACGGCAGGCGGCGCCTGGCTGCTCCAGCAATTGTGGCGCGGCCAGCAAGTTGATGCCCAGCGCCACGCCACAGGCCGCATAGTTGGCGCGCCCCGTCACCTGCAGCAGGCCGCGCCCCTTGAAGCGCACGCCGTCGCCCGCCATCACATTGCCGAGGTCGCCACGCCCTTCATAGGCGGCGCCGCTGGCCAGTTCGCGCACATGGCGCAACTGCGCCGACTCGTGGCCGACCTGGGCCAGGAACGACGCCTGGCGCGCCGGCGTATCGATGCCGAATTCCTGCATGGCATTATTCAAGGGCGCCAGGTACAGCGCGGCGCGCTGGCCGGCAAACGGCATGATGGCCAACAATTGCGCGCCCGTCACAGCCCACCCCGCACGTCCTTGACCACGGCGGCGGCATCGGCCGCGAGTTCGCCGATATCCTTGCCGCGCCGTCTGTCGAACCAGCGCACGCAGGCGCCCAGCACCCACCACGCGGGCAGGCCGGCCGCCACCATCAGCGGCGCGGCGATAAACAAAAAACCCGTGGCCGGGTCGCCGCCATACAGGCCGGCCACGGTTTTCGCGCTGTCGAACAGGCTGGGCCACCACGACAGCACGGCCGCCACCAGCGCCGGGCCGATAAAGGTGGAAATGATAATGCTGGAAAAAAAGCGGATGAACGCCTCCCTGGTCGACTGCGGCCACATGAACATGAAGCCCAGCGACGTGGCGGCGGCGCCGGCCAGCACCGGCACGCCAAACAGTTTGATCAGTGCGCCGCCGGCGGCGGTGGTTTCGATGGCCATGATTGCCTCTCTTGTGGTTGAAATAAAAAAACCCGCCGTGGCGGGTTGGTATTGGCTTGCTGATCTGTCACACGGCCTTGACCATCACGTAGGCGCGGCCATCCGGTTCGATCGAGATCACGCGCCCGACCGCCCGCCGATATTGCGCCATGGTGATGTCGTCCGCATGCACGGCGATGCCCGCAATGCCCTCGCCATCCTGCACCGGCACAATGTAATCGCCAGGCCGGGCGCCCATCACGTTGACCGGCACGCGGCCGGCGATCGCGATGCGGTCGACTTTCTGGCGCTCGACTTCCAGGGCGGCCTCGAACGTGGCCATGGCCTCGGCATCGTGCTGCGCAGCGGCAGCGTGCGCAGCCAGGGCGGCAGCGTAGGCTGTCTGTTTTTCCGACCACTCGGCATCGGTATCGCCAGGCGTTACCACGTCCAGGTATTCCTGCGGCTCGGTGCCCGGCAGCGGCTGCTGCTCAATCACATCATCGCGCCGAGCCGGCGGCGTCGGCACCGAGCCAGCCTGCGGCTGCGGGCGGGGTCCGAGGCCGCTTGACCATGTGTCACCCCCGACGAATGACGGCGCCGTCGATTTAATGGCAAACATAACCGCCGGCGACCATTGATCGGCGATCGTGTTTTCAGCGGTGATGCCGACGATCTGCCCCTTGGCCACAGCCGCGCAGCAAGCACTTTTGGGAATGTACTCGGCATAATCGTTCCCGCCGGTATTGACCGTTCCATTTGCGGATATGCTCCGGGCAGTCACCTCGGCTTTCGTCAGGTACATCACAGCGCTTGGCTGATTAAATGTACCGCCGTCACCACCATACAGCAGAAAACTGGGGGAATTCCTGTAACCTGCAGCCATGATGAATGCACCAGATGAGACTGGTGACGAAATGCGCATCGGCCCGTGAACCTGCAGCAAATCCAACTGCCCGGAATTCTCGAGCGTTTTTGCACCGATCAACACGGCACCCGTTTCAGTGATTCGGGCCACCTCCGGGTAGCCAGATGCGCCTCCACCTGTGCCAGTCTCAAATGCGGTGTATCCGGCAGAGCTCCCGGTAGGATCTCCTGCACCAACAATGCGGCTGCCGTATCCATTCGTGCCGGGATAGCCGAATCGGATAGCCGTCCCGGAAATACCTGCACCGCCCGAGTTGGTGAGCAGGGCGAGCTGCTCGATGATGCCTGCCGTTCCGGTGCGGGTTACTGTGATGGTCGAGGTCGACGTCAGCGGTCCGGTGAGCGCCCCACCCGTGAGCGGCAACGCATTGAACGGGCCGGCCGCAAACGCGTCCCACATTTGATTGAGCACCTCGACAACATTTTTCATACCGGCTGTAAATTTGCTGGCCATATTTTTAAATCCCTTCTATTTGGAGTGGTGCTGCATAAATTTCGTAATACGGCGTGCTGACCGCGTCGAGATTGGCCACGCGGCCGTATAGCATGTGGTCCTGCTCCAGCAGCGAGTCAGGATTTTCCGGAAACAGGCTGAACAGCAGCGGCCGGACCGGGCCGCATTCACGCAGGATGCGCATCAGGCGCGCTCGATCTGGCGCTGTCAGGTGCGCCAGGCTGATTGCCAGTTTGTCGCTGGCGGTACCCACCGCAGTTTTGGCAGTGCCGGCGGCCGTGCGGTAGACCTCGGTGCTGTCTTGCAGCTGCACGCTGGCGCCGTATTCGGCATTGTTCTCGGGCGACCAGTAATTGCCGGCTACCAGGCGCGATATCTCGATGTAGCCGGCAGGCAGGTCCGGGCAATACACATCGATCACCAGGCGGCGCACGAATACCGGCGCGAACCAGGCCACGGCATCCGCGCCACCACCGCGTGCCCAGGTGTTCGTGCCGCCCCAGGCATCGGCGTTCCAGCCCAGCGGCAGCTCGCCGAACGGGTAACTGCCCAGCGGCGCCTCGGGGCACGGCATCATCCAGCCCGTGTCGATCGCTGGAGCCGCGTCATTCGGCTGGCCATAGCCGCGCACACGCATGCGGGCGCTGCTGGTCACGTTGGTCAATATCAGTGCCACGCAGGCGACGCACTCCTGCGTGGGCCACGTGGCGGTAATGGTCTGCGTCGTGCCGACGGCGCGCAGCACGGCAGATTTGCGGTCCAGCTGCAGGTTGGCCGGGCCCAGCGTGCCGGCCTGGCTCGATGCGGCCAGTCCCGCGCGGTCGGCGGCGTTGTCGTGGATTATGCGTAAATTGGGCATGGCGCTCCTATGGCAAATTGGTGCCGTCGACGATGAAAAACGGCGACGGTTCGGAATACACGGTATCGGGTGGCAGCGCGCCGCTCATGATTCCGGAGCGCAGCACGAGCGTTGGGGCGTAGGCGATCGCGCCGCTCACCCGGCGTACCAGGAACCGGCGGTAATCGGTTTTGATGTATTGCCCGCCAGTGCCTGGCTCATAGGTCGCCTCGTAATAAGGGCTGGCGCCGAGCGCTACCGGGCGCGCCACCGAATTGACGACCACGCCGCTATCGAGTCCACCCAGGGCCAGCGGGAACGTGAGGGCCGGCGCGCCGAAATCGTGCGTCACCTGGTTTGTAACGCTGTGGCGCAGCAGCAGACCGGCATCAGCAATCCGCCCCGTGATGGTGGTGAACGCCCAGATGGTGACCTGTTCCTGCTGGTCGAAATCACCATTTTCGGCGCCGCTGTATCCACAATATGCGGTCAGCGTATGCACCCCATTTGCATAATCGGTTTTGAGAATGCCGACACGCCGGTCGACGGGCAGATCGATCGCCCACAGAATCGAGCGCGTGCTGGCGAATTGATAGGTCGACGAACCGGACACGGTGCCGCCACCCGAGCCATGGGGCTGCTGCAGCGATACGAATGTCGCGCGGCCGATGCAGTGTGTGCCATAGGTGTCGCTGTCGACCACCAGTTCATTGTGCTGGTTACGAATTCTGAGGCGTTTCGTCATTTTAAAAACACCCCCACGCATGGCTGCCGGCCGCTAGACGACGCTGGCCAAACCCCAAACTGAAATCTGGGGTAGCCCAGCGACTCATCGTAGGTGTGCGGGATTACCTGAAACCCATCTCCGTAGATCACCACTGGAATGTGGCCGACACCAGCCTCTGGAAATGTAATCGTCCGCCCCCCCGCAGGAATCGGGAAAATTCCCATGCACACGCCGGCGGCGGCCAACCATGCATCAAACACCACCACGCCGGCACGCCGTATTTTCAATCCTCGGGCCATCAGAGATACTCCCCCAGTTCGATATAGGGCAACGCGTTCACCCCATCATAGAAATACAGACCGGTGCCAGTCTGGTCGTATCCTGCGCCACTGCCCGCATTGCCGGCCGGGCCAGAACGCCCTGGACTACGGACCAGTTGGAATGTGCCGGTAACGGCGCTGAGCACCCCGCCAAACGTGGCGGCCCCGTTGATGATGGTCAGGCCGGGCGCGTATATCTGACCGTCAGCCGAAACGTGGAAGTATTTCCCGCTGCCGATGTCGCCCAGACGCAGCCCCTCAGGCCCCAGGTAGAACCCTGCCCCGGTCGGCCATGCAAATTCCGTGAACGCGCCCCCAGTGATTGCGCCACGCAGACGCACGCTATTGGCGTAGAAATCCCCTGCGCGATTCAGGTACCAGCCCGCCTGGCCAGGTGAATAATTGGACGACCAAATATCGCCGCCGATTTTGGCATTGGTAATGCTGGCGTTCTGGATGAAGGCATTGGCGATATACACACCGATCGGGATGGTCACACCGCCGACCACCGTTTCCGTCGTGCGCACGATGAACGGCACTGCCGCAGCGATGCCACTCCCGGCCGGCGCCGCGATCGAGAAGATGCTGGCGTGTACAGCGAAGTCGATGACATCACCACCTCCCAGCAACTCCAGGCCACCGACAATGCCACCCACATCCATCTTGATGGAATACTTGGCCTTGAGTCCCTCCACGCTATCGGCTGTCGCCTCGCCGGAGGCCTTGACCGCCGCGACACCTGTCACCAAACCTGTGATCGGATCTTTAAGGGTGGCCTGAGCTTGCAGCAGATACGACGCCGCAGCCTGCGCGCTACCGTCGGCATTGGTGGCCGATTGCGCGACCTGCTGCAGATACGATCCCGCCTGGCCAGCTGCCGTGCCGGCTGTCGTGGCTGAATTATTTGCCGCCGTGGCACTCTGGCCTGCTGCCGTCGCACGCGCGTCGGCCGTCTGCGCCGAGCCACTGGCGGCCAGTGCAGCGCCGGCGGCCTGGTTATATGCAGCCTCGGCGGAGATGCGGTCCACCCTGGCGGCCTCCGCGCTGCTGCCGGCATCCGTTGCCTTGCCAGCGGCACTTTGAGCCGACAGTGATGCGGCATTGGCGCTGGCGCCAGCTTGCCCGGCAGCTTGCCCGGCAGCTGTGGCGGCATCACCAGCGGCCCCGGCCGCTGCGCTCGCATTGAGCAGAGCCTGGGACGCAGCAGTTGCTGCCTGCCCCGCCTCCGTCGATTTCGTGCCGGCCGTGCTGGCCGAACCAGCAGCAGCCACCGCCGACCCGCCAGCCGCAGTATTTGATGCCGCCGCCAGCTGCGCGCTGCTGGCAGCCTGGCTGGCCGAGCCGGCGGCGTTGGTCTCGGCAGTGCCCGCTGCGCCAGCCGACTGCGATGCAGAGGCGGCCGCGCCGGTGGCGGTGTTTTTGGCGCCCACCGCCAGCTCGGCACTGGTGGCGGCCTGACTGGCGGCGCCGCCGGCGGCCGTCGATGAGGCACTGGCCGAACCGGCGGATTGCAGCGCGGCGCTGGCTGAACCGCTGGCCGCGTCGCGCGCCGCCTTTGCCTCGATCGCCGATTGCGAGGATGCGGCGGCCTGCACGCCGGCAGCGGTCGCCGAGCCAGCGGCAGTATCCTTGCTGGTCGACGCTGCGCTGGCACTGGCGCCAGCCGCGCCCGCGGCATTGGCTGCCGTGCTGGCCGCGCTTTCCGCCGCCGCCGCGCTGCCGCCAGCAGCGGTAGCCGCCTGCGATGACTGGCCAGCCGACGTCGACGCAGCGCCGGCGGCGGTGCTGGCAGTGGCCGCCGACAGGTTCGCCTGGCTGGCGTACTGGCTGGCACCGCCGGCGGCGGCATCGGCTGCCGCTGCCTTGAGCGCGGCATCGGCGGCGGCCTGCACGGCCTGAGCCGCTGATGCTGCAGCCGATGCCGTATCACCGTAGATCACTTCCAGATCGGCGACCGCATCCCGCGTCGGCTCGATCAGATCAATTTTGGCGCCCAGGTCTGCATGCAACTGCGATCGGGTGATCTCGTCCGTCAGCACCTGCAGCAGATGCTCGACCTCGGCATCCGACGCGCCCACCGTGCCGCTGCTGGCGTTATATGGACCAGGGATGGCCGCGCGCGAAACGTAGCGAATCCAGTAGTAGAGGAACGCGCCCGGCCCGACCGGATCGGTATATTCCCGGCCGTCGGCACGGCCGACCAATACCGCCTGGGCGAAATTATTCACCGGCGCGCGCCACACCTCGGTGTGCGACAGATTGTTGTAATTGGCTGGCGCCGCGTTCCACGCCAGCGTGATCGTGGCCGGATGACCGGTCGCGACCAGACCCGTCGGCGCCTGAGGCGGCGTCAGGTCCAGCGCCTGCTGCTTGGCCACCGTCTGCCGGGCGCGATAGGTGACGCCCTCGATCACGGTGGTGGCGGTCACCGTCACGATGCTGGGTGCCATATCGGCGTAGCTCAGCACGGCGTTGCCGTTGGCCACCGTCAGCGGCACCGCCGGCTCGCTGGAAAAAGTGATCGCGCCGACGGCGCCCAGCATCAGCGCCGAGAAAGTGATTGTTTCCGGAATTGGCACGCCGCCCACAGATACCTCGAACATCGTGGCGCTGGGCGTGAGCATCAGCGCGCGGTCGAGCGGCGTCGAATAGCGCGGCACCGTGCCCTGGATCAGCACGTCCCGATCATTGATTAATGCACTCATACCATCACCCCCACGGTGCAGCGGCCGGTGATCCAGTCAGGGCCCAGCGAGACCACCACCGCCGGTGCGCCCTGCTCCAGGCCGAAACGCGGATAGGTGATGGTGACGTCCTGGCCCAGTTCAAGTAGCAGCATTTCGGGTTCTCCATCGAATTCATAAATAGTGCGCGGCGCGCGGCCCAGCGCTAGGCGACGTGCTGCTTCCGTCGCCGCGTCGACGCGGCGCAGCAGGCAGGTGTCGATCTGCACCGGCTCCGTATCGAGGCGGTAGGTGACGCGCACAACCTCGTCTGTCGCCGTTTCTGTTAGCCACTCGCTGGAGTACAGGCTCTTGTGCTCGACAGGCAGCGAGGTTTGCAGGTCTGGCTGCACGATGTAGTTGCGGCAAAAGCCGATCTTGACGGCCGCCAGCACCTCCTGGCGCGCTACCGGCCGCAATGTGCGCTCGCGCATGTGCTCCGGCGTGATGTACATCGTCGGCGTGCCCACGCCAGGCAAGCGCAGCTGGATCAGCCGCAGCAGGCCGGCGCGCGACAAGATCAGTTGCGCACCTACGCTGGCCGCCAATTGCTGGCACGCCACCAGCACGTTGGTGCGATCGGTCACTGACAGGCCTACTGGCTGCGAGTGCGCGGCATCGAAAATGGCGAAGTTAGCCGCGTCCAGGTCCTCGGCCGTGAAACGCGTCGACGCTTTGCCATAGCCGGTGACAATGCGCTGCACCAGTGGGCCGATGCGGTTGCTATAACCGCCGGCGCTGTCGCCGTGGGCGCTGACCGTGACGGCGCCGGTGCCGACGGCATCGCGGAAGCGGAATGCGCCGCGCTCTGGGTAAAAATCCACCTCGCGCGGCTTGCCGTTGGTGCGCACCTCGGCACCAGGTTCGACCTGGCCCGCGTGGAACTGGTACTCCTGCAACGCCGGGTCGGTCAGCAGCGGTGCCAGGTTGTGGCCCTCGCCGAACAGTAGCGGTAGCAGCGCGCCTTTGTTGGCGGTGGCGCCACCCAGAAGCTGCTCGGTCAGCGGCGTGTTCAGCCGCTGCAACTTGTCGCGCAGCTTGATGTTGACGCTATCGCGGCTGGCACTGTCGATATCGGCGATGACACCGTTGAAAATCGGCTGGAACTGCCCGCGCGGCCAGCTTGGATCGCCTACCCAGGCCCGGATAGTACGGTTCACCCACACTTCACCCAGCCAGCCATCGAGCTCGCCGTCGACGTTTGACAGCTCGATATCGCCACTCGACAGCGATGCCTCGGCCGTCAACGAGACCTGCTCGCTCAGGCCGATGCCGCCCACGATCAGCGGCTCATACAGCGTATTGGCTGGAACGTCGGCCGGGCCGGTCAAGAACGGGCGCGAGGCCAGATAACGGGTGACCTCGACGCCGGCCACATGGACCAGCGCCTCGACCAGTACCATACGCACTGCCGCAGGATCCTGCAGCCATACTAAAAATTGCTCATTTGTCATGCTAGTTCCGCTTTCGATTCATTGGTCCAGACGGACTGTTTGGCTGATTTCTCGACGCCGGCCACTACCGTTTTAGCGGTGATGGCGTTCGACTCGACCGTGGCCTGGATGGTGGCGCCGGTGTGTTTTTTCTGATCGTCACGCAGGCCCTTGATTTCAGCGGTTTGAGCATCCAGGCGAGCATTTAGGGCGCGGACCTCGGCGACCAGCACTTCGGAACTCGCACTTGACCCGGCCGAATAGCGCGTGGCATCGAATACCACCGGCACAGGCGCGCTGGTCATGGCGGCCTGCACGGCGACGGCTGGTGCATTCGTGAATTCCACGCCCAGCCCACTCGACACGCCCATGGCAACCTGCAGGTTGGCAATCGCCTGCGCCACCGTCAGCACGCTGTCGTTGATGGTGATCAGGCCGGATACCTGGGCATTCAAGGCGTCGAGGCTGGCCTGCTGCACGTCGACCTGTGCCGCCGCCCATTTCAAGGCGTCTTCGTTGGCAGCCACCACCCGGGCATAGTCGGCCGCATAACGGCCATCGGCCGCATTGACCACTTGCGATGCGGTGAGGAAAGCCTGCTCGGCGGCTGACAGGCCCGACTGCGCTGAGGCGTCGCCTGCATTGGCTGCCGCCAGGGTCTTCTCGAACTGGGCGCGCGCCTCGGCATACTTTTGCTCCGGCGTCAGCGTCGATTGGGCACCCAGCGCCATGCTGGCGTTCAGGCCATTCAGGGTGGTCACCCAGGACCTGGATTTATCGAGCGCCGATTTGGCTGCCGCCGATTCGGTTTCGTAGGCTTTGGATAGCGCGTCCTTGGCCGTCACCACCGCCTTGGCCGCCTGCACCTGATCGAACAGTGCGCGGTTGACGTCGGCCAGGCCATCGCGCTGTGCCGCCAACAGCGCGGTGTCGCTTTTGGTCAGCTCGTTCAGCTGCTGCTGCAAATCTTGCCGTTCGCTGACAATCTCGCTGGCGCTCTTGTTTGCCGCAGCCACCGCACCGGTGGCCGCGGCCAGGTCGGCCGCGTAATCGGCGGCCGTCTTGAACGGCTCGGCCAGGGCCAGCAGCGATGCATACAGCTGCGCCGCCCCATCCTGGCCCAGCGCCACGCCATCGGCCGCGCTCAATACGGCAGCCTTGAAGCCGTCCATGGTGGTCACACCGGCCAGGCCCAGTTTGCCCATGGCGTCGTTGACGGATTCCGTGATCGGCGCCATGCGTTCGGCTTCGGTCAGGAAATTGTCGACAAAAAAGCTGGTGCCGCTGGTCAGCGCATCGAGATCGCCGGCGGCGGTGATCAGATTCTCGCTGAGCGCCACGGCACCCAGGCCGGTCACCTGGAAGGACTTGCCCAGCACGGCCAGCACGTCCGACACTTGCATATAGTTGTTGGCGACGCGGGCCAGCGTTTCCAGGTAGCCCTCGCCCACCTGCTGGTATTTTTCCAGGCCACCGACGCCGAATTTGGCCATGTCGTCGCCCAGCTTGGAAAACGCGGCTTCCAGGGCTTTCTGCAGCTCCTCGCCCTTCAGGTCTTTCAGGCTGATCTTGCCCAGATTGACGACAAAGGTATTCAATTTATTGGCAAAGGCGTCGCCGCCCAGGCCCAGCGTATCGGAGGCGGCGACGATGGTGTCGCGCAGGCCCAGAATGATCTTGCTGAACTGGTCGTCGGTTTCGGCGCCAAGACCCGTCAGCGCCGTGCGGTATTTGTCGCTGGAGAACCAGCCGCCGGACTTCTTGGTGTCGACATAGGAACTGACGCTGATGCCCGATTGTTCCAGATTGCCCAGGCTCGCCTGGCTGGTCACGATCCCGGTATCGATGACGCTGGTCTTGCCGCCGAAAATGCTGCTGGCGATATTGCCCAGCATGCCACCACTGGAGCCGCTTTTGGTCGCCAAGGTGGCGGTCAGCGA
Organism: Janthinobacterium sp. PSPC3-1; assembly: GCF_049896105.1. Lineage (NCBI taxonomy): Bacteria > Pseudomonadati > Pseudomonadota > Betaproteobacteria > Burkholderiales > Oxalobacteraceae > Janthinobacterium > Janthinobacterium sp. PSPC3-1. The sequence continues at coordinate 166,464 of NZ_JAFCTQ010000009.1, read as the reverse complement.
GTCGGAGCGCACCAGCAGGCTGCCCAGTCCGCCGATACCGGACACGATCTGCTTGAGCGACAGCACCATGGACGACGAATACGCCAGGCCCAGGCCGGAATTTTTTTCCATGATGGTCAAGCTGTTGGCGATCGATTCCGACTTGGCCGACGAGTCGCCCAGCACCGTGCCAGTGCCATTAGCGGACTGGCGGTCCTTGGCGGTGGTGTCGGCGCCGCCACCGCCGGAAACGGCGACACCGATCGCCATCAGCATGCCAGCCACCATCGCAAAGGCGCCGATATTGGCTGGAAAAGGTGTCGCCAGGGCGGATGCCAGCGCAGTCGTTCCGTAGGCGCTCGACTTGGCCGCCTCGGCGGCCGCTACGGGAGCGACGGCTGTCGCGGCGCCCGCAATTTCGGCGGTAGTGGCCGCAGTTTTCGCCGTGGTGACCACGGTGATATTGGTCAGCTTCTCAAACAGGGCTTTGGCATTCATGGCGAATTCATAGGCACGGAACCCCTTCTCCACCTTTTCCATCACCTCGTAACCAGTCGTATGCTCCTTGAAGAAGCCCTTGGCGGCGCCTGCCAGTTCCCTGTATTGCTTGACGCCCGCCATATGCGCCTTGTCGCGCGCTTTGGTCTCTTCCGGTTCAGACTTTGCCGCAGCAAGATCCTTCGCCAGGTTGAAATCGATATCGTCCTGCGTCTTCCTGAAGTTGAGCAAGGCAGTGGTCATCTTGCCGATGGTGGTGCCGACACCACCGAAAGCATGTTCCAGTTTTTTTCCGAGCTCGGTGGCGAAGTCTCCCGCCTCCTTCCATTCCGCCTCGCTATATTTGCGCGTTGGCGCCACAGGCGCCGCAGCCGTCTTGGCCTTGGCATCGGCAGCTTCCTTGCCGGCGCCATCCAGATTAATCTGGCGCTGTTCGTCCGAGGCAAAGGCAATGTATTTGTCACCGGCCTTGGTCGCGACACCCTTGCCGGCGCCGATTCCTTCAGTGGCGCCGGCGCGCATGGCGGCTAACCGGGTATAGGCATTGCCCAGGCTGGCCACCTTGTAGGCGTCAGCCAGCGCCTTGGCTTCGGCGACGTTGACGGCTCCCAGCGCCTTTGCTGCCGCAGCGCTGTCCCGCGCCTGTTCTGCCTGCGCGCGCAGCAGCAGCACGGACAATTCCGTCTGTGTATTGACCTCCTTGAGGCTGGCGGCTGCGGCGCTGCTGGCTTCGTCGAGTGCCTTGAGTGCCTCTGCGCCCGCCTTCGACGTATACAAGGTGATTTTTAACTCCGTTATCTCTGGCATGGTTGGCCTGTAAAAAAGGCCGCACATGGCGGCCGGGTTGGAAAAAACAGTCAGCCAGGCGCATGCTGGTGCGACAGGAACAGCGCATCGAGACTATCGAGCAACTGGTGCTCGAACGGCTCCACGGCGAGCCGGTGGCGCGCCTGCCACGCCAGGATCTCGGTGCTGGCGATGGGATTGACGGCCATGCCGTTCTGACGCTTGCGGTTCAGCTGCACGAACCACTCCCAGACGTGGGCCAGCTCGAACGGCAGCGGCGGCGCTTCGGCTTCCGGCGGCGCGCGGTAGAGCGGATGACGGCGGGCGGCATCGAGGTGCTCGCCCTTGGCATGGCCGTCGGCGGCGCGCGCGCCGCGCTCGAACTGGTGGCCCGCGTAGCGCAGCAGGCTGGCCGTCAGAGTTTCAAAAAATTCGACTCGTTTTCCAGCGCGGTGGTGACTTTTTCCTGCCAGGTCGGATATTTTTCAAACGCCGCTTCCAGCAAGGCCGGGTCCAGCGGCACCGGCGCGCCATTGCTGGTGAAGCCATACCAGCCGGTGACCACGGCCAGCGCCAGGCGCTTCTGGTTGCCGTCGATCGCCTGCACCAGCAGTTCGGCGCCTTCGTCGGTGGAGGCGTCGATGGCGGTCTTGCGGCGCGCGGATTTCTTGTAGCCTTCGGCGCGCACGGCGTTGTTGGCGATGCGGTATTGCTCGCTGTTCTTGCCGACAATGGTCAGGCCGGCCACCGCTTCGCCGTCGGCGTCGAAGATGACGGGCACGTCGAAGGTGACGGGCGCGGCGGCCGCGTTGAGGTTGCCGATATCAAAACCTGCCTGGATTTTTTGTGCGTTGTTCATGTGTGCTGCTTTCTGTAGAAAGTAAAAGATAAAAAAAGGCCGCCACGCGGGCGGCCCTGGCAACCGTGGAATGCTTACAGCGCGCTGTCCTGGATGCTCAGGGTGGTCGCTTCATGCTGCGCGTCGGCACCCTGGTAGCGCAGGATGTCGAAGGCGCAGGTGACGATCTTGTTTTTCTCGCCGTCGTCGATCTTGGCCGAGGTGATCTTGACCCGGCCCATGGCCAGCGCCAGCACGTCGGCGGCAGGCGCCGTGCCCGAGGCCATGGCGTAGGCCAGGGCGATTTCCGTCTCGTCCTTGAAGTAGTCGAGATAGACGGCATCCTGCAGCAGCACCGTGAACTGGCCCGAGCCCAGCACCTTGCCGCGCGAGGCGGCGGTGGCGAACTTCGAGCCGATCACCGGATCGACCTTGACCTGGCCGTCGAGCGAGACCGACATGCCGGTGCAGATCTGCGACGGGATGCCGTTCACCGACAGCATCGCCGTGGCGCCCGAGAACTTGCCGCTGCCCGCGGCCGCAGCCGGTGTGACGAAATGCGGCGCAGCCGTGGTCGGGCCTTCCGCCTTGCCCATCAGTGTGAAGTCCAGGCTGGTGATGCCGTTCGGCTGCACCGCGATATCCATCTTGCTGACCAGCTGGTCGACAAAGCTGCGATGCACGCCGATGTTCGGGTCCTGCACTTCGGCCGTGAACCAGTCGGTGGTGTGGCCGGTCAACGGCGTGAAACTGCGCTTGCCCACGGCGCTTACTGCGACCGAATCGCCGGCCGCCTTGACGACCATCGCCGAGCCGTCCATGAACTGGCCGTTCAGGTTGGTGGCCGTAACGGCGGTGACGAAAAAGTTTTTTGCGTTGTTGGCGGTGGCCGGCGCCGTCATGCCGCTGATGCGCACCACGCTGCCGGCGCGGAAACCGTCGGCCAGCCAGGAACCCGCACTGCGCACCAGTCCGTTGGCGGCGGCAGCGATGTTGGTCTGGGCGGCGGCCACGCCACCGGCCGTGAAGTCGCGGCGCAGCAGCGCGGCCATCAGCGGCGCATAGGTACCGCAGGCCGCTTCGGCCTTGATGGCACCGGTCGTGCGGAAGTTGCCCAGGCGGGTGTCGCCCTGCTGCTGGCTGGCGTCGATTTCGCTGCTGGCGTATTTGTCCGCTTCGGTGTCGAAGGTGGCCGTGACACGCGGGTAGACCTGGCCGCCGCCGGCCGCCGCCTTGACGCCTTCGGCGCCTTGTTTGCTGATGACGATCACGCTGTCGATGCCGTTTGCTGTCGATGCCATGGGTAATGCCTTTCATGAGATAAAAAAAAGACCGCCGGGCGGTCTGGGTGGATGTGCTGGAAAAACGGGAAAGCAATGGAAACAGCCCGCAGGCGGCAAGGCTCTGCGGGCTGAAAAGTTCGGACGGCGCGAGGCCGCGCCGAACGGGAGGTGTGCGTAGTATTGCCGGGAAGGCGTGGGCGCTGGAGATTATCCTATCGGTGTCGCGCCGGAAGCGCGTCTATTACGAGTGGACAAGCATGTGGTGTTGCGGTTCTGCTGTGCTGCGTTCGCTTTGTTTGCTGCTTGAGCGAGACTCTATTCTAGGGGCGTTTTTTTCAGTACCAGGCTTCTTGCACAATTATTTTATCTGCCCAGACGGCGCATGGCGCGCCGGCCGTGCGACTGGAAAATCGCTTCCAGTTCGCTGACCATGTCCTTGATACGCTCCAGTTCAAAGCCGCCGGAACAGGTGATCGCCGCTACACCGGCGCCGTGGCAAGCCTTGCAGACGAGCGGTGCGCCCGCCGTGCCGGCGCTGACGACACCGGTGCCGTGGCAGACCTTGCATTTGCTGTCGAGCCAATGGGCCAGCGACGCTTCGGCCACGCGCCGGTACAGGGTATTGGCCGCCTGCGCGTCCCAGGCGGTGCGCGCCTTGACCCAGCGCCGCGCCTGGCCCTTTTTTGCCACGGCCGCGGTCCAGGCGCGCAGCAGCTGCGCCAGGTTGCCGGCATTGCCCTCGAACACGCGGCTGACGGTGCCGTCCGCGTACTTGACGCGGCACAGCAAGGCACCCATGTCGCCGGCCAGCGCGGCGGCGGCGATCACGTCGAGGTCGTGGTGCACCGCGTCGTCCCGCAAATTACGCGACGACAGCGAGGCGATGAATTGTTCTGCAAACCCCATGATGTTCTCCTCGTTGTTACTGTGTTGATGAGCGGGCCGGGCCGAACAGGGCCGCCACCAGCGGATCGCGGCTGGCCGTGCCGCACGGCCAGCTGGCCATGCGGCGCACCTGCGGCGGTAATTCGGCCCAGGCTTCGCCTTCGTCGTCCGCCTCGCCCGGCGCATACAGGGCGGGCCGCTGGCGCCCCGGCTCGGTGCAATGGCGCTGCGCCAGGTGGATCAGTCCGGCGCCGCACATATGGCGCAGGTAGCGGCTCATGGTGCCGGCGTCCAGGCCCAGCAGGGCCGACAACTGCGCCGCGCTGGCCTGGCCGTGCGCGGCGATATGCTGCGCGATATCGGCGATATGCAGCTGCGATTTCTTGCTGCGCCCCAGTATCCTGCGCCCTGTTTGCGGTGGCGCTCCGCGACGGACCACCTGACTGCTGTTCAACATCTCCATCCTCCCTGTACCTGCCTGCCGGGCAACGCTGTGTGCGAATTTGCGACAGGCAACAAGTGGACTTTATCAATCGCTAATGTTAAAGTCAAGCATTTGGTAATTTATCAAACGGTAAATTTCGGGTTTAATGCGGAGATGAACATGTATCAATACAGACGCGACCGACTGCTGGCACTGATCAGCGAGCACTACGAGCACACGCGCAAGAAAATATCCGACGCCAGCGGCTGGAGCGAAGCGCGCATTTCGCAGATCCTGTCGCCCACCTACCGCGAAGGGCGCGCCTTCAGCGAAAAGATCGCGCGCAAGCTGGAGGCGGACCTGCAGCTCGACAGCATGTATTTCGACCAGGGCGCTGCGCCCGACCAGGCGGCCCTGGCGGCGCGCGCCTTGGCCGGCGTCAAGCCGGTCGTCGTCAACGATGGCGAGGACGAGCGCTTCTACGATATCCGCAAGGTGAAATTGCGCTTGTCGGCCGGTATCACCGGCTTTGCGATCGAGCCGGAAACGCATGACGGCAGCACCATCAGCGTGCCGCGCGGCTGGGTCGACCGCCATGGCTATCACCCTGAAAAACTGGTGGCGATCAAGGTCAAGGGCGAGAGCATGGAGCCGGCCCTGTATGAAGACGACGTGGTCATCATCAACACGGCCGATATCCGGCCCATCGACGGCGTGGTGTATGCCATCAATTACGAAGGCGAACCGGTGGTCAAGCGCCTGTCACGCGATGTCGGCGAGTGGTGGCTGACCTCGGATAATCCCGACCAGCGCAAATACCACCGCAAGATGTGCCGTGGCATGGAGTGCATTATTGTCGGGCGGGTGGTGCGCAAGGAGAGTGAGCGCATCTGAGATTCATGGCAAACGCCATCCTTTGTAGGCCGCATCGGCCTCCATGGGCGCCGGTGGCCGGATGCCGGTCTCGCTGAAAAAACGCGCGTAGTTGACCAGTTCCAGCCGCGTCGCCATGCCCGCGCCGTGATCGCCGCGCGCGCGCAGGCGAAAGGTCAGCGAGATACAGCGCTGCGCCGCCGGCACCAGGCTGCTGTTGGAAAATACCGTCCACAACGGCCCGCTGCCAGGCTGGCGCAGGCCGGCCAGCCACGCTGTGCCCGGCAGCGCCAGTTCGCCGGCATCACGCGCGTCCCACGGCTGGCCCGTGACGGCGTCAACCAGCGCCGCATCGCCCAGCTCGGCCCGGACCGCCAGCATCGCCGGCGCCAGCTCCCTGTTTTCGCTCATGCCGATCCAGAAACACTCGTCGTCGGCCAATGGCAGCAGCCACGCGCCCAGCGCATTGCGCCCGACCGGCAACGCGCCGAGGCTGGCCGGTGGCTGGTCCACGCTGCCCCCGGTGGGATAAAAGAAGCGCTGGAACGTCAATATCACGCCGCGCCCGAGTTCCAGACGGCCTGGCCTTGCCTCCTTCATGGCGGCGCGGCGGGAAGCAAGTCCAGCGCAGAAGGAGGCAACTGCCATTTCCGCGCCCGCGCCAGGCGCGCGCGGGAATGCCGCGCCACCGCACTGGCCGGCGCCATGTTCATCGGCATTGCCATCACGGGCGATGGCGGCTCCTGCAGCGCCTGGCGCAAGGTTTCCCATGCCGCTCGCTTGACCCCTTCATCAATGCTCCACGCCATGAACGGCGGCAGCGAGGCCGGCGCCTGCATGCGGCTCCACATGGCGGCCGGTATCTCGATCCGTCCCTCGTGCGCGGCCCGCACCAGCAAGGGCCAGCTGCGGGCAAACATCGGCGGGCCATCCAGGACGACGTCCCGCGGTACGATGACCTTGCTGCACTGCAAGGCCAGCGCCACCCAGTCTGGGTGCGTCGCCCCCAACGGTTGCTGCAAATTACGCACAATCGCATCGAGCTTGCTCACATCGCGGTAGCGGTCGCGCTCACGTTCGAGCAGCAGCAAGTGCGCGCCGGTCAGCCCGAAGATGGGGTTGGCAAGATTCTCCTGTGCCAGCATCTGTTCCAGATCGGCATTCAGTATGCGCCGTTCATCCGCCAGCGCCAGGCGCAGGCTCTCGGCCATGCGGTCTTCCGTCTCATCCTGTGGGGCACCCTGGTCCATCCTGTGCATCATCAGCGACACGCGCGGACGCGCACTCAAACTGTCCTTGCCGGGCACGCCACGGCGCAGCAGATACACTTCCAGGCGCCACCCCTTGCATACCAGCAGGCTTTGTTCCAAAAGGCTGCCATCGCTGAGTTTCTGGCGCAGGAAGTAGTTGCCGGGCGCCAGTTTCCGGCTGCCCACGGCATACGGGTCGGCGTCGCCGCGATGCAGGCGCGTATCGCATGTGCCATCGAATACCATGGCGCCACTGGCGTCGACGATGGCCACGTCTTTCCACAGTTCGGTGTGCGCCAGCGACGAGTTTGGCGCGCTCCAGGCGCGCACCATCAGCATCAGCGACGCGTCATCGCCGTCGGCCGCCTGCCGGCTGCTGGCGTTCAATTCCTGCGCGCGTGCCAGGGTATGCGCGGCCAGAGAAGAGCTCGTGCCTGGCAGCGGCACCACGGACGACGGCAGGCGCGTGACGTCGGTCGGGTCGATCGCCCCCGATTGGCTGTCCAGCAAGATGATGCGCTGGCTGAGGCCGCGGCCGATACGCGTCTTGACCTTGAACAGTCCGAAAGGCAAGGACGTCGACAGGCGGCCGGCATCCCTGTCGACCAGCGACAGGCGCTGGTCGATCACAAAGATTTCAGTGCCCGGCTCGCCGGGATCGACATTGAGCGTGAAGATTTTTCCTGCGGCAGTTGCGTCAACTTGCGGTCCGCTGTCACGCACCACGACACGCATGTCGGCCAGCACCTCGAAACCCTGCGACAGCCCGATATCCGGCACTTGCACCAGATACAGGCCGGGCGCAAGCAGGTGATCCGTGCCGTCCACCGTGAACGGCCGCGCGGCGGGCGGCACGCCGCTCCACAGAAAAGCCGCACGGCCGTTCGCCTCTGGCGGAAAATAGAGCGTGACGCGATAGCGCAACTGCTCGATGCCACGCACGAAGATCAGGCCGGGATCTTCCTGAATGATCTCGGGATCGAGCGCGACATTGCTGTTTTCGCGCTGCGCGTCGGTCATCAAGGCAGCCTGGGCGTTGCGCACCCAGTCGGCCAGGCTGCGTCCGGTGACGCGCCCGTTCTGGTCGGCCGCCGCGCCGCGCAGGCCTTGCAGCAAGGCCCAGGTAAATACGCCATGCACCTTGTTGTCATCGGCCGGTATCGGATTTTCAACCGCCTTCAAGGGGCGCTGCGCGGCGAAGGCAACGAAGCTGGCCCGTGGCGGCACGCCGCCATCGGGTGGATTCAACAGTGGATCGCGCACGGGACCGGTTGCCATGCGGTCCATGCAACAATCCATCCACAGCACGAACTCTTCGAAGAAAGCGCTTTCCTGCAGCCAGTTGAGCCATCCGGTGGCATGGATGTGGGCGTTGAAACCGGGCCGCGCATTGGCGGTGTACAGGCAGGCGTCAGTACGTTCCGGCGAAAAGCCGTGGCCGGCCATGAACAGGTACAGGCGCTCGCCCACGCGCAGGCCAGTACCCCTTGCATTGCTCTTCTGCGCCAACAGCGCGAGATGCAAGAGCACTTCTTCCAGCTCCACGTCCGTCGGCCTGGCGCCGTCAGCGGGCGCGGCCTCGTCCGAGATAATGACATGGATGGTGCTGTCATCGGCGAAGCCGCCACCACGGCAATCAAGCAGCCATGCCTTGACGGCTTCGACATCGTTGACTGGGCCTTGCAGAACGCTGGTTTCCTCGTCACCAAGCAGCGTCGGGTAATCGCGGATGCCGATCAATATCGCATGGTCTGCCATATCGCCTCCGCTCAGTTATGGTACATGGTCTGGACAAACTTCTTGTCCTGCTCGGACAGGACAGAGTTGAAACCGATCGACATGCCGTTGAGCGTCCAGGCCGCCGGAATCGGATACATCATGATCGATTCGCGGTCCATCACCGTATTATAGATCTCGGCGTCCCTGAATTTCTGGAACATATTGTGTTCGATCGTGTCGGCATCCCAGTTATTCGGCGGGCCGCTCAGATCGCGGATCACCGCGTCGCGGTTCCATTCGATGCCGCCGCCCTTGACGTTGAAGTGTTCATGCGTCAGGCCCAGCAAATGACCGAACTCGTGCAGCACCACGCTGCGCACTTCCTCGTCGCTCGATTCGTTCGTCAGCCAGCCGAAATTCATGGTCGGCTGGGGCTCGGGGATGCTCTTGCACATGGTGCCCAGATAAGACCATGAGCCCTTGCCTTGCTGGAAGGCGATGCGCGCATCGCTCGGCCTGCGCTGGTCGAACGAGAATGTCAGGTTGACCAGCTTGTCCCATTCATTGGCGGCCTTGCGCACGCGCTGTTGCAGCGCGGGATCGCCGTCCAGAAAGCGTATGCGGATGACGCTGCGGTCGGGCCACTTCGCACTTTTCAGCAGCACGCCGCGCACCTGGCTGTTCAGCACCTTCTGCACCGCCGGATCAAGATCTTCAAAAGTCAAACAACTGCAATAGTGTGTTTCATTCGCCGACATGGCCGTCTCCTGTCATGGTGGAAGGGTGGATGATGGATGCGGCCGGCAGGCACCGTCCGCTGGCGCAGACCACGGTGCCACCACCGCTCCTTCCATTAAGACGGATCAAAACAGGACCAAGTTCAGTCCTTGCCCGGGCATGGTTTGATCGCGCGCATACAGACCGGCAAGAGCGCTCAAGCCGCCATCACGCTCTCGATCTGCTGCAAGGCCAGCGGATCGTCCATCGACGTCAGGTCGCCCGGATGGCGCCCTTCGCACACGGCCTGGATGGCGCGCCGCAGCAACTTGCCCGAACGCGTCTTCGGCAATTGCGGCACGAACAGCACACGCGCCGGCCGCGCCACGGCGCCCAGCTGGCGGTCGACCACCGCCATCACTTCGCGCTCCAGCAGCGCCCTGCCCTGCTCGCTTTCCGCCGCCCGCGGGTCTTTCAGGATCACGAAGGCCATCGCCACCTGGCCCTTGAGCTTGTCCTCCATGCCGACCACCGCCACTTCCGACACATTCGGGTGGCTGGAAATGCTCTCCTCGATCTCGCGCGTGCCCAGGCGATGGCCGGCCACATTGATCACGTCGTCGGTGCGGCCCAGGATAAAGTAATAGCCGTCGGCGTCGCGCAGCCCCCAGTCGAACGTCGAGTACACCTGTTTGTCGCCGAAGGTGGACCAGTAGGTGTCGACAAAGCGCTGGTCGTCGCCATACACGGTTTGCAGACAGCCCGGCGGCAGCGGCCCTTCCAGCACCAGCACGCCCTTTTCATTCGCGCCGCACTCCTGGCCGGTCGATTCATTGAGCAGTTTCACCTTGTAGCCGTACATGGCCAGGCCGGGGCTGCCCAGGCGCGTCGGCGTATTGTCAACACCCCTGGCCACCGACAGGATGGGCCAGCCCGTCTCGGTCTGCCAGTAGTTGTCGATGATATCGACTTTCAGTTCGCCGGCGATCCATTGCGAGGTGGTTTCATCGAGTGGTTCGCCCGCCAGGTACAGCGCCTTCAAGGACGACAGATCGTGCTTGCGCATCAGCTCCACCGGGTGCTTGCGCAGCACGCGAATCGCCGTCGGCGCCGAGAACATGCGCGTGACCCGGTATTTTTCAACGATGCTCCACCAGATGCCCGCGTCGGGGCAGATGGGCAAGCCTTCGTACAGGATGGTGGCCATGCCGGCGATCAGGGGGCCGTACACGATATACGAGTGGCCGACCACCCAGCCGATATCGGAAGTGGCAAAAAAGGTCTCGCCGGGCTTGCCGCAAAACGTGTATTCCATCGACGAGGCCAGCGCCACCGCATAGCCGCCCACGTCGCGCTGCACGCCTTTCGGCTTGCCGGTGGTGCCCGAGGTGTACAGCACATACGACACCTCGTTCGATTCGAGCCAGGTGATGGGTACCTGCGCCTCGAGATGCTGTTCGCGCAGGGCCGCGTAGTCGACATCGCGCCCGGCCACCAGTTCCATCGGCGCCAAGCGGCGGTCGACCAGCAGCACGTGCTCGGGCTGGTGCGCAGCGATGCGGATCGCTTCGTCCAGCAGCGGCTTGTAGGCAATCGGCTTGCCGTTGCGCGAGCCCGCATCGCTGGAAAACACCAGTTTCGGCTGCGCGTCGTCGATGCGGCTGGCCAGGCTGTTGGAAGCGAAGCCGCCGAACACCACCGAGTGGATGGCGCCGATGCGCGCGCAGGCCAGCATGGCAAACGCCGCTTCGGCGATCATCGGCATATAGATCAGCACACGGTCGCCCTGGCCCACGCCCAGCGACAGCAGGATCGCCGCGCAGCGCTCCACCTCGCGCTGCAGTTCGCGATAGCTATATGTGCGCTCGGTATTGGTTTCGGTGGAAATGGCGATCAGCGCCGGTGCGTCGCCACGGGCGCCGACCCAGCGGTCGACGGCGTTATGGCACAGATTCGTCGTGCCGCCGACGAACCACTTCGTGAATGGCGGCCGGCTGTCGTCGAGCACCTGTGAAAACGGCGTATGCCAGTCTATCTTCTTGGCTTCCTCGCGCCAGAACGCTTCGGGGTGGTCAATTGAATGCTGGTAAAACTGGGCAAAACTCATGTCTCCTCCTTGGGGTTTTTATGGTGTCATTACATCGGTTTTTCGCCGCGCGGTCTGTCACGCGGGTCAAACATTTTTGTTGCGGTTAAAAATACATCCGGCTGGGCCGCCATGCATTCCAGCCGTTCGGCGGCGATGCGCCGCGTGTTGGCCGCCAGCGAGCTTGAGTCAAGGCCCGGGCCAGGCGACTGTGATGCCGGCAACAGCAGCCGCTCCAGCACCACGTCGCCCAGCGCCTTCTTGAAATGCCCGGCTTCCCAATACCACTGCGTGACGGCGCCGCGCTCGCCGGCAGCGGGAATACGCTCGCAGTTGTACGGGCCAAAGCCGCTGAAATCGTGCAGGGAAATCGAGGCGCCGGGGTGGCTGGCCTTGATGGCGGCAATCTCGCGCACCAGCTGCGCCTTCCACTGTTCGAACAGCGGCCACAGGCCGGCCGCTTCCAGCATCGCCAGCCACTGCGCGTGATACGGATAGATCACCAGCTTGATCTGCGCGTCAGTGGTGGACGCCTGCACCAGCAAGGTCCGCAATAGCCGGAAATCGGCCGTGTCCAGCGCGGTGGTGGATTTTCTTTTCAGGCTGGCGGCATTTTCACGCGCACGCTGGGTGAACATCTTGTGATAGCCGTCGTTGCGCACATGCGCGCCATAGTCGCGCAAGGGGTTGAAACCGTCGGCTGACAAGATCGCCGCTTCCGCATCATCCTGTATGCGCAAGGTGTTGAGCGCATCCTTGACGGAAGCGAGCGAAAACAGCGCGTCGAATTGCCAGTAAGTTAAGCCGACCGGTTTTGCGGCGCTGCGAGCCGGTGATTTCAACGCCAGAAAATCCATGAATTCGACAGCGAGTATCACGGTCGCCGGCTTGACGCCGGCGGCCAGCAATTGCGTCAGCTGGTACGCCGAGGTGCCCAGGCCCGTACCCGGTATGGCCAGGTTGTACACCGTGCCATGCGCCGCCGCAAACGCCGGCGCGGCCGGATCGAAGCCGATTTCGGCGCGCGAGTTACCGAGTATCAGCACCTGCGGCCGCAGGCGCAGCGCGTGGGCCTGCTTGATCTGCACCTGGTAGCGAGTCAAGCCCGGCTTGACGGCATTGAAGCCGGGGCGATCGACCACCTTGTACAGGCCATACGGGTCGACGATCACCACCAGCGCGATGGCGGCCAATACGCCGAGGATCAAGCAGGCGCACAAGGCCAGCAGAAAGCGTGGATAGTCGCGGGAGCTCGTTTTCATTGCCGCTCCCTAGAATTGAAAATACAGGAATTCGGCGGGGCGGTTCAAGGACAGCATGCTGGCCAGCGCCAGGCAGGCGATCGCCGCCGCCCAGCGGCGCGTCGGCTGCCAGACCAGATAACTGCCGACAGGTTTGGCATCGAGCGCGGGCGCCACCAGGCGCATGATCTGCTGGGTATTCGGACAGGCAAACGCCAGCAGCGCGGCCAGGCAGATCCAGCGCCAGCCGTCGATAAAGGCGCTGCCGCCGCCGAGATAAAACGAGACGTTCATGGCCGCCAGAAGCGGCTGCACGGGTAGCAGAAACCGGGCCAGCGCATCGGGCAAGGCGACGCCATTGCCGCCATACAGGCCATCGACGATGGCCAGCGCGCTGGCCAGGTCGGGCGCGCGAAAGAAGACCCAGGCGGTGCAGACGGCCACAAAGGTCAGCGCGGTGGAGAAAATCCTCCAGGCGGCCGATGTCGTGGAAAAACGCAGGCGAGCGGCCAGCGGACCCCATGCGCCATGGACGCCCAGGAACACGCCGTGCAGGGCACCCCAGACCAGGAAATTCCAGCCGGCGCCATGCCATAGTCCGCCCAGCACCATGGTGATCATCAGGTTCAGGTAGCGGCGCGCACCGCCATGGCGGTTGCCGCCCAGCGGAATATACAGATAATCGCGCAGGAAGCGCGACAAAGTCATGTGCCAGCGGCGCCAGAATTCGGCGATATTGGCCGCCTTGTAGGGCGAATCGAAATTCAGGGGCAGCTTGACGCCGAACAGGCGCGACAGGCCGATGGCCATGTCGGAATAGCCGGAAAAATCGAAATACAGCTGAAACGCATACGCCAGCACGCCGCTCCAGGCGAGCAACAGCGACGGCTCGCCGGCCTGGTTGAACAGCGCGCCGGCAAACGGCGCCAGGTTATCGGCAATCAGCACTTTCTTGGCCAGGCCGATAAAGAAAATACTGGCGCCGGCGGCGATGTTTTCCTGCGATAGCCGAAAAATGCCGCGGTCGGCGAACTGCGGCATCATCTCCTTGTGATGCAGCACCGGGCCGGCGATCAGGTGCGGGAAATAGGTGACGAACAGCAGGTAGTGGACAAAGCGCCGCTCCCGCACTTGTCCCCGGTACGTATCGACCAGGAAGGCAATCTGGGTAAAGGTGAAGAACGAGATACCGACCGGCAGGATCACGTGCAGCGCCGGCAGTGGCCGGGCCAGCAGTTCCGCGATGCTGGCGACAAAAAAGCCCGCATATTTGTAGTAGCCGAGCAGCGCCAGGTTGGCGGCGATGGCGGCAATCAGCAGCGTCTTGCGGCGCTTGGCCGGCCCGCTGGCCAGCACGGTGGAACAGCCGTAATTGACGCAGATGGAGGCGAGCAGCAGCGGCACATAGCGCAGGTCCCACCAGCCATAGAAAAACAGCGAAGCGGCGGCCAGCCAGGCCGCCCCCATGACAGGGCTGCGCCGGCCCAGCAGAAAAAAGCCGGCGAGCGTGACGGGCAAAAAGCCCAGCAGGAAAATCCAGGAATTAAATAGCATGGGGGCCCCAGGAAGGATGAAAATACACGGACTCGATGGATAAAGCCATGCCATTTTCCTTCGCTGCCGAGCTTGCGATCCTGCAAAAAATCAAGCCTGCCGTCTTTCCTCTTTACCCTGGCACGCGCACAAAACCCTCCATCAGCACGCGCGCGCTGCGGCTCATGATGGCCTTGGTGACGCTCCAGTCACCGTCGACCTGTTGCGCCTCGGCGCCCACCATCAGGGTGCCGGACGGGTGGCCGAAACGCACGCTGGTCTTTTCTCCGCCACCGGCCGCCAGGTTGACCAGGGTGCCCGGAATCGCCGCCGCCGTGCCGATGGCCACCGCCGCCGTGCCCATCATCGCGTGATGCAGCTTGCCCATCGACATGGCGCGCACCAGCAGGTCGATATCCTGCGCTGCTACCCGCTTGCCGCTCGACGACACATAGCTGGCGGGTCTGGCGACAAACGCCACCTTCGGCGTATGCTGGCGCCTGGCCGCTTCGTCCAGGTGGCTGATCAGCCCCATGCGCAGGGCGCCGTGGGCACGGATGGTTTCCAAGCGCGCCAGGGCGGCCGGGTCGCTATTGATCGCCTCCTGCAGTTCGGTGCCGGCATAACCGATGGCGCCGGCGTCGACAAAGATGGTCGGGATGCCGGCGTTGATCATCGTGACGCGCAAGGTGCCGATGCCGGGTACGTCGAGGTCATCGACGAGGTGGCCAGTAGGAAACATGGCGCCGCCGCCGCCCTCTTCTTCGGCCGCCGGATCGAGAAACTCGAGTTTTACCTCGGCGGCCGGAAAGGTCACGCCATCGAGTTCGAAGTCGCCCGTTTCCTGCACTGTGCCATTCGTCACGGGCACGTGGGCGATAATGGTCTTGCCGATATTGGCCTGCCACACGCGCACGACCGCCACGCCGTTATGCGGGATGCGCACCGCATCGACCAGGCCATTGGCGATCGCGAACGAACCGACGGCCGCCGACAGGTTGCCGCAGTTGCCGCTCCAGTCGACAAACGGCTTGTCTATCGAGACCTGGCCAAACAGGTAATCGACATCGTGATCTGGCCGCTCGCTTTTCGACAGGATCACCGTCTTGCTGGTGCTCGACGTGGCGCCGCCCATGCCGTCGATCTGCTTGCCATACGGGTCGGGACTGCCGATCACGCGCAGCAGCAAGGCGTCGCGCGCCGCGCCCGGCACCTGGGCATCGGCGGGCAGGTCCTGCAGGCGGAAGAACACGCCTTTGCTGGTGCCGCCACGCATATAGGTGGCGGGGATTCTGATTTGGGGTTTGTGAGTCATATTATTTCCAGGTAGGTCGGATTAGCGCGGCAACGCCGCGTGTAATCCGACAACATTGTTGACGCTGCCGGTGTTGTCGGATTACGCCGCTTCGCCGCTAATCCGACCTACGGAAGACTCCAGGAAATCCTGCGCAAACCGCTGCAAGACGCCACCGGCCTCATAGATCGACACCTCTTCCGCCGTATCGAGGCGGCAGGTGACCGGCACTTCCTCGGTGTCGCCATTGGCGCGGTGGATCAGCAGGGTCAACATCGAGCGCGGCGTGCGCTCGCCCACCACGTCGTAGGTTTCGCTGCCGTCCAGGCCCAGGGTCTTGCGCGTGACGCCTGTCAAAAACTCCAGCGGCAGCACGCCCATGCCGACCAGGTTGGTGCGGTGGATGCGCTCGAAACCTTCGGCGACAATCGCTTCCACGCCGGCCAGGCGCACGCCTTTGGCGGCCCAGTCGCGCGAGGAACCCTGGCCATAGTCGGCGCCGGCGATAATGATCAAGGGCTGCTTGCGCTCCATATATATCTCGATCGCTTCCCACATGCGCGAAATGGTGCCGTCCGGCTCGATACGCGTGAGGGACCCGGCTTTCACCTTGCCGTCTTCGATCACCATCTCGTTTTTCAGGGTCGGATTGGCAAAGGTGGCGCGCTGCGCCGTCAAATGGTCGCCGCGGTGGGTGGCGTAGGAGTTAAAGTCTTCCTCGGGCAGGCCCATTTTCGCCAGGTATTCGCCGGCCGCGCTATCGAGCATGATGGCGTTCGACGGCGACAGATGGTCGGTGGTGATATTGTCGCCCAACACGGCCAGCGGACGCATGCCTTTCAAGGGGCGTGCGCCAGCCAGCGCGCCTTCCCAGTACGGCGGGCGGCGAATATACGTGGTCTGCGGACGCCAGTCGTACAGCGGGCTGACCTTGATGCCATCATCCACCTGCTTGGCGAACATCGGGATATACACCTTGCGGAACTGCTCCGGCTTGACGCTGGCCGCCACAATCGCGTCGATCTCCTCGTCCGATGGCCAGATGTCGTTGAGCAGAATCGGCTGGCCATCGGGGCCATGGCCCAGCACGTCTTTTTCGATATCGAAGCGGATGGTGCCGGCGATCGCGTAGGCCACCACCAGCGGCGGCGAGGCGAGGAACGCCTGTTTCGCGTACGGGTGGATGCGGCCGTCGAAGTTGCGGTTGCCGGACAACACGGCCGTGGCGTACAGGTCGCGCGCCACCACTTCTTCCTGGATCACCGGGTCGAGCGCGCCCGACATGCCGTTGCACGAGGTGCAGGCAAACGCCACCACGCCAAAGCCCAGTTGTTCCAGTTCGTCCATCAGCCCTGCTTCCCGCAGGTACAGTTCCACCGTTTTCGAGCCCGGCGCCAGCGACGATTTGACCCAAGGTTTGCGCAGCAAACCGAGGCGATTGGCGTTGCGGGCGATCAGGCCGGCGGCGATCATGTTGCGCGGATTATTGGTGTTGGTGCAGCTGGTGATCGCCGCGATAATCACGGCGCCGTCCGGCATCTTGCCCGGCTCATTTTCCACCACGCCCGAGATGCCGCGCGCGGCCAACTCTGAAGTTGGCACGCGGTTGTGCGGGTTCGACGGGCCGGCGATATTGCGCACCACCGACGACAGGTCGAAGCTCAGCACGCGCTCATATTCGGCGTCCACCAGGCTGTCGGCCCACAGGCCGGTTTCTTTCGCATAGGTTTCCACCAGCGCCACCTGCGCGTCTTCGCGGCCGGTCAGCTTCAGATACTTGATGGTCTGTTCGTCGATATAGAACATGGCGGCGGTGGCGCCAAATTCCGGCGCCATATTGGAAATGGTCGCGCGGTCGCCAAGGGTCAGGTGCGAGGCGCCTTCGCCATAGAATTCCAGATACGACGAGACCACTTTCTGCTTGCGCAAAAATTCCGTCAGCGCCAGCACGGTATCGGTGGCGGTAATGCCCGGCTGCGGCTTGCCGGTCAGCTTGACGCCGATAATGTCCGGCAGGCGCATCCACGAAGCGCGGCCCAGCATCACGCTTTCCGCTTCCAGGCCGCCGACGCCGATGGCAATCACGCCCAGGGCGTCGACCATGGGGGTGTGCGAATCGGTGCCGACCAGGGTGTCCGGATAGGCCACGCCGTCCTGCACCTGGATCACGGGCGACATGCGCTCGAGGTTGATCTGGTGCAGGATGCCGTTACCGGGCGGGATCACGTCGACATTCTTGAACGCCTTCTTGGTCCAGTCGATAAAGTCGAAACGGTCTTCGTTGCGGCGGTCTTCGATGGCGCGGTTCTTGGCAAAGGCGTCGGGGTCGAAACCGCCGCATTCGACGGCCAGCGAATGGTCGACCACCAGCTGGGTCGGTACCACGGGGTTGACCAGGGCCGGATCGCCGCCCTGGGCCGCGATGGCGTCGCGCAGGCCGGCCAGGTCGACCAGGGCCGTCTGGCCCAGGATGTCATGGCAGACCACGCGCGCAGGAAACCACGGAAAATCCAGGTCGCGGCGGCGTTCGATAAACTGGCGCAGCGAGGCGTTCAAAGTCTCGGGGTCGCAGCGGCGCACCAGGTTTTCGGCCAGCACGCGCGAGGTGTACGGCAAGGTGGCATACGCGCCGGGTTGAATCGCGTCGACGGCGGCGCGCGTATCGAAGAAATCGAGCTGGGTGCCCGGCAAATTCTTGCGGTGCAAGGTATTCATCGTGATGCTCATTATTTGCGGTCCTTGATCGGCACGAACTGCAAGTCTTCCGGACCCACGTAGTTGGCGCTGGGACGGATGATCTTGTTGTCGATGCGCTGTTCGATGATATGGGCGGCCCAGCCCGAGGTGCGCGAGATGACGAACAGCGGCGTGAACATCGCCGTCGGCACGCCCATCATGTGGTACGACACGGCCGAGAACCAGTCCAGGTTGGGGAACATGCTCTTGATCTCCCACATCACCGTTTCCAGGCGTTCGGCGATATCGAACATCTTGGTCGAACCCGCTTCCTGAGACAGCGAGCGGGCCACTTCCTTGATGACCACGTTGCGCGGGTCGGAAATCGTGTAGACGGGATGGCCGAAGCCGATCACCACTTCCTTGTTGGCGACACGCTCGCGGATGTCCGCTTCGGCTTCGTCGGCGTTGTCGTAGCGTTTTTGAATGTCGAGCGCCACTTCATTGGCGCCGCCGTGTTTCGGGCCGCGCAGCGCGCCGATGGCGCCGGTGATGGCCGAGTGGATGTCCGAACCCGTGCCGGCGATCACGCGGCTGGTAAAGGTGGAGGCATTGAACTCGTGTTCCGCATACAGGATCAGCGAGGTGTGCATGGCTTTTTCCCACGACGCCGACGGCTTTTCGCCATGCAGCAGGTGCAGGAAATGGCCGCCGATCGAGTCGTCGTCGGTTTCCACTTCGATGCGCTTGCCGTTATGGCTGTAGTGGTACCAGTACAGCAGCATCGAGCCGAACGAGGCCATCAGGCGGTCGGCGATATCGCGCGCGCGCGGTGCGTTATGGTCGTCCTTTTCCGGCAGGGTGCAACCCAGCACCGACACGCCGGTGCGCATCACGTCCATCGGATGGGCGGCGGCCGGCAGCGCTTCCAGTGCCGCTTTCACGGCGGACGGCAAGCCGCGCAGGGATTTCAGCTTGGCCTTGTAGCCTTTCAGTTCGGCCGTGGTCGGCAGCTTGCCGTGCACCAGCAGGAAGGCGATTTCTTCGAACTCGCAGCTGTCGGCCACGTCCAGGATGTCATAGCCGCGGTAGTGCAAATCGTTGCCGGTCTTGCCGACCGAGCACAGGGCAGTATTGCCGGCGGTAACGCCAGACAGGGCGACGGATTTTTTAGGCTTGAAAGTGGTGGCTTGTGGTGCGGTCATTGTCTTCTCCGGATAATAATTATTTGGTTTTCTGCGCTGCAAAGAGGGCATCGAGCTTCTGTTCGAAGTCGTGGTAATTGATCGATTCATACAGCTCCATGCGCGTCTGCATGGTGTCCAGCACATTCTGTTGCGTGCCGTCGCGGCGCAGTGCCGTGTAGACGTTTTCGGCCGCCTTGTTCATGGCGCGGAAGGCCGACAGCGGATACAGCACCAGGCCGACATCGGCGCCGCGCAGCTGGTCCACCGTGAACAGGGGCGTGGCGCCGAATTCGGTGATATTGGCCAGCACCGGCACCTTCACGGCATTGGCAAACGTGGTGTACATCGACAGATCCGTGATCGCTTCCGGGAAGATCATGTCGGCGCCCGCCTCGACGCAGGCCACCGCGCGTTCCAGCGCCGCTTCCAGGCCATCGACGGCCAGCGCATCGGTGCGCGCCATGATGACGAAGTTCGGGTCGGTGCGCGCGTCGACGGCCGCCTTGATGCGGTCGACCATTTCTTCCTTGCTGACGATTTCCTTGCCCGGGCGATGACCGCAGCGCTTGGCGCCCACCTGGTCTTCGATATGCAGGGCGGCCGCGCCGGCCTTGATCATTGATTTGACGGTGCGCGCCACATTGAAGGCGGACGAACCGAAACCCGTGTCGGCGTCGACCAGCAGCGGCAGGTCGCACACGTCGGTGATGCGGCGGATATCGGTCAGCACATCGTCGAGGTTGGAAATGCCCAGGTCCGGCAGGCCCAAAGACCCCGCCGCGACGCCGCCACCGGACAGGTAGATGGCCTTGAAGCCGGCGCGCTTGGCCAGCAAGGCGTGATTGGCATTAATCGTACCGACCACCTGCAACGGGGATTCTTCCTGGACGGCCTTGCGGAACGCGGCACCTGCGGAGTAAAGACTCATGTGTTCACCTTATGGGTTCGAATGTTTCATGGACCTGCTATGAACATGGATATTGCAAGTGCCGTGCCAGCGCACTGCCGTACGGTTGCAGATGGCCTTCGCCAGAGAGAAAACGACCGTATTGCGGTGCCTTGCGGGTAGTATGAGGGGATGGATGATGGAACAGCGAGGATGAAAGCCGTTCATCATGACGTTTCATTTTGTTTCAGCATTTCACAATGAAACAATTATTGAAACATCGATGAAACGTGGACGAAAGCAATGGCGTCAAGGAAAGCAGCTGGCGGGCGCCAGCTGCATGGAATGGCGATGCGTGGCTGGCCTCAGGCGAGGCGCACCAGCGGATTGGCGATGATATTGTCGATCTGGCGTACGGCTTCTTCGCAGGCGGCGGCAATCGCGCCGTCTTCGTCGTCACGCACGAACTGCATGGTCGAGCCTTCGAACACTTCCAGGCCTTCGACCGTGGCGCGTTCGATATCGCAACTCGCCGACCATTTGCCATCGCTGGTCGGCACGGCCAGGGGAACGATTTCCCAGCCTTTGTAGTGAATCTTGGAACTGCTGTTCATGGGCTACCTCCTTGCGCAATAAAGGAAATCGTAGCATGAAGCGCCGTGCGCCGCGATCAGTTTCGGCGGCGCCGCGCATTCACACTAAACGATTTACGGTGGATCAAATCGGGGCGTCATGGACGCAGCAGATTGTCCACTTCCGTCTTGGCTACTTCCAGGCCGGCCACTCGGGCGGTCTCGGGCGTGGCATAGCCGCCCAGGGTGCGGCTGCGCTCGATGTCCTTGGCGTCGCCTTCGGCGCCAGCTTCGCGCTGCAGGCGGTAGGTGAAATCCCACAGGTCGTCATTATCCTTTTGCGGCGTCACGGAGATCGTGAAACCGCGGTACTGTTCGCTACGTGCAGTGGTATCGTTCATGGACTTCCTCCTTGTGGCAATGAGATTAGCACGAAGCAAGTTCAGACGCGCGCACCTTGCAACGGCAAGCCCCTGGCGATATGCGTTTTTTACATATCAAATCGCGATTCGAGATATTTTTCAAGCGATCACGGCGATATAATAAGCATCCCTGCCAGCACCACGCCACCATGATGACGCCCCAAATACACGCTTTCTTCGACCCCGCCACCGCCACCGTCACCTATGTGGTGTACGAAGGCGAAGGCGGCGCCTGCGCCGTGATCGATTCCGTGCTCGACTACGATCCGAAGGCGGGCCGCACGGCCACTACCTCGGCCGACAAGGTGATCGCCTTTGTACGCGAACATGGCTTGCAGTGCCGCTGGCTGCTGGAAACCCATGCCCATGCCGACCACCTGTCGGCCGCGCCCTACCTGCAGCGGCAGCTGGGCGGCGAAGTGGCCATCGGCGCGGCGATCCAGGCGGTGCAGCAGGCGTTTGCCGACATCTATCACCAGCATGGCGCAACAAGCGACGGCTCGCAATTCGACCAGCTGTTCGCGCCCGACCAGGTGTTTCATATCGGCGCGCTCGAGGTGCGCGCGCTGCACGTGCCGGGCCACACGCCGGCCGACCTGGCCTACCAGATCGGCGACGCCGTGTTTGTCGGCGACACCCTGTTCATGCCCGACGTCGGTTCGGCCCGCTGTGATTTTCCCGGTGGCTCGGCCGCCCTGCTGTACCGCTCGGCCCAGCGCCTGCTGGCGCTGCCGCCGGCAACCCGCCTCTTCATGTGCCACGACTACCCGCCGGCCGGCCGCGAGCCGCGCTGGGAAACCACGGTGGCCGCACAGCGCGCCGCCAATATCCACCTGCGCGACGGCATCACCGAAGACCAGTTCGTGGCCCTGCGCACGGGCCGTGACGCCACCTTGGAGATGCCGACCCTGATACTGCCGGCGATCCAGGTCAATATCAACGCGGGCAAGCTGCCCGAGCCCGAGGAAAACGGCGTGCGCTATCTGAAAATACCGCTGAACGCGTTGTAGCAAACACCCGTTTCAAGGCGCCACAACCGAACGATATGACTACATCGCATGGTGTTTTCATGCCAATGAGAGCGCTATACTTCGTCAAATGTCTACATAACGAGGCAGCAAGTCCTGATCGACCAGACGAATTTCAATGGCATTGGCGATCTTCACGTGCTCAGGATTCTCATCATTGAAAGCTTCGTCGGTGACACTGACGATGATGGTGCCGATCTGCTTGTCTTTACCTTGCTCGCCCGTCGCCATGACGGGTACCAGGGCGCGGGCTTCCGGGACTTGCTGGGCCGTCAGTATACGCGGCAGGTACAACATCCAGCCAACACCTGGACGATCCTTGAAGACTTGTTTTTTAAAATATTGATTACGTGCTACCGTGATCAATACCGGCCGAAGGGATCCCGCTATAATGGACAGCATCTCTTTTACTCCATCAATACCAAGCCGTTTCGCGCCGACGCCTTGATCGCTGATTTCCAGACTCCTAGAGGGCCACTCACTGTCGCTGAACCCAAGCGCAATACTCGCGCCCTCGCCTTCTCCGAGTTCGCCATTCCAAGCACTGAGATATCGAAATTTCTCACCCTTAAACTCGGCCTCGAGTACGGCTTCGGCCGCAGTAGTGAGCTCTCCCGAGGCATCGAAAACAGTATATAGAAACGACTCTGCTTCTGTCTCTTTCGACAGAAACCAGTTCTTTCCAAACGCCTCAGTTTTTTGCAGGAAGCGGACAATCGTCGCGATTTTTTGGACGGAAGGTCGGAACGCAATGGATGGGTTCGCTGCATCGCGTTTGAACAAGGATTTTATTATCATAATATTATGGAATGTAATAAGTGGCAATACCCAATCCACTAAGACTGGGCAGCATGTGTTCATACGCGAGTGGCGTTTGAAAGTACCAGCTCAGCGAGGCTGGAGGGTTATCTTTGACAATATTGGACTGAGCGGTGGCCTGTTTCAATACCATGTTCTGGAAGATACTTTTTTGAAAATCGTATCTAAGTTCACCGTTTGCCTTAAAAAACTGGTCATAATCCGCTTTCGCTTCCTGTAACAAGCATAAACGGGATTGGAAGCCGTCAAAATCCCTGCCTTCAAACACCCATTCCATGCCGATCAGGAAACCAGTGATCCGGGCCTGATAATCACGCGCGGCGGGCCACCAAGGTCCTGTACGGCAAATAGCCAGGTAAGGGAAGGTGTTTCCTGCTCCAGTGCGGCGAGGTCTTCAAGAAACGAAAGCGCTGCTCCTGCCATGTCGACCAACCAGGGGCCTGCATGCGCGAGCGCAGCGTCAGGTGTGCCGGCAAACAGCGGGTAGCGCGTCGCATCCTCCGTCATGCGCGTTTGGCGGTGTGTCTGATACTGGACACCGTCGACCAGTGCGTATAAGTGTACAGTGCCGGGTGATGTTGCCGAAGTTGCTTCAGGCGTTCCAGGACGTCAATCAATATTGTTACTCCCTGATAACGGTGGTCGCGCCAGCGGCGGCAGCGGACATCAAGCATTCGAGGCAAATGCCGGAGTCGGTATTTGCGGCGATCTTGCCGGCAGCTTCCATCACGTCGTTGTCGTCGACATCAGCTGGGTCGCCCACGCTGGACTGGTCCAACCAGATCGTCGTGAACTGTCCGGATATAAGCCTGGCGCCGCAGGCGGTCGTGTCCAGATGCCGGGCTTAACCCTTGCCTGATCCGTCGACCAGGTCGGCGGCGGCAGAGTTGATCGGGAATGTCCCCTTGCATTTAGGACATACAGTCATGTCGCCCATCCTGGCCACATACTTGCCGTTGATATCGACTGTCATGTCAGCGCTGATCACGGTGCCACCATGATCGGTCTTGTCGCCAAGTATGATGAGTGGACGAGCCATTTGATGCTCCTGAGTATTGGAAAACCACGGGCTTAGTTACAGTACAAATCGCAACCCTGACACGCGCTTAGTTAATAAATCGTAACATGTTCATCCTGGGGGCCGCGCCCTGCAGGTGCGGCATCGGCTACGCCAATCCCATGAGCAAGCCGGCGCTGACATGGCCGCCAGCCAAGGTTCTCCCCATCGCTCACGACAAGCCATAGTTCCACGCACGCGGCTGGAACCATGCTTACCTTGCCTGGTGGGGCATCCGCCCTGACACGGCGGACAATCTCCAGGGGGCTCTCAACAAGCAGCTGCCGCTTACTCCTGCTCGGGCGCCCTGCCGATCTCGCCATCCAGATTGGCCAGGTACCAGGCCAGCGACGACATGAGCGCCACATTGCGCTTCAGGTTGTCCGGATCGACCTTGTCGAGGGTATCGGCCGGCGTGTGGTGGTAGTGAAAATAGCTGTGGCTGTCGACCAGCGGCTCGAAGCTGGGCACGCCGCCCTTTTCCAGGCGGTGCAGGTCGCCCGTGCCCAGCGCATCGCGGCGGGTAAAGGCGTGGGCGCCGATCTGCTGCAGGGCGGCGCGCAAGGGCGCAAACAGTTTTTCCGATTTCGGGCCGACGCTGGCCAGGATGCCGAACGGGCGGCCGGCGCCGCTGTCCATTTCGATGGCGGCGTATTGCTTGGCCAGCGCCTGCTTGTTCGCCTCGAAATAGGCCTGGCCGCCACGGCCGCCGTTTTCCTCGTTCATCCAGGCGATCACGCGGATGGTGCGGCGCGGTCGGTAGTCAAGTTTTTTCAGGGTCTCGATCACGCCCATCGCGGCCACCACGCCGGCGCCATCGTCATGCGCGCCGGTGGCCAGGTCCCAGGAATCGAGGTGGCCGGACACGATCACCACTTCGCCGGCCTTGTCGGTGCCCGGCCAGTCGGCGATCACGTTATAGCTGTCGGCCTCGGGCAGGTTTTGCGGCGTCAGCGTCAAATGCATTTTCATCGGCCCGCGCGCGGCCAGGCGCTTGATCAGCAGCGCGTCTTCCACCGTCACGGCGGCGGCCGGGATGCGCTTGCCGTCTTCCAGGCCGGTCGCGCCGGCGTGGGGAATGCGGAAATCGGCGCCGCCGATCGAACGCACCAGCGCGGCGGCGGCGCCCAGTTCGGCCGCCGCTTTCGGGCCGCCGAAGCGGAAACGCGAACCCTGGCCGTAGGTGACGCCGGCCAGGCCGCGTTCCGCCATTTCCTGGTCGAATGCGGTGTCGATCAGCACGATGGCGCCCTTCACTTCGGCCGCGCGCGCCTTGAGTTCCTCGAAGCTGCTGACGATGATCAGCGGCGCCGTCAGGCCGGCGGCCGGCGTCGCGCCCGAACCGCCCAGGGCGGTCAGCACCACGCGCTGCGAGACGCCGTTCGGACGGCCCGCATAATCGACGATTTCCGCCGTTTCCACGCCGCGCACCCAGTGCGGCACCTTGACCGGCTGCAAAGTGACGGTGGCGCCCAGGCCGCGCAGGGTGGCGGCCACCTGCTCGACGGCGGCGGCGGCGCCGGCCGAACCGGACAGGCGCGGGCCGATCAGGTCGGTCATATCGGCCAGGCGCGCATACGCCCAGTCGCTGTGCAGCGCGGTGTCGCGCACTTGCGCCAGCGCGGCCGGATCATTGCCCGGCGCGGCGGCCAGCGCACCGGCACTGACGACGCTGCCCAGCAGCACGGAAACAAGGGAACGGTGAAATTGTACGGAAGGCATGCGAGTCCTGTGAAAGTGGATGGGGCCGGCGCACCGCGCATGAACCACGGGGTGCAGCCCGGCACGATAGCGTATTTGATCTTTGTTTGCAGCAACTTTGACACCCGGCGATTGCCGGGCGCGGCCGCTATCGCTTACCATGGGGCCTGCCTTGCTACGGGAAATATCATGATCAAAGGAACACTGTGCAGCTTGCGCCACCTGCAGGCCGCCGACCTGGCCACCTATATCGCGCTGGTCAACGACCTGCCCTCGCGCGGCGCATTCTTTTCGCCGCAACTCAAGTCGCCCGAGGCGATCCGGCGCGACTTCATGCAAACCGGCTTCGTCACCGAAGACAGCGAGCTGTTCATCATTGAAGACCAGCACCAGGCCATGATCGGCACGATTACCCATTTCAAGAGCCGCACCCCAAGCAGCCGCGAGATCGGCTACCGCCTGTTCGACCCGCAGCGCAACGGGCGCGGCTATACCAGCGAGGCAACCCAGCTGCTGGTCGACTACCTGTTCAAGGCCTACCCGTATCACCGGCTGGAGCTGCTGATGGATCCGCTCAATACCGGTTCCGAGCGGATTGCGCAAAAATGCGGTTTTACGCAGGAAGGCGTGCTGCGCCAGGCCTTCTTCATCAACGGCGTGATGCGCGACGTCAAGATGTATGGCCTGCTGCGGCCCGAGTGGCAAGCGGCCCGGAGTACGCCCGGCTGACTTGTTACGGTCCGGTTCGGATTGTAATAAGTTGTATTAGACATGGATCAAGTTTTGTGCGGCCGCTATAGTTCATTCATGCAGATCACTGTGATCTCGCCGGATTGGAAGGAAATGCCATGTTGAACAAGAAACTCCTGGGTGCGGTAATGGTAGCGGCTGTAGCTGTCTCATCGGCAGCAACGGCCGCCGGTGACCGCGACTTCAATACCGTTGCCGGCGCCGTCGTCGGAGCGGCGATCGGCAACAACACTGGCGGCACCAACGGCGCGATCGTTGGCGGCGTGATCGGTGCCGCCGTCGGCAACAGCCTGCGCACGGGCGACCGTGGCTATGATCGCGGCTACAACCGCGGTTATGACCGCGGCTACCGCGGCACGTACTACCAGAGCCCGCCGCCCGTGTACTACCAGCCTGCGCCGCGCCCCGTGTATTACGCGCCGCCACCGCGCTACTACGGCCCGCCACCGGTCGTGTACGTACAGCCGGGCCGTGGCTACTACCGCGATCACGACCGCTGGGATGACCGCCGTGGCTACCGCGACGACCGTGGTGACCGTGGCCATGGCTGGGGACATCGCCGCTAAGCGCATCCGCGCCTGAACACAACCTGCGCCAGCAACGCTGCCGCAGGTTTTTTTACATTTATTTATACAGACGCAAGGTATCGTCCTTCGGCAAGATCAGCTAAGCTGTATTAATTATCAACATCGATACCCACCAGGGCCGCCATCACCGATGCACTTTATCAAAGACGAACTCGATTTCGGCCCGGGACTGGATGCCGCCGCCGGCAGCAGCGTGGGCGCCGGCCCCATGGCGCGGCGCGAGAACCAGGACAATTTCCTGCTGATCGACGCCACCGGCCAGGCCGCCTGCCTGGTCGGGCAAACGCCCTGGCGTGGCCAGGTGGCGGGCTGGCCGGCCGGCCATGTGCGCCTGGCCGTGCTCGATGGCATGGGTGGCCATGGCCATGGCCGCGAGGCGGCCGAGGCCACGGTGCAGGGGTTGCTGGCGATGCCGGCCTGCCTGGACGCGGCCACGCTGGCGCATGAGCTGGACCAATTGCACGCGCGCCTGCAAGCGGCGTTCGATACCGGCCCCGAAGCCCGCTCGCGGCCGCCCGGCACCACCTTGACCCTGCTGGAAATTGCGCCGCAACAAGCGCCGCTGCTGTATCACGTGGGCGATTCGCGCCTGTATGAAGTGGTCGATGGCGCCGTCACGGCCCTGACCGTCGACCATGTGCCGGCCACCGTGTACGCCATGCACAGCGTGATCGGCGAGCAGCAATGGCGCGGCCGGGTGTATGGCGAACACCAGCCGCAGATTTCGCAAGCTTTTATACTAGGCAACGTCATCGTCGACCCGCAGGTGCTGGGCGCCACGCTGCATGCGCTGGACGAGGCCAACCTGCCGCCCTTTCTGTCGCACCTGGGCGACCGCCGCATGCTGCGGCTGCGCCGTGACGCCGTGTATCTGCTGGCCAGCGACGGCTTCTGGTCCTGCCAGGACCCCGCCAGCGTGCTCGCCCGCTGGCCGGCACTGTGCGCCGGCCGCACTGCGGCGCAGGCCAGCGAGGCGCTGTTCGACGATTTCCTGTCGCATCCGCCGGCAGGCATGCACAGCGACAATCTCACCTTGCTGGCGCTGCGCGTCAAGCCTTAGCCTGCTGGCGCCCAGCCGCCTGCAAGCGTCCCGGCGGCGAACCAAGTGCGCGCCAGGTGGTCTGACCAGAACCGCAACAGACCACCAGGAGACCATCATGAGCACTTCCACCTCCTCGACGCCAGCCGCTGCCTCCCCTGCCGGCGCACCCGACATGGCCGCCATCCGCCAGCGCCAGCAAGCCACCTGGGCCAGCGGCGACTTCGCCATGATCGGCGTCACCTTGCAAATCGTCGGCGAATCGCTGGCCGAAGCGGCCGATATCCGCGCCCGCGAAGACGTGATCGATATTGCCGCCGGCAATGGCAACGCTACCCTGGCGGCCGCCCGCCGCTTTGCGCGCGTCACCTCCACCGACTATGTACCGGCCCTGCTGCAACGGGGCCGCGAGCGGGCCGATGCCGAAGGCCTGCAAGTGAGCTTCCGCGTGGCCGACGCCGATGCGCTGCCGTTTCCGGACGCCAGTTTCG
Organism: Janthinobacterium sp. PSPC3-1; assembly: GCF_049896105.1. Lineage (NCBI taxonomy): Bacteria > Pseudomonadati > Pseudomonadota > Betaproteobacteria > Burkholderiales > Oxalobacteraceae > Janthinobacterium > Janthinobacterium sp. PSPC3-1. The sequence goes on along the minus strand of NZ_JAFCTQ010000009.1, from coordinate 137,843 downwards.
ATGTGGCGATCTCGACTTTCGGCGTGATGTTTGCGCCCGACCACCCGCGCGCGGCGCAGGAAATGCTGCGCGTGGTGCGCGATGGCGGGCGCATCGCCATGGCCAACTGGACGCCGGAAGGCCTGGTCGGCCAATTGTTCAAGCTGATCGGCAAGCACGTGCCGCCGCCCGCGGGCCTGAAGTCGCCTGCGCTGTGGGGCACCACCGACTATCTGCAAGACCTGTTCGGCGTGGCGCCCGGGCAACTGCAGGCGCAGCGCAAGCTGTTCAATTTCCGCTACGCCAGCGCACAGCACTGGATACAGGTATTTCGCGACTACTACGGACCGGTGCACAAGGCGTTTGCCGCACTGTCGCCCGATGGCGCACGGGCGCTGGAGCAAGATCTGACCAGCTTGCTCGACAGCCTGAACATAGCAGGACCCCATTCGCTGGTGGTGCCGGCGGAGTACCTGGAAGTGGTGATCGGCAAGCGCAGGAACTGAGCATGAGCAGAGATACACTATTGCAATAAATAACTATCTTTAAATCCATAAAATATTATTTTAGGCAATGGTTTCCGGGGATACCGGGTGGAACGTTGGCCAGACTGCACATCTGCCGAAAAAACAGGCGGTGGCGCAATCATGCTTGTTGCCAAGCAAGGTCAAAAGGGCGTAAGCTCTCATGTATAACAGAGGGCGCCACGCTCCCACCCGGTCGAGTTTCCACCACATGAAAAAATGCAGCAACCCGGAGCACCCGCACTGTACGTTCTGGGTCTTGCCTGGTGAGCAGGTCTGCGCGGGCAACCACCCGCAGCCAGTCCTTGCGCCCACCAGCTATGACCTGCTGAATGCCATGCGCAACGCCCGTTCCGAGCAATCGGCGACGGCGGGCGTGCCTGCGTCCGTGGTTTCCCTGCCCCTGGCGGTGTCGCCGCCCGTCAATTCCGTCAGCATGCCTGTCATGCGCCCCGCCCTGGCTCCCGCCTTGGCTCCCGCCTTGGCGCCCGCTGTCGTCCCGGCCACGCCGGTGGCCACCCATCTGCATATCAGTGGTTTCGATCCGCGCGCGGCCGGCGGGAGGCAAACCCTGAAAATGGAATTGCGCGGTATGGACACCACATGCGCCCCGCAGCTGAGCTTGCGCCTGCGCTCGGACCTGATCGCGCGCGGCCAGGTACAGCACGACGTCGTACGCACCACGCGCGGCGACTGGCGTCCGGTGTTTGTCGAGTTTTCATCGCGCAACAAGGAACACGGGCAATACCAGATCGAAGTGGACGTGCTGAGCCACGTGGACGGTGCGGTGGCGCAGAAATGGGTGTGCACCTTTGTCATCCTGGTGCCGCGCCGCGACGCCACCCTGACCGAAATCCACCAGATTTTCCTCAGCACCCATAAAAACGTGCGCGTGATGGCCGATGACGCCTCGATCGCGCGCGTGACGGGCGGCGACGGCTGCAATCTCGACGTCACCGCGCGCAATGCCGGCATCGCCCACGTGGACTTGTCTGCGCCGCAAGGCAAGATCGACATGGGTTTTACCACCATCGCCTGGGACGAGGAACTGATCGAGGTCGACGTGCCCGCCGCCAGCGAGTGCCACCCGCACCCCAGCGTGGCGGCCTGCATCGTCAATGCCGCGCCGGAAGCGGGCGAACAGCGCCAGATCCGCCTGTTTGCGCTGGAAGAATGCATGCTGGGCCGTTTCGAGCTGGTCGATCCGGAAGCCGATGTGCTGCTCAGCCATTTCAGCATCGACGGCCAGGACAACAATGGTCTGACGCGCCGGCTTTCCGGCCGCCACGCCGTGATCCGCCGCGGCGCGCAGGGTTTTGACATCGAAGACGTGTCGCGCTATGGCGTGCTGCTCGACGGCGTGTGGCCGGGCAAGCACAAGCCCGTGGCGCTGCGCCAGGGCATGCGCATCGAACTGACGGCCAGCATCAAGGGCATCGTGGTGCTGGGCGTCTCGGCCATATTGCAGCACGGCGTGATCCTGCACCGCCTCGATCAGGGCGCCCATGCGGAATGCTTTTACCTGCTGCTGCCCGAAGCGCGCCCGGTCGTCGTGCCGGCACCGCACACCCTGGCGCCACAGGCGGCGGCGCTGCCGGTGCTGTTCCACCGCAACGGCGGCTTCTGGCACCTCGATTGCGCCAGCGGCAAGGAAACCGCGCTGGCGCCCGCCACCGCGCTCGACAAGCTCGCCGGCTTTGCCCGCCATAACCGCTTCGCCAGCGAAGCGTATCCCGAATGCTGGATTATCCGCACCGAAGGCGCCAGCCTGTGCGACAGCGCCGTGCTCACCGCCTAGCCAGACGCCTAGTTCGGCACCAGCACCAGGAAGATCAGCGCCACACCGACGATAAAGATCGCCTCCAGGCTCAGCACGATGACCGGGATCTGTATTTCGCGCGGAATTTTCATGGCGTCACCTGCCTCAGGATGGATCAGGATTCCAGCATAGCGCGTGCGCCGCGAAATGCATTATCAGCCAAATAACACTGTTTCCTGTCCAGCACGGCTGCCACGCCGGCTTAAGACGAGCTGAAGCACAGATTATTTAACAAATAATTTAGTCATCTTGTGCAAATTGCCTCGCATGACGCCCTTGCGTACTGTATATTCATCCAGCAAATCTCCCCGACGTTTTACACAGCGCGCGCAGCGTGTTTTACATTTCCTATGGCTTCAAATAAAGCGCACCATGCGACTGGCTGGGCGGCTGGCGTGATCGCCGCGGCGCTGGTCGCCCACGCTGACGCCGGCGGCCCGTACCAGGTGCTGAGCATGCTCGCATTCGTGATGGGCGCGCTGGGCGGCACCGCGCCCGACTGGCTGGAAGTGGCCTGGTGGGCGCCCACGCGCCGGCTGTGGATCACCCACCGCACCTGGACCCACTGGGGCCTGGCCTGGATCGCCCTGCTGGTCTACACCTATCTGCAACTGCCCCACCATGTGTGGGCGCCGCCCCTGTTCGGCTTTGCCGCCGGCGGCATCATGCATCTGCTGGCCGACTGGCCCAATCCGCTGGGCGTGCCGTGGATTATCCGCCGCCACTCGCTGCGCTGGTGGAAAAGCGGCCGCCACGACCTGATCGTGATCGCCGCCGCCTGGCTGGCCGCCACCATCGTGGCCGACCATGTGTTTTTCGACGGCATTCACTTGCGGCGCGCCACGGCCTTCGTGCAAGGCTGGCCGCTATGGTCGACCGACTGGATGGTCAAAGCGCTCGACACTGCCTGGCAATGGCTGCGGGAGTGGCGCCTGGGTCCCGGGAATTGACGCGGCCACCACGGCAATGGGATAATGAATGAGTATCATTCTCAATATCCAGCCTGGAGTCCGCAGTGAGCACCGTCAGCACCACCCACTTGCCGCACCTGAATACCCTGTACCGCGACCACCACGGCTGGCTGCATGGCTGGCTGCGCGGCAAGCTGGGCAATGCCGGCGACGCGGCCGACCTGGCGCAGGATACCTTTGTGCGCCTGCTGGGCAAACGCGAAGCGGGGCCGCTGCGCGAGCCGCGCGGCTACCTGGCGACGATCGCGCGCGGCCTGCTGGTCGACCGCTACCGCCGCCAGGCGCTGGAACAGGCCTACCTGGAAGCGCTGGCGCAGCAGGACCAGGCGCTGGCGATCTCGGCCGAAACCCACGCCATCATCATCGAAACCCTGCTGGCGGTCGACCGCCTGTTGGAGCGCCTGGGCACGCGCACGCGCACCATCTTCCTGCTGGCGCAGATCGAAGAGCTGAGCTATGTGGACATCGGCAAGCGCCTGGGCGTGTCCCTGCCCACCGTGAAAAAGCACCTGGTGCGCGCCTATACGGAATGCCTGGTGCTGGCGGCCGCATGACGCATGTCGCACCGACAGCACCGATCGCCCGCGCCGTGCTGGCCCAGGCCGCGCACTGGCATGTGGAACTGAGCTGCGGCGGCGCCGACCCGCAAGCGCTGGCGGCGTGGCTGGCCGAAAGCGGCGAACATGCGCGCGCCTGGGATCTGCTGCGGCAGATGGATGGCCAGATGAAATCGATACCCTCCTCCCTGGCGCTGCCGGCGCTGCAGGCCTCGCATTTGAGGCGCCGCGCGGCCGCCAAGCTGCTGGCCATGCTGGTGGCCACCGCCGGCGGCATCAAGCTGGGGCAGGTCGGCATGGAATCCAACGCCTGGCAGTCCTGGACGGCGGCGCTGCGCACGGCGCCGGGTCAGCGCCGGCGCGTGCTGCTGGCCGATGGCGGCACCCTGGAGCTCAATACCGACAGCGCGGCCGACGTCGATTACAGCGCCAAGCGACGCCTGCTGCGCCTCCATCGCGGCGAGATCATGATCGCCACCGCGCCCGATGCGCGCCCGTTCCTGGTCGACACCGTGCACGGCGTGATCCGCGCGCTGGGCACGCGCTTTGCCGTACGCTGCGATGCCGAGGCCAGCAGCGTGACCGTGTTCGAGCACGCGGTGGAAGTGCGCAGCCATGGCCATGCCGCGCCCGGCAAAAGCCGCCGCGTCGAAGCGGGCCAGCAACTGCGCTTTACCCGCCTGGGCGACGGCGGCGTGATGTTGGCGCCGCGCCACCAGGACAGCTGGACGCGCGGCATGCTGGTGGCCACCGACTGGCCTTTGTCGCGCCTGGTGGCCGAACTGGCGCGCTACCGGCGCGGCCACCTCGCTTGCGACGCCAGGGTGGCGCGGCAAAGCGTCACGGGCACCTATCGCCTCGACGATATCGACGCCGCGCTGGAAAGCCTGTGCGCGTCGCACGGCTTGCAGGTGACGTATGTGACGCGCTTCTGGGGCACGGTCGGCCCGCTTGCCGGCTGATTTTTACTTTTTTTTGTGTTTTGGGGTTGGTGTTTCGGGCCGCTGCTTCGGCTTACCAGACAAGCAGCCGATGTACGCCACCACCATCCCACCAACACAGAAAGCTCACGCATGAACCTGAACACCCCCGCCCTGCTCGCCATGAGCTGCGCCGTCTCCGCCGCCCTGATCGCCCTGCCGGCGCAGGCGCAAAGCCAGCGCGCCAGCGCCAGCTACGCGATCGCCGCCGGCCCGCTGTCGACCGCCCTGAACGACTTTGCCGTGGCCGCCAGTGTCAGCCTGTCGACCGACCCGGCGCAAACGCGCGGCCTGCAGTCGCCCGGCGTGCGCGGCGCCTACAGCGTGGCGCAAGGCTTTGCGCTGCTGCTGGCCGGCAGCGGCCTGGAAGCGGTGCAACTGCCCAACGGCGGCTATGTGCTGCGCCAGGCGGCAGCGGCGCAGGCGCAGGCCGGCGGCGAAAAGACCATGGCGCCGGTGACCATCAGCGCCAGCCTGGAACGCGACCCCGTCAGCGAACACGGTAATTCATATGCGGCGCGCGCCGTCACCGTCGGCAAGGGCGTACAGACCCTGCGCGAAATCCCGCAATCGGTCAGCGTCATCACGCGCCAGAAGATGGACGACCAGAACCTGACCACGATCGACGCCGTGCTGGCCAATACCACCGGCATCACCATGTATGACAGCCCGATGGGCGGGCGCTATGTGTATTCGCGCGGCTTCATGGTCGAAACCTACCAGTTCGACGGCGTCAACCGCGCCATGTACTACCCGCAGGCGAACAGCTTTACCAGCAATACGGCCGTGCTGGACCGGGTGGAAGTGGTGCGCGGCGCCACCGGCCTGCTGCAGGGTACGGGCTCGCCCGGCGCCGCCATCAATATGGTGCGCAAGCGCCCGCTGGCGGAAAAGCAGGTGCAGCTGGCGGTGACGGGCGGGCGCTGGAACGCGCTGCGCGGCGAAGTCGACGCCACCGGCCCCTTGAACGAATCGGGCAGCATACGCGGCCGCGTGGTGGCCGCGCATGACCAGCGCGACTATTTTTATGACGTCGGCGACAGCCGCACCGACGTGCTGTACGGCGTGCTGGAATTCGACCTGGCGCCGGACAGCAAGCTGACGGCCGGCGCCAGCCTGGAAAAACTGCGCTCCACGCCGTTCTTTTCCGGCCTGCCCCTGTACAGCAACGGCCAGGACTCGAAGCTGCCCCGCTCGACCTTTATCGGCGCCGACTGGAACCGCTGGAACAGCCGCCAGACGGCCGCCTTCGCCGAATTCGAGCACCGCTTCGACGCCGACTGGTCGCTGAAAGCCAGCGCGAATGTTACGCGCGAGCGGCATGACGTGAAATACATGTTCAACCTGGGCGCGATCAATCCGGTCACGCTGGCCGGCATGATGCGCTATGACGGCGTGTTCGACTACGGCACCACCAACAAGGGTGTCGACCTCTCGCTCGATGGCAAATTCAATGCCTTCGGCCGCCGCCACGGCTTCAGCGCCGGCGTCAACACCAACCGGCTGGAAGGCGACAGCGATTTCAGCCTGGCGATGCTGAACCAGGGCATCAATCCGCTGCAGCCCGATCATGGCGTGGAGGAGCCGAGCGACGCCTGGCTGCGCGAGCACAGCTACCGCGGCTCGCCCACCATCACCCGCATGCGCCAGACCGGCGCCTACGGCGTGGCCCGCTTCAGCGTCAGCGACCCGTTCACGGTGGTGGCCGGCGCGCGCGTCTCGAACTACAAATCGAGCAATATCAACCGCATCACGGGGGCGGCGGAAAGCGATCCGTACCAGGAAAACGGCGTCGTCACGCCCTACGGCGGCGTCCTCTATGCGTTCGACCCGCGCTGGTCCGGCTACGCCAGCGTCTCGGACATCTTCCAGCCGCAGAACTCGCGCGACGCCGCCGGCGCCCTGCTCGATCCGCTCAAGGGCCGCAACCTGGAAGCGGGCGTCAAGGGCGAACTGTTCGACGGCAAGGTCAATGCCTCGCTGGCCGTGTTCCGCATCGAGCAGCGCAACCGCGCCGAACTCGATCTGGTCAATACCTGTTCCAGCGGCACGGAATGCTATATCTCGGCCGGCAAGGTACGCAGCCAGGGCGTGGATGCGGAGATCAGCGGCGAAGTGGCGCGCGGCTGGCAGCTGTTCGCCGGCTACACGCTGAACAATTTCAAGTACCTGGACCAGACCTCGAGCGCCGGCGTGATGTTTGCCAGCACCTACTCGCCGCGCCATATGCTGCGCGTGTGGAGCGACTACCGTTTACGCGGTGCGCTGGCCGCTTGGAGCGTGGGTGGCGGTGTCAACGTCCAGACCGAGAGTTCGCGCGTCACGCAGAACATCAAGGTGGCGCAGGCCGCCTACGCGCTGTGGAGCGCGCGCGCCGCGGTCCAGATCGACCGCAACTGGACGGCATCCCTGAGCGTGACCAATTTGCTCGACAAGCGCTACTACCAGACCGTGGGCGCGCCTGCCTGGGGCAATTTCTATGGCGAGCCGCGCAAGGCTACGCTGACCTTGCGGGCGCGTTTTTAAGACCTACAGAAACTGCGGTGCCGGGCGCGCGGGCGGCTTGGGCAGCGGGATGAATTCCGTCTCGCCCGGCACCTGCCCCATGCGCTGCGCGCTCCAGTCCTCGCCCGCCTGCGCCAGGCGCTCCCTGCTCGACGAAACGAAGTTCCAGAAAATGAAACGCGGACCGTCGAGCGGCTCGCCGCCGATCACCACGAACTGCGCCGGGCCGGTGCCGGCAGTGACCACCGGGACTGCGTTCGATTCCAGCAGCGCCATGGTGTGCGGCGCCAGCGCCACGCCGTCCACCAGCACCGTGCCACTGATCGGGTAAATCGCCGCCTCCGCCGGCAAACCGTCCAGGCGCAGCTCCTGACCGGCTTGCAGCGCCACGTCCAGATACACGGTTTGCATATAGGTGCGCACCGGCGACGTCCGGCCAAAGGCGGTGCCGATCAGGACCTTTACCACCGCGCCATCGAGCGTCACCACGGGAATGTCGGCTTGCGGCGTATGGGTAAAACTCGGTTCGTCTTCCTCGTGCGCCTTGGGCAGCGCGGCCCACAGCTGCAGGCCGTGCGTGCGGTGCGGCTGGCCGGCCAGGTCGCCCGGCGTGCGTTCGGAATGGACGATGCCGCGCCCGGCCGTCATCCAGTTGATGGCGCCCGGTTCGATGCGCTGGTACGAGCCGATGCTGTCGCGATGGTCCATCGCGCCTTCGAACAGATAGGTGACGGTGGCCAGGCCGATGTGCGGATGCGGGCGCACGTCGTGGTTGGCGTCGGGCGCCACGTCGATCGGGCCGAAATGGTCGAAGAAGATAAAGGGGCCGACCGTCTGCTTGACGCTGGACGGCAGCAAGCGGCGCACCACGAAACCGCCGCCCAGGTCTTTTTCGTGGCTTTTCAGGATGGCCGCGCTCATGCCAGCACCGTCGTGATTTCGGTGGTGACGGCCGTCATCAGCTTGTGGATCGGGCACTTGGCGGCCGCGCCCAGCAATTCCTCGCGCTGCGCGTCGGAGAGGTCGCCCGTCAGGTGCAGGCTGACGGCCAGGCGGTACACGCCCTTGCGTTCTTCGCTGGCGTCGCGCTCGGTCGATACCTCCACGTTTTCCAGCGGAATACCCTTGTGCTTGGCGTACCAGACCACCGTCAGCGCCTTGCAGGCCGACAGCGCGGCGTCGTACAGGTCGTGCGGCGACGGGCCCGAATCGCCGCCGCCTTCGGCCACCGAGCCGTCGGCGGAAATGATATGGTCGCGCACGTGCACGATATGGCGCATGGGTTGCGACTGGTCACGGATGGCTTTGATGGTCATGGCGTTCCTTGCGGCGTTTGGGAAAGCCACAATTTACACCGTTTGCCCGCTTTGCGCACCCGGCCATAGTGGTAGCTGGGGGCTATTTGATGCGGAACAGCGCATCGACCGTCTGCGCCATCTTGACGGCGCTGACCATCAGCATGTCTTCGGGATTTTGCCGCTCGCGGCTGTTGGCCCGGCTGTATCGGTCGGCCGGCACCAGACCCACCGAGTTGCCCAGGTATTTCAGCTGGTCCGACGAGATGCCGGCCACCGCGCCGACGCGCTTGCCGAAGCCGCGCGCCATGGCGTCGGCGCGGCGCTGCGCATCCCTGACCGCCTCGCCCACCAGTTCTTCTTCCAGCCGCACGCGCTCGGTGAGGCCGAAGGTGACGGCGAAGGCGTCGAGGTTGGGCATGTCCAGCAAGGCGCGCATCACGACCGGCCACTTCGACAGGTCCGCCACATTGATATGCACGCTGGCCTTGACGGTGTATTGCGGATTGGCCGGGTCCTGCTCGGCGCCCTTGCGGATTTCCTTGCGCACGTCGCGCACGTCGATGCCGGCCGCCGCGTCAGGCAAGCCCTGCTCGACCAGCAAGGCCTTGATATGCGTGATGCGCGCTTGCACCTGCGTGGTGGCCGCCTCGGGCGAAGGGTCGAACACCGCCACCTCGAAATCGATCTCGCCCAGGTCGGGCGTGACGAAGCTGAAGGCGGTGCCGGTGGCGTGAATGAAGGGATAAGAAGGCAGGTCGGCCGCCACGGCGGGCAAGGAAAAGCCGCTGACGGCCAGCACACAGGTGAACCAACAAGTCTTGAACACGGCATCTCCAGCGATGAAAGGAAGATGCAGTATCGGGCAAGATGACTTATTTGACAAGTTCGGGATCGAGCTGACGCGCCACGCGGAAGCCGACGATATCGTTCGACAGCACGATGGAAAAGCCGTTGCGGATGGCCGAGCGCAGATAGCGCGGGTGGTACAGCCAGGAGCCGCCGCGCAGGATGCGCCGGCTGGTGTCGCCGCCGTCTTCCCAGGCGCTGCCGTCGCATGGCGCGCCGTCGTAGTTGTCGTGCACGATGTCCTGCACCCACTCCCACACATTGCCGTGCATGTCGAACAAGCCCCAGGCATTCGGCGCGAAGGTATTCCTGGCGCTGGTGCCGCCCCGGTACTGGCCGCGCGCGCCGCCGTTGTAGACATACAGGCCGTCGAAATTGGCCTGCTCGGTACTGATGGTGTCGCCCACGTTGAAGGCACCGCGCGTGCCGGCGCGGCAGGCGTATTCCCATTGCGCCTCGCTCGGCAGGCGATACACCTGGCCGGTTTTTTCGCTGAGCCAGGCCAGGTACAGCTGGGCGTCGTTCCAGCTCACGCCGACCACCGGATGCTGCTCGTTCTGCACGAAGCCGGGATTGTCCCAGTCGGTTTCCGCGCCTGCCCGTTCCCAGCCGGTCGCCTTGACGAAGGCGCGCCACTCGCCCACGCTGACCGGGTGGATCGCCAGCGCAAAGCCGCGCTCGATGCCGACCCAGTGCTGCGGCTTTTCGCGCTCCAGCCAGCCCTGCTGCGAGCCGGCCTGCAAGGCGGCCTTGTGTTCTTCGTCGCTCGCGCCCATCTGGAAACGGCCGCTGGGCAGGCATACCAGCTCCGGCCCCTGGCCGGAACCATCGAGAAAATCGTCGCGCAGCAGGCCGGTGGGCGCAGCCACCGGCGCGGGCGGCTGCGCCTCCGGTGTCTCGGTGACGGGTGCCACCGCAGGCGCAGGCGCCGCCGGCGCGGCGGCGCGGCTGGCCTCTTCCTTGCGCGCCCTTTCCTGCTCGGCGCGGTAGGCCGCCTCGGCTTTCGCCTGGATCGCCTTGCGCTGCAGTTGCTGGTGCTCCTGCAGGGCGGTGGCGGCATCGGCTTCGCGCCGCGCGCGCAGCTGGCCGCGCAGCGCTTCCTTGCGCAGCTTGCGCGCCTCTTCCGCTTCGAACTGGCGCTGGGCTTCCTGCTCGCGGCGCAGCTTGTCCTGGCGCTGCTTTTCCAGCGCCGCGGCATGGGCTTCGGCCTTGCGGCGCTGTTCCTGTTCTTCCTCGCGCCGGCGCGCTTCCTCCTTGGCCTGCTCGGCGTCCAGCGCCGCCTGCTTTTGCCGCGCGGCCGCGCGCGCGCGTTCCTGGCGCGCCTGTTCGGCCAGCTCCTCGGGCGATGGCCCGGCCGCCCGTTCCAGCATTTCCAGCAAGGCCAGCACCGATTGCGGGCGCAGTTCCGGCGTCATCGAAAAACCGTTCTGCAGCACCTGCCATTGGGCCGCCTTGAGCGCTTGCGGCGCCGATGGCAGCTGTTCCGCCGTGCGCGCGCCATCGAACGGCATGCGCCCTTCGAGCATCTGGTAGATCATCACCGCCACCGCATACACGTCCAGGCGCGGGCTGGGCTGGCGCTGGTGGGCGCCCGCCTCGGGCGCGCGATAGCCTTCCGTGCCCGCGTTCGGTGTTTCCAGCCCCAGGCTGCTGCCGGCATTGCGCACGCGCGAGGCGATGCCATAGTCGAGCAGCTTGATGTCGCCCTTGCTCGTCAAAAAGACATTGCCCGGCTTGATATCGCGGTGCACCAGCTTGTGCTTTTCCCACGCATACGACAGCGCGTCGGCCACCGGCTGCAGCAGTTCCTGCACCGCGGCCAGCGGCAGCGGCCCCTGGCGGCCCAGATAGTGTTCCAGGTCTTCGCCATCGAGGCATTCCATGATGATGAAGTAGCTCGCGGTGGCCGGGTCCTGCGCCCATTCGTACACGCGCACGATGTTTTCATGCGCCAGTTTGCGCGCCTGCGTCGCCTCCTCGATCAGCAGCCGCGCGTGGGTGGCGCTTTGCGTCAGCTGCGGCGGCAGGATCTTCAGCGCCACCATTTCGCTGCTGCCCAATTCGGCATGCGTGGCCAGGTCGGTGGCCTGCCATACCTGGCCCATGCCGCCGGTGCCGATCAGGCGCTCCAGGCGGTAGCGGCGGTTTTGCGGACCGATCTCCTGGCCCGTCATGAAACCCAGCTCGGTACCCTGGCGTACCGGCGGCGTGCTTGGCGCCGGCGCGGCGCCGGGCGGCGCGTATTCGGCGTCGAGGATGGCGTTCTTGCGGCGTTCGAATTCCTGCTCGCTGAGCAGGCCGTCGTCGTGCAGGGCGCGCAATTCTCGCAGCTTGTCTCGTGCTTTTTGCATCATCTGGCGTACTGGGCTTCCATCAAGGCTGCACTGCCACGCCGCAGGCGGCGCAGAATTTATCTTCCGGATGGCCGGCCCGCAGCGCATGGCCATTGCTGCAGCAGCGCGCCGGCGCGCCGCCGGCAACCGCCTGCGCCACCGCCACGCCCAATTGCGCCTGCGCGCTCAAGCCATGGCTGTGCGCGGCGTTCTGCAAGGCGATCAGGTCCAGCTGCTGGCGCCGTTCGCGCTCGGCCTGCGCCTCGAGATACGCGCGCTCCTGCGCCACGCCCTCTTGCGCCATGCGCATGGCCTGTTCCGGCGCGATGCTGTTCTCGGCCGCCGCCAGCGCCGCCAGCGCGTGGATCTGCTCGGCGCTCATGCCGGCCTGCAGCTGGGTTTTCAGCACCTGCGCCAGCACGGCCGCATTCGGCCCGGCCGCCATCGCCACCTTGCCGGTGTCGCTCAGGGTGCCGATTTTTTCAATCCGGTCGATATCGATGCGCGCCAGTTCGGCCGCATGCGCCTGCTGCGCCACCAGCGCTTCGTAGTCGTTTTTCCAGCGCGCGTAATCGTGTTCGCGCTGCTGCGACATGGCCAGCAAATCACGCTGCCACTGCGCCTCCTGCTCCAGCTGGCGCAGCTGCTGGCGCTGTTCCTCGATCGCCAGCGCGTCGAGCTGCGCAAGGTGCGCCTGCTGGTGCAGCTGGCGCGCATGCACGCCGTCGGCCTCGATCGTGCGCAGCAGTTTTTCCTGCTGGGCGACGGCGTCCTCGCGTGCGCCGCCACGGCGCAGCACGGCCACTTTTTCGGCGATTTCGGCCGCCTGCACCTGCGCCGCCTCGTCCTTGTGCGCCTCGGCGCGCAGCAGTTCGCGCTGGCGCGCCAGCTGCATCTGGTCTTCCCATTCCTGCACCCGCTCCGCTTCGCGCTTGCGCGCGGCGGTGGCCAGCACGGCGCCCTGCCAGGCCGCCTTGTGCTGCTCCGCTTCCAGCTGCGCTTCGCGCTGGGCCGCATCCTGTTCGGTCTTGTGCAGGCGCGCCAGCTGGGCGCGGCGGCCCGCTTCGTCGTCGATCAGCAGCGCGCTTTCCACCTGCTGGGCGATGGCCTGCAAATGCACCTGGTGCGTGAAACGCTGCTGCGCCAGTTGCAGCTGTTCGCGCCCGCTCAGCTGCGACAATTCCAGTTCGCTGCGCATCTTGATGGCCGCCAGCGCGCGCACATGCTGCCATTCGGCCGCCTCATCGGCGTGCGTCGCGCCCTTTTTCGCCAGTTCCTGCTTCAGCTCCTGCAGCGCCACGGCGGCGCCATGGTCAAGCGCCTGGCGCTGCGATTTCGCTTCCAGGATGCGGCCGTACAGGTCGATCTGGCGGCCGCGCAGCGCTTGCAGGCGTTCGGCTTCCTGGTGCGCCAGTTCCGCCTGCCCCACCTTGGCGTCCTGCTGCAGTTCCAGGCGCCGCTGCGCGTGGCGCAGTGTCAATGCTTCGCGCGCGATGCGCTGCAGTTCTTCCTCATCGTAGAGCTGGTCCAGCTGGCGGCCGCGTTCCAACGCCGCCTCGCCGTCGGGCGCCTGCAGGCCGCCCAGCCACAAGGTGCCGATGCAGGTCTCGTCGATGGCCAGCTTGTCGTGGCGCAGCGCCACGGTATCCACGCGCGCCACCGCCAGGCCCGAGGGGGCCAGGCGCTGGGTCAGGGACGATTGCAGGCGCTCGTTGAACTGCGGCCGCAGGTCGGCGTTGGCGTCCATCTCGCGCAGCGCGCGGCTGCCGGTAAATTCCAGCGCGATCTGGCGTACCGAGGGCAGCAGCAAGGCATGCAGATGGGCCAGGGTGACGGCGCCCGGCGCGCGCATGAACTGGCGCGCAAACGCGTCGGGCTGGCCCAGCGCGAGTTCGACCTGGAAGGTGGCGGCGATCTGCAGCTGCTCGGTGCTGGCCAGCGCAGGCAGTTCGAAGGCCAGCGAGAGCGGCGCGGCGCGCGCGATCAGCACTTCGGCCGGACGCGCCGGCAGCAGCTGCGGCAGGCGCGCAAAGAAGGCGGCGCTGTCATAGTCGCCAGCAGGTATCAAGGTGAAAGCGTCCGACTGCACGATCCAGGCGCGCGCCTGCTCGGGCACCTGCAGGCGCTTGCCGGCGCCGCCAAACAGCGACGACAGCTCGCGCACGCCAAAGAACAGGGCCAGCTGATCGTCGGCGAGGCGCCACTGGTTGGCATGCAGCACGGCGTCGTTGCCGGGTGTGCCGAGCGACAGGCCGCATTGCGCGCAATACCCTGCGGCCGCGGCATTCTTGTGTTCGCAACGGGGGCACCGGGCGCCGCCAAAACCAAACAATTGGAACATGTGTGACTCCTGATGATGATGTGATCCGCGCAAGCTGCGACGTCGATTCTAGCAGCAGCGCCGCCAGCGCAGCGCGGCGCGTCAAACGCGCGCGCACTTCCGCCCAGTTGTAAATGATGCCACATGGCAATTAGCTTCATAGGGCAGGATACAGGCCTGTTTCCCCCTCAATTCGAGCGGTGGCCCCGGCCACGCATTTCAGCGCCCGTTTTTTGCCGTTGATGCCGCAAAAATCGCGGCTGGTCGCAAGCGCGTGGCGGCCTGCGGGGCGCATGGCTACAGTACATCCATACCCCACCCGCCAGCCGAAAGGACGCATCATGAAAACCCTGAAAAACGTCGAAGCCATCTTCACCGTCGCCGTCGCCATCGCCTGCTCGGCCAGCTATGTCAGCTTCCTGCAGGCGCCTGCCGCGAAAGCCAACACGGCCCAGTCCGCCAGCGCCATGCATGTCGTGACCGTCACCGCCAAGCGCCTGACGCCGCAGGAAAAGCAGCTGTCGCTGCTGGAGGAACGCCAGGGCCGGGCAGAGAGCCAGCAAGGCAACAGCACCGCCAGCATCCTGTGAGTGGCGCATGACGAGCACCGCGCCCGGCGTTTTCCGGCACGCGCCGGGCCATGCGGATGTATCGCCTGATACACCACCGCACAGCATTGTGTCAGTTGTAATAAGTTAATTCAAAGCCGCAAACAGCGCCGGCAAGTCGCTATAGTCCATTTCACGCAATCACCGAAATGGAGACGCACATGAAACCCATCACCTTCTACGCAGCAGCCATGCTCGCCATCAGCAGCGCGGCCTTCTTGCCAGCGCAAGCCATGGCGCAAAACCAGGTCGGCGTCAGCATTGTCGTCGGCAACGCCCCGCCCCCACCGAGGTTCGAAAGCGTGCCGCAAGCGCGACGCGGCTATGTCTGGGCGCCGGGCTACTGGAACTGGGACGGCCGCCGCCACGTCTGGAACAACGGCGAATGGCTGCGCGAACGCAGCGGCAACCAGTACCGCCGCGCCGAATGGATACAAGAGAACAACCGCTGGCGCCTGAACCGCGGCGGCTGGGTCACCGTGGCGCAGCCGGTGCGCTATGACGAAATCCGCATCGCCCCGCCGCCACCGCGCCGCGAAGCGATACCGCGCGAACGCCGCGGCTATGTATGGGCGCCCGGCCACTGGGAATGGCGCGCCCAGCGCTACGACTGGACCCCCGGCGTCTGGATCGCCGAACGTCCCGGCTACGTCTACACGGCGCCGTCCTGGAACCAGCGCGATGGCCGCTGGCAGATGGAACAAGGCCGCTGGGCACAGCGTGGCCC
Source organism: Janthinobacterium sp. PSPC3-1 (assembly GCF_049896105.1). NCBI lineage: Bacteria > Pseudomonadati > Pseudomonadota > Betaproteobacteria > Burkholderiales > Oxalobacteraceae > Janthinobacterium > Janthinobacterium sp. PSPC3-1. The sequence continues at coordinate 122,376 of NZ_JAFCTQ010000009.1, read as the reverse complement.
GAACGGCGACCGTGACCACGACGGCATCCCGAACCGCCACGACAACAACGATGGCCGAGGCCGGGATCATGGCCGGGACAACGACCGCGACGGCGTGCCGAACCGCGATGACCACCGCCCCAACGATCCGCGCCGCTATTGATCGTATTGATCGTTGAGTTGACAACGACAAAGGCCACCGCATGCGGTGGCCTTTGTCATATGCCGGTCATGTTTGTGGCTCATACTCGCGCGACGATCATTTTATCTGTGCGGGACATAATCACGATGGCGATGGAAACTGCCGGTTTTACCTATGGCTCGGACACCTCGGGCCTGGTCTGGGGCTTCCTGTTTGGCCGCCAATCACAGCCGCTGGCGCTGGACTCGGACGCCGCGCTGGCCTGGCTGGCGCCCGGCGCCGTACGCCAGCCGAACGAATTCGTCTGGCTGCATTTCAATCTGTCGCACGCGGCCAGCGAAAAATGGCTGCATGCGCACACCCGGCTGGCCGACGAATTCTATGAAACCCTGCACCAGGGTTCGCGCTCGACGCGCATCGAACAGGCGGAAAATACCCTGATCGCGGTGGTCAACGACGTGGTGCACAATTTCAGCTTCGAGGCATCCGATATTTCCACCATGTGGGCCAGCGTGGCGCAGGACCTGGTGATCACGGCGCGCCGCGCGCCGTTGCAGTCGATCGAGCGGCTGCGCCAGGCCGTGATCAAGAATCACGAGCCGATACGCTCGTCGGTGGAATTGCTGGTGCATCTGCTGCGCGACCAGGCCGATGTGCTGGTCAATATCGTGCGCGACGCCGTGGCCAGGGTAGACGATATCGAAGACCATCTGCTGGCCGGGCGGCTGGTGCCCAAGCGCGAAGACCTGGGCGCCATGCGGCGCGTGCTGGTGCGGCTGCAGCGCCTGCTGGCGCCCGAGCCGGCCGCCCTGTTCCGCTTGCTGCAACGGCCGCCGTCATGGGTGCAGGAACTCGACAGCCTGGAACTGCGCCAGTCGACCGAGGAATTTTCGGTGGTGCTGAGCGACATGTCCTCGCTGCAGGAACGCATCAAGCTGCTGCAGGAGGAAATCGCCGCGCGTGTGAATGAAGAGAATGGCCGCAGCCTGTATGTGCTGACCATCGTCACGGTGCTGGCCCTGCCGATCAATATCATCGCCGGCATGCTGGGCATGAACGTGGGCGGCATCCCGCTGGCCCAGCACCCGCACGGCTTTGCCATCATCGTCGCCATTATCCTGACCTTTACGGTGGTGGCGGGATGGCTGGTGGTGCGGATGCAGAAGAACAGCTAAGAGCCTATCCCAGTAGTGAGCGTCTTCTGCTTGCAGCTCATCAGGAGCGCGGACAAGGCGCGAGGAGGCCGCATGGCGAGCCATGCAACGACGAGCAACGCAGTCCCCGCTTCTGAGGGGCGCCAGCAGGGGGCGTATTCATCTACTGGGATAGGCTCTAAGGGATCAACGGTGGAATTCGCCGGCCCGTTCCGGCTGGTACAGCAGTTCCTCGATGGTGACCTTGACCACGCCGCCCGGCATCGGCCAGGCCATGCTGTCGCCGACCGACAGTCCCAGCAATGCGCTGCCGACCGGGGCCAGCACCGAGATGCGGTCAGGCTGGCCATCGACGTCTTTCGGATAGACCAGGGTCAGGCGAAATTCCTCCTTGTTCTCGACCGTGAAGCGCACGGTCGAATTCATGGTCACCACGGTGGGCGGAATTTCCTGCGGTTCGAGCACGTCGGCACGGCCCAGCTCTTCGAGCAAGGCGGCCTTGTCGGGTGACAGATTATTTCCCAATGCATACAACAATGTTTCCAGTCGTTCCAGGTCCTGTGACGACAAAATGATTTTTGGTTTTTTTTCCAAGATATCCTCGCTGATGAATATAAAGGTGGCGGCCGGCTTGAAGCGGCAACAAAGGCCTCGATTATCAGCGCGATTATGGACGAACTTGACAGCCGAGGCCAGAGCGTTTGGCGGTTTTTCTTTAAAATTTATTAAAATCAAGGAGTTATCGAGAAATAACAGTAAAAACCGGGAAAGCCGAGCCGAATATCTCGTTGCCACGAAGAATTTTATGTTGCCATGCGCCTCGATCAAGCTTTTTGAAAAGCAGCCTCGGCAACAAAAAAACAGGCGGACCCAGGATAAGATTAAAATTTGACATTCTTTATTAATATAAAGATACTCCACATATTTTTGTCGCAGCGACAAAAAAATTACGGCCTGCGCTGTACTTTCCTGGCGCGAAATGACAAGATGCCGGCCTTCACGACACGTTGAGCGTTCCGGCGCACAGCGGTTTTTACCAGACTGGAACCTAAAGTATGGCAGGGCAAGGCAGGATCACACGGGGCCACGCGGCATGAGGCCGTCCGGGGTGGGTGACAACATGATGGCGAGCCCGTCGCTGCCATCGGCAAAAATGCGCGGCGACCGCGTGGCCAGGTTCAATCTGCTGGCCGCGGCCGCGCTGATGATGGTGACCGGCGTGATGCTGGTGCTGTTCCAGCTCCATGCGCTGCAGGGCGCACTCGGGCGCAGCCTGCAAGTCCATGCGGCCATGCTGGCCACGCCGGTGGCCGACGCACTGCGCCGGCAAGACCGCCTGGCGGCCGAACAGTTGCTGGCGCCGCTGGCGGGGGCGCCCGCCATCGAGCAGGCGCTGGTTTACACGCCCTACGGCCTGCCCTTTGCCCGCTTTGCCCGCAGCGGCAACGATATTGCACCGGCGGCGCCCGTCCACGGCATGCACTTTGCCTGGGGTGACGGCAATGCCACCCTGCTGGCCAGGCTGCCCGATGGCGGCGCCCTGCTGCTGCGTTCCAGCCTGGCCCCGCTGTACCGCAGCCTGATGCAGTCGGCCACCTTCACGGCGCTGGTCAGCCTGTTTGCCTTTTGCGTCGCGGTGCTGATGGTGCGCCGCACGCGCCGCGCCGCGCAGCAGGCGGAAAATCACCTGCATTACCTGGCGCACGTCGATTCCGTCACCGAGCTGCCGAACCGGCATGAATTCAACGAGGCGATGGCCTATGCGCTGGCGCGCGCCGACCGCCAGGACAGCAGCGTGGGCCTGCTGCTGCTGGACCTGGACAACTTCAAGATCGTCAACGACACCCTGGGCCACCATTGCGGCGACCACCTGCTCAAGCTGGTCGCCCGGCGCCTGGTGGCGGTGCTGCGCATTACCGATGTCATCTGCCGCATCGGCGGCGATGAATTCGTCGTCATCGTCGAGCCGGCCGATGACGCCTCCGAAATGGCCAGCGTGGCGCGCAAGATCCTGGCCGTGCTGGCCGAGCCGTTCGCGCTAGACGGCCACCAGCTGCATGTCAGCGCCAGCATCGGCGTCAGCCTGTATCCGTTCGACGCGCGCGACGTGGCGACCCTGACCCGCAACGCCGACACCGCCATGTACCACGCCAAGCACCAGGGCAAGAACCGCTACGCCGTGTTCAAGGCGGACATGGAGCTGCGCGCCCAGCGCCGCCTGCGCGTGGAGGCGAACCTGCGCCGCGCGCTGCAGGACCAGGAACTGTACCTGCACTACCAGCCGCAGGTCGATCTGCGCAGCGGCCGCATCGTCGGCGTCGAAGCGCTGCTGCGCTGGAACTGCCGCGAGCTGGGCCCCATGAACCCCGCCGAATTCATCGCCGTGGCCGAGGAAAGCGGCGTGATCGTCGAACTGGGGCGCTGGGTGCTGCACACCGCCTGCCGCCAGGCGGCCACCTGGTGCAAGGCCGGCCTGCTCGATTCACTGGAACACGTGGCCGTCAACCTGTCGGCCAGCCAGGTGCGCGAACCGGGCCTGATGGACGATATTCGCGCCATCCTGCACGAAACGCAGCTGCCGCGCGGCTTGCTGGAACTGGAAATCACGGAAGGCGTGATGATGGACGATGTGCCGGCCAACGTGGAACTGATGCGGCGCCTGCAGGAAACGGGGATACACCTGTCGATCGACGATTTCGGCACCGGCTACTCGTCGATGTCCTATCTGAAGCGCTTGCCGATCGACCAGTTGAAGATCGACCGCAGTTTCGTGCACGACCTGCCCGGCGAAGGCGAAGCGATCGTCACGGCCATTATCGCGATGGCGCACAGCCTGAAGTTGAAAGTGGTGGCCGAAGGCGTGGAAACGCCGCAGCAGGTGGAATTCCTGCGCCGCGCCGGCTGCGACAACGTGCAGGGATTCTATTTTGCGCGGCCGATGACGGCGGCGCAGCTCACAGCCCTGCTGCTCGAGCGCAGGGACTGGAGCAGCAGGACGGTGATGACGGTTTGATGGTGGAGCCAACAATGGTGTCGGATTAGGCCGAAGGCCGTAATCCGACAACATCACGCCAATTTGGCCGAATGCTCGCGCGTGGCGTGGAATTTCAGTTTCGGCCAGCGCTCTTCCGTCAGACGCAGATTCACGCCCGACGTCGCCAGGTAGGCCATGTTGCCGGCCGCGTCGTAGGCCACGTTGTGACCGAGCGCATTCTCGAAATCCTGCAGGATGCGCTTGTCGTCGCAGCTGACCCAGCGCGCGCTGCTGATGCTGGTGCCTTCGAACACGGCGTCGACACCGTATTCGTTCAGCAAACGGCTGGCCACCACTTCGAACTGCAGCACGCCGACCGCGCCCAGCACCAGTTCACCGCCCTGCACCGGCTTGAAGACCTGCACCGCGCCCTCTTCGCCCAGCTGTTGCAAGCCCTTGTGCAGCTGCTTGATCTTCAGCGGATTACGGATGCGCACCGAGCGGAAGAAGTCCGGCGCAAAGTACGGGATGCCGGTAAAGGTCAGCAGCTCGCCTTCCGAAAAACTGTCGCCGATCTGCATGTTGCCGTGGTTCGGCAGGCCGATGATGTCGCCCGCGTACGCCTCTTCCACCTGTTCGCGCGAGGAGGCCATGAAGGTCACCACGTTCGACACCTTGATCTCGCGGCCCAGGCGCAAGTGCTTGACCTTCATGCCGCGCTCGAAACGCCCCGAGCACACGCGCAGGAAGGCGATGCGGTCGCGGTGGGCCGGGTCCATATTGGCCTGGATCTTGAACACGAAGCCGGTAAACGGCTGCTCGGCCGGCGCCACCGAACGCACGGTGGCGTCACGCTCGCGCGGTGCCGGCGCCCAGTCGACCAGCGCCGACAGAATCTCGCGCACGCCGAAGTTGTTGATGGCCGAACCGAAGAACACCGGCGTCTGCACGCCGGACAAAAACTCTTCCAGGTTGAACGGATTCGAGGCGCCATGCACCAGCTCCACTTCCATGCGCAGCTGGTCCATCTCGAGCGGGAACATCTCCTGCAGGCGCGGGTTGTCGATGCCCTTGATGATCTCGAAGGCGCCGTCGGCCTTTTCCTCGCCGGCCTTGAACAGCATGATCTCGTCGTTCAGCAAGTGATACACGCCGCGGAAGTTCTTGCCCATGCCGATCGGCCAGGTAACGGGCGCGCACTGGATCTTCAGCACCGATTCGAGTTCGTCGAGCAGGTCCAGCGGATCGCGCGTCTCGCGGTCCATCTTGTTCATGAAGGTGACGATCGGCGTATTGCGCATGCGGCACACGGCCAGCAGCTTGATCGTCTGCGCTTCCACGCCCTTGGCCGCATCGATCACCATCAGCGCCGAGTCGACCGCCGTCAGCACGCGGTAGGTGTCTTCCGAGAAGTCCTGGTGGCCGGGGGTGTCGAGCAGGTTCACCACGTGGTCGCGGAACTCGAACTGCATCACGGACGAGGCCACGGAAATGCCGCGCTGCTTCTCGATCTCCATCCAGTCGGACGTTGCATGGCGGCCCGATTTGCGGGCTTTCACGGTACCGGCCATCTGGATCGCGCCCGAGAACAGCAGCAGTTTTTCGGTCAGCGTGGTCTTGCCGGCATCGGGGTGGGAAATGATGCCGAAGGTGCGGCGGCGCTGCACTTCGCGCGCGATCACGGCCGGCGCCTTGCTGCTCGCGGCAGCGGCTGCGGACGGCTCCGCGCCGGCCTCGATGTCGGTGGAATCGGGGGTGTTGATGTCGTTCTCGTTGGCCATATTGGTGACCATGATATGGCCCTCGCAAAAAACCCTCGATTTTACAGAAGGAACGCCCTTCCGTGTGAACTGTTCCACTCTGGCAGACGGCAAATACTGGCGCCGCGTCAAGTGAGATCAGCCGGGCGCCATATTGCATGGCATTAATTAAAGCCAGCGCTATCACAAAATGTCACACAATGTCGCAAGCATGACGGTCAACAGAACGGTCGTAGGACTGGGACTACAAAGCAACCTCAATTGAGACTACAAAGTGGCGACTGCTAATCTTATGTTCGCCAATTACATACGCCCTTAAAGTAGCTACATCGCGATCTGCACTGTGCGGTGGGAAAAATACCCTCCTCCACGACGTAGCCGACGCACTCCGATGTAAAAAAGCCTGCGAGGAAGAATATGAACCACACTCAACTGAACGCCCCGGTCCAAAAGAACCAGATGCTGCCACACGCCATGCCTGCGGCCGGACGCGAGATCAAGCTTGGGTCGCGGATCAGCCTGAGCAGCGCGCAACAGAATGAACTGCTGGGCGCCCTGCCACGCGCCGCGCTCGAATCGCTGTTCGAGCACCTGGAACTGGTGGAACTGCCTTTCGGCAAAGAATTGTACGCCTACGGCAACTGCCTGGAATATACGTATTTCCCGACCACCGCCATCGTCTCGCTGCTGTACGTGATGGAAGACGGCGCCACCACCGAGATCGCCGTGGTCGGCCATGAAGGCGTGGTCGGCGTGTCGCTGGTGGCCGGTGAACGCGCCATGTGCACGGCAGTCGTGCAAAGCGCCGGCTACGGCTACCGTCTGAAGACGCAAAGCCTGCGGGAAGCCTTCAACCAGGGCGGCGCCCTGCCCCAGCTGCTGATGCGCTACACCAATGCCCTGTTCGCCCAGATGGCGCAGAACGCCGTTGGCGGCCGTCACAGCTCGATCGAACAGAAGCTGTGCCGCTGGTTGCTGGACCGCCTGGACCGCTCCCCATCGAACGAATTGAAGGTGACCCAGGAACTGATCTCGATCATGCTGGGTGTGCGCCGCGAAAGCATTACGGCCGCCGCCGGCAAGCTGCAGGATGAAGGCCTGATCCACTATCGCCGCGGCAATATCACGGTGCTGGACCGCGCTGGCCTGGAAGACTACGCCGGCGAATGCTACAAGGTCGCCAAGACCGAATACGACCGCCTGCTGCGCGACGTCGCCCGCTGCTGATCACGGCAGCTCCACCAGTTACAAAAATGGCCGGACATGCTTGCATGCCCGGCCATTTTCTTTTGTAGTACCCGGTTTGATCCTTACGCTTCGATCTCGTCCGGCTCCGGCGTCAAGGGCAGCGGTATCAGGGCTTCCACGCAGGTGCCCTTGCCTTGCGGGCCGGGCTTGACGGTCAGGCTGCCACCGAGCAGCAAGGCCCGTTCGCGCATGCCCAGCAAGCCGTGCGACATCGGTTTTTGCAGCGCATCTTCGGTAATGCCAATGCCATCGTCGAGCACGCGCAGCACCAGCCCCGTTTCATTGCGCTTCAGGCTGACGCTGACGGTGCCGGCCTTGGCGTATTTCAGGATATTCGTCAGCGACTCCTGCACGATGCGGAACAGCGCGATGGTCAGGGTGGCTTCGCGGTTGTCGATATGGATGGCGACGTCGGTATCGCAGCGAACCGAGCTCATGCGCGCGAAATCCTCGCAATAGCTCTCGATGGCGGCGCACAGGCCCAGGTTGTCCAGCAGGCTGGGGCGCAGATCTTCGACGATGCGGCGTTTCAGCTCCACCGTTTCGAGCAGGGTGGCCTTGGCGTGGCGCAGTTGCGCGGCCAGTTCGGGGTGGGACTGCGCCAGTTGCTGCGTGACGGCGCCCAGGTCCATGCTGATCGAGGTCAGGTTGGCGCCTAGCTCATCGTGCAACTCGCGCGCCAGCCGCGCCTTTTCCACTTCGTTAACACTGATCAAATGACGCGACAGCACGGATAGCTGTTCGGTGCGCCTGGCCACCGTCGACTCCAGTGTGTCATTGGCGTTTTTCAGCGCGAACTCAACCGCCGCGCGGTTCTGGAAGCTGCGTCGCACCAGCTGATAAAACATGATCAGCACCAGGATCGCCAGGCCGTTGATGCCAATCCCCAGCAACACGGCTTTCTGGTATTCACGGTAAAAGGCGGCGCTGCCGGCCGCCAGCGCTTCGTTCTGCTCGCGCACCATGATCACCACCTGCAGGCGGATTTCGTCCATGGTGGCACGCTCGTCGCTGACCCTGGCGATATTGACGATATCTGCCAGGCCGCCCTGCTTGTAGACATTGATGGTCTCGTCGAGGGTCATCATCTTGCGGCGTATCAAGGTCTTGAGCTGGGCCAGGTTTTTCAGCTGGCTGGGGCTGCCCTGCAGCAGGATTGCCAGGCCCTTCAACTCATTGTCGATTTCGGCGGTGGCGGTGCGGGACGGCCCCAGGTAGGAGTCGGCATCGGAAATGAAATAGCCGCGCAAGCTGCTTTCGGCATCGAGCACCAGCACGTTCAGGTATTGCAGGCGGTCAGCCACCTTGGCGCTCTGGGCCAGCAAGGCATTCGTGCTCTTCAGGGTTTCGAGGTTGTGGGACAGGCTGAAACCATTGAGCACCAGCAACAAGGCGCAGGTGACACAAAGGATGGTCTTGTACAGAGGCAGGCGATGATACGGCGCCGGTTCGACGGTGAAATACATCCTGGTGTGCATCCTTGGCAAGGTTCAGCGCGGCAGAGAACGCCAGCGCCGGCCAATTATACCCCCGCTACAACGTGCCGCCCCGCACGCTATCTGGCCTGCCGGCAAGCAGAAGGAACTCCGGGGCGTGATCGTCCCACCTGCATCAATCGAGCAGATTGTTCTTCATGGCGTAATAAGTAAGGTCGCTATTCGATTGCAAACCCATCTTTTCCATGATGCGGGTGCGGTAGGTACTCACCGTCTTGATGCTCAACGACAGCGCCACGCCGATATCGGACACGGTGGCGCCGCGCGCCAGGCGCAGGAAGACCTGGAACTCGCGGTCCGACAACTCCGTGTGCAGGGCCGCGTTGGTGTCGCGGTCGAACGACTGCGCCAGCAGCTCGCCCACGGTCGAACTGACATAGCGCCGTCCCTGGTAGACGGTACGTACGGCCGTCATCAGTTCGTCGGCTTCGCATTCCTTGTTCAGATAGCCATTGGCACCCATCTTGAACAGGTTCAGCGCGTATTGCTGGGCCGGATAGCCGCTCAGTATCAGCACCGGCAATTCCGGCTGGCCCTGGCGGATCGTGCGCAGGGTATCGATGCCGCTCTGGTCGGGCATGGCGATATCGAGCAGCAATACATCACATATTTCGCGGCGGGCGATATCGAGCGCTTCACGCCCGGTACCGGCTTCCGCCACCACATTAAAATCGTCAGACGATGAAAAAATCTGCTTGAATCCGGCTCGTACTATTTGGTGATCATCACAAATGGCAACGCGTATCATTGTTTCCCCTTAAATTTTCCTGGCTTGGGAAAGACTACCGGCGCCTCATGGCGCCAGTTCAGCGTCACTAACAAAAACGCAACTAGAGCATTATATGTAAAATGCGCACGGCGCACCTTACAAGGCGTGCGTAACACCATTTTAGTCAAAAAAACAGCGTTATCAAACAACCCCACCCATATTGGTCCTACTCCTGTTTTAGCAAGGCGAGTATCGCAAATAATTCGCCGCGTATCCAGTCGCGGTCCAGCGGCGCTTCCTGGGGCGGCGGCGGCGCGGCGTCCGGCACAGCACCCACGCCGGTTTCGATCTCGATGCCGGGCGCCGCATGCAGGCCGCCACGGCTGTCGAGCTTGTTTCGCGCACCGCTGATGGTAAAGCCCTGTTCGTACAGCAGCTCGCGGATACGCCGTATCAGCAGCACTTCGTGGTGCTGGTAATAGCGGCGGTTGCCGCGCCGTTTCACGGGCTTGAGCTGGGAGAACTCCTGTTCCCAGTAACGCAGCACATGGGGCTTGACGCCGCACAGCTCGCTCACCTCGCCGATCGTGAAATAGCGCTTGGCCGGTATCGGCGGCAAGGCGATCAACTCGGTCTTACTGATGCGCTCGTTCATCGGCATTCACTCAGGCGGCACGGGCCAGCGGACTGGTCTCTTCGACCATGCTTTTCAGCTTCTGGCTGGCATGGAAGGTCACCACGCGGCGCGCCGTGATGGGAATTTCTTCGCCGGTCTTCGGGTTGCGGCCCGGGCGCTGCGGCTTGTCGCGCAGCTGGAAATTGCCGAAGCCGGACAGCTTGACGGCTTCGCCGCGCTCGAGCGCATTGCGGATCTCGTCAAAGAAGGTCTCGACCATGTCTTTCGCTTCGCGCTTGTTCAGGCCGACCTGTTCGAACAGCAGTTCGGCCAGTTCCGCCTTGGTCAAGGTGGGTAGATCTTTTTCCGCTTCCTGGCGCACTTTGGCAACCAGCATGGCCCGGTGCAAATCGGCGGCCAATGCGGACTGCAGTACGGCGGAATCAACGTCGCTGTTATTAATTTTCCTGCCCTGCCTTTTCTGTGCGCCCGCGTGCCAGATGACACGCATGGGACAATCTCGTTGGACGACAAAGAGGCCAGCGCATGGCGCCGGCCCGAATTTGCCGCTATTTTTTACTGCTCTTACGAACGCAGTTTCGCGTCGTGGCCCTGCTTTGCCGCCTCGATCAGCACGGTCATCAGGCCGTCGACCACATCGTCTTGCAGGGTGTTTTGAGTATCTTGCAAGCTAATCCGGAAAGCAAGGCTTTTTTCATCCGCTTCCAACCCTTTTCCACGATATTCATCAAATAAAACAATGGCTTGCACGATACGCGCCGCCGGGCTGGCCTTCGCCGCCGCGTGGAAGGTGTCGAGCAGATCCTGCGCCGCCACCGTCTGCTTGACGAGTACCGCCAGGTCGCGGCTGGCGCCAGGAAACTTGGAAATTTCCGCGTACACGGGCACCACGCGCTGCGTCAGGGCCTCGGCATCGACTTCGAACAGCACCGGCGCTTGCGGCAGGTCATATTTCTGCATCCAGCGCGGGTGAATTTCGCCGATAAAGCCGATCACCTTGCCGTCGAGTTCCACGTTGGCCGAACGGCCCGGATGCAGCGCCGGATGTTCCGCCTTGGTGAAACGCAGCACCTGCGGCGCGAACAGCGCTTCCAGGTCGGCTTTCACGTCGAAGAAGTCGACCGTGCGCGCCGGCTGGCCCCATTGCTCGTCGGCCACCGGACCGTAGGCCATGGCGGCCACCCGTTTTGGCTGGGCGTAGCCGGCCACCGACAGGGCGCCGTTCTGCACCGCTTCATCGCGCTGGTAGATGGCGCCCACTTCGAAGATGCGCACGCGGCCCGTCTTGCGGTTCAGGTTGTAGCGCACATTGGCGATCAGGCTGCCGATCAGGGAGGAGCGCATCACGCTCATCTGGCTGGCGATCGGGTTCTGCAATGTGATCGGCTTGGTATTGCCCGAGAAATCGCGCTCCCATGCGCTGTCGACAAAGCTCATGTTGACCACTTCCTGGAAGCCCAGGTCGGCCAGTTCATGGCGTACGGCAAACAGCGAACGCGTGTTTTCCGGCGCAATCTGCATCACGTTAGCCGCCACCGGCGGCAGGGTCGGGATGTTTTCGAAGCCGTATACGCGCGCCACTTCCTCGATCAGGTCTTCCTCGATCTCGATGTCGAAACGGTAGCTGGGCGAGGTCACGGAAAATACGCCGTCCGCCAGCGTGAACGGCAGCGCCAGGCGGGTGAAGATATCGGCGACCAGCTCGTCGGTGAGCGGCACGCCGATCACTTTTTGCGCGCGCGCCGTACGCATCGATACCGGCGTGCGTTGCGGCAGGTTCACCACATGGTCATCGACCGGGCCGACGGTGGTGGCTGGCGTGCCGCAGATTTCCACGATCAGGGCCGTGATGCGTTCGATATGCTCGGCGGTGGTGGCGAAATCGACGCCGCGCTCGAAGCGGTGGGCCGCATCGGTCGAGAAATTCAAACGGCGCGCACGGCCCTGGATGGCGTTCGGCCACCAGAAGGCCGCTTCCAGATAGATGCTGTCGGTATCGTCCGAGACCGAGCTGGCGTCGCCGCCCATGATGCCGGCCAGCGATTCGATTTCCTGCTCGTCGGCAATGACGCCGATCCACTCGTCGACGGCCACCGTGTTGCCGTTCAACAGTTTCACCGATTCACCGGCCTTGCCCCAGCGAATATCCAGGCTGCCATGGATCTTGGCCAGGTCAAACACGTGGCTGGGACGGCCCAGTTCCAGCATGACATAGTTCGAGATATCGACCAGGGCCGACAGCGGACGCTGGCCGCTGCGCTCGAGGCGCTGCTTCATCCAGTCCGGCGTGGCGGCCCTGGCGTTCAGGCCGCGGATCACCCGGCCCGTGAAACGGCCGCACAAGTCCGGCGCGCTGACTTTGACAGGCAATACTTCGTCGCTCGACACGGGAACGGCGCTGAACTGGGGTACATTCAATGGCACGCCGGTCAGGGCCGACACTTCGCGCGCCACGCCCAGCACCGACAGGCAGTCGGCCTTGTTCGGCGTCAGCTTGATGGTGAATTTCAGGTCGTTGAGGGCGTAGTAATCGCGGAAGTTTTGGCCGATCGGCGCATCGTCCGGCAATTCCATCAGGCCGGCGTTTTCTTCCGACAATTTCAATTCGCGCGCCGAGCACAGCATGCCTTGCGACTCGACGCCGCGCAGCTGGCCGACCTTGATCTCGAACGGCTTGCCGTCGCTGCCGGGCGGCAGCACGGCGCCGGCCTGGGCACACACCACGCGCAGGCCCGGGCGCACATTCGGCGCGCCGCAGACGATGGTCAGCATGGTGCCGGTGCCGACATCGACCTTGCACACGTTCAGGCGGTCGGCGTTCGGATGTTTCTCCATCTCCAGGACCAGGCCCACCACCACGTTCGAGAACGGAGGCGCGACGGGATCGACGTCCTCGACTTCCAGACCGGACATGGTCAACAGATGGGCCAGTTCGTCCGAAGTCATCTTCGGATCGACCATGGTACGGAGCCAGTTTTCGGAAAATTGCATAATCAAGCCTTCAAAGGGTAATAGCGCGAGCACGACGCAGCATGCTCAAGCGCCGTTTGGTGGCGCAACCGGGTATTAAAATAACTCGTTTGCAGCGTCGAATAAAATGTTCAGGGCTAGGCGTCTTGCCGAAGACAGTACGAATGTACGGCGAGGCAAGGCAACAACGCCATGGACTTTTTATTCGATGCTGCTAGTTGAATTGCTTCAGGAAACGCAGGTCGCCTTCATAGAACAGGCGCAGGTCGTTGATGCCGTAACGCAGCATCGTCAAACGTTCCAGGCCGGAGCCGAAAGCAAAGCCGATGAATTTCTCAGGGTCCAGGCCGAAGTTCTTCACCACGGTCGGATGCACCTGGCCGGCGCCCGACACTTCCAGCCAGCGGCCTTTCAGCGGGCCCGAACCGAAGGCGATATCGATCTCGGCCGACGGTTCCGTAAACGGGAAGTACGAGGGACGGAAGCGCACTTGCAGGTCGTCGGTCTCGAAGAAGGCTTTCACGAAATTCAGGTACACGCCCTTCAGGTCGGCAAAGCTGATGTCTTCGGCGATCCACAGGCCTTCGACCTGGTGGAACATCGGCGAGTGGGTGGCGTCGCTGTCGACGCGATAGGTGCGGCCCGGCGCGATGACCTTGATCGGCGGCGTATGCGTGCGCGCATAGCGCACCTGCATCGGGCTGGTGTGCGTGCGCAGCAGCAGCGGCTTGCCGTCGGTGTCGTTGCCGTCGATATAGAACGTGTCTTGCATGGAACGGGCCGGGTGGTTTTCCGGGCTGTTGAGCGCCGTGAAATTGGTCCAGTCATTTTCGATTTCGGGGCCGTCGGCCACGTCGAAACCGATCGAGCGGAAGATTTCCTCGACCCGCTCCCAGCTGCGCATCACGGGATGGATGCCGCCCGGCATGCGGCCACGGCCTGGCATGGTGACGTCGATCGCTTCGGCGTTCAAGCGGCCTTGCATCTGTGCATCGGCCAGTGCATCACGGCGCGCCGTCAGCGCGTCTTCGATCTGCACCTTGACGGCGTTGATCAAGGCGCCTTGCGCCTTGCGCGCGTCCGGGTCGAGCTTGCCCAGGCCCTTCATCATTTCGGTAATCTGGCCGGTCTTGCCCAAATAGCGGGCCTTGGCGTTTTCAAGTGCGGCAGCGTCTGCGGCGGCGATAAAGTCAGCCTGGGCCGAGACGACGAGTTCTTCTAGGGAGTTCATGCGGCTTTTCCTGTTTTGGAAATCAATCCTGGATTGGTAGTTCAGAACCCAACAATCAAAAACGGAAACGGGGCACAAGGTGGTTGTACACCCCTGCCCCGCTCTTTATGACGTCACCCTACGGATGACGCTTTGCAATCGTCGATGCTTACGCAGCGATTTTTGCTTTGACCGCGTTGACAATCGCAGCGAATGCTGGCTTGTCCATCACAGCCATATCGGCCAGGACTTTACGGTCCAGTTCGATATTTGCTTTTTTCAGACCGTTCATGAATACGCTGTACGTCACGCCATGCTCACGGGAAGCGGCGTTGATACGGGCGATCCACAGGCGGCGGAAAACGCGTTTCTTGTTGCGGCGATCGCGGTAAGCGTATTGGCCAGCGCGCATGACTGCTTGCTTGGCAACACGGTATACACGGCTGCGGCGACCACGGTAGCCTTTAGCTTGAACAAGAATCTTCTTATGACGGGCACGAGCTGTAACCCCACGTTTTACTCTAGGCATAGTAACTCCTTAAATTGAGTGTGAGATTAAGCAGTCGGCATCATGCGCATGACGGACGTGACATCCGATGCGTTGATGTTACGGGTACCGCGCAACTGACGTTTGTTTTTGGTGGTTTTCTTGGTCAGGATGTGGCGTTTGAACGCGTGACCCGACTTGACTGTTCCACCTGGACGCACGCGAAAACGTTTTTTCGCGGAGCTTTTGGTCTTCATTTTAGGCATAGCAATCTGTCCTCTTACGGACAGCTCCATTTATAACAGGATTGCAGGTGGCAACACGACGCTGCGCTTAGATGCCTGCTTTCACATGTTGTGCAGCGGATGCGAGTCCACTACAGTTTGAGCGGCCCGGACATCGCTGGCCGGGCCGCTCAAAATTCTGCCTGGAACCGAATTTTGCACCAAGCCTGGCGCATTGACATCGATCCACAGTAAAGCGCTATTGTAACTTACTTTTTCTTCTTCGGCGAAAGGACCATGATCATCTGGCGCCCTTCCATCTTCGGAAACTGCTCGACCTGGCCAAACGGCTCCAGATCGGCCTTCAGACGCTCCAGCATGCGGAAGCCAATATCCTGGTGCGCCATCTCGCGACCGCGGAAACGCAAGGTGATCTTGGTCTTGTCGCCGTCTTCGAGGAACTTGATGAGATTACGCAACTTGATATTGTAGTCACCATCATCAGTCCCCGGACGGAATTTGACTTCCTTCACGAGGATGATCTTTTGCTTCAATTTCGCTTCGTGAGCCTTCTTCTGCTCCGAATACTTAAATTTGCCGTAGTCCATCAAACGGCACACCGGTGGCTGCGCGGTAGGCGCAATTTCCACCAGGTCGACGTTTGCCTCTTCCGCCAGGCGGAAGGCTTCAGCCAAACTTACGATACCGAGTGGCTCGTTATCGACCCCGCTTAAACGCATTTCAGGGGCAGTGATTTCGCCATTGATGCGATGTGACTTGTCAGTAGCTATTGTAATTTCCTTTAAAAATCTGATAAGACGGTCGTGCAGCGAGTTTCCTCGTCAGGCCTTGGTGTCGACTTCATGTTTGAGTCGCTCTATCAGGGCATCGACGGACATGACGCCCAGATCGACATTACCCCGCGCCCGCACGGCCACTGTATTGGCATCCCGCTCTTTGTCGCCAATTACTAAGATGTAAGGCAATTTTTGTACGGAATGTTCACGTATTTTATAGGTAATCTTCTCGTTACGCAAATCAGCCTGTACGCGGATGCCCGCTTTGCGTAGTTTTGTGGCCACTTCCTGCACATAATCGGCTTGCGCATCGGAAATATTCAACACCGACACCTGCATCGGCGCCAGCCACAATGGCATCGCGCCCGCATAGTGTTCGATCAGGATGCCGATGAAACGTTCCAGCGAACCGACGATCGCGCGGTGCAGCATGATGGGAACCTGGCGCGTGTTGTCGATCGCCACATATTCGGCACCCAGGCGGCCCGGCATCGACGGATCGATCTGCACCGTGCCGACCTGCCATGCGCGACCCAGGCTATCCTTCAGATGATATTCGATCTTCGGACCGTAAAACGCGCCCTCGCCCGGCAATTCCGTCCATTCCACGCCACAGGCGCGCAGGGCCGAACGCAGCGACTCTTCCGCCTTGTCCCACGATTCTTCGGTGCCAATGCGGCTGTCCGGACGCAAGGCCAGCTTGACGTCGATATTGGTAAAGCCGAAGGCCGTGTAGACATCCATCGCCTGCTGGTGGAAGGCCGTCACTTCGCCGGCGATCTGCTCTTCGGTACAGAAAATATGGCCGTCGTCCTGCGTAAAGCCGCGCACGCGCATCATGCCGTGCAAGGCGCCCGAGGGCTCGTTGCGGTGGCACTGGCCGAACTCGCCGTAGCGCAGCGGCAGGTCGCGGTAGCTGCGCATGCTGTTGTTGTAGATCTGCACGTGACCGGGGCAGTTCATCGGTTTCAGCGCATACGAGCGATTCTCCGACTCGGTAATGAACATGTTTTCGCGGTAGTTGTCCCAGTGGCCGGTTTTTTCCCACAGGCCACGGTCGAGAATCTGCGGCGCTTTCACTTCCTGGTAGCCGTTCACCTGGTAGACATTGCGCATGTATTGCTCGACCTGCTGCCAGATCGACCAGCCTTTCGGGTGCCAGAAGATCAGGCCCGGCGCTTCTTCCTGGAAATGGAAGAAATCGAGCTGCTTGCCCAGTTTGCGGTGATCGCGTTTTTCCGCCTCTTCCAGGTTATGCAGGTACAGCTCCTGGTCTTCCTTCTTGGCCCAGGCGGTGCCGTACACGCGCTGCAGCATTTCGTTTTTCGAGTCGCCGCGCCAGTAGGCGCCAGCCAGCTTCATCAGCTTGAAGACTTTCAGCTTGCCCGTTGACGGCACGTGCGGGCCGCGGCACAGATCGGTGAACGCGCCTTCCGAATACAGCGACACTTCCTGGTCGGCCGGAATCGCGGCGATCAGTTCGGCTTTATAGGCTTCGCCGATGCTGGCGAAATACTCGATGGCCTCGTCGCGCGCGACGACCTTGCGCGTGACGCGCTCATCCTTCTTGGCCAGCTCCGTCATTTTCTTTTCGATCGCCACCAGGTCTTCCGGCGTGAACGGACGCTTGTAGGCGAAGTCATAGTAAAAGCCGTTGTCGATCACCGGGCCGATGGTGACCTGTGCATCAGGGAACAATTCCTTGACGGCATGCGCCAGCAGGTGGGCCGTCGAATGGCGGATCACGTCCAGGCCATCGGCGTCCTTGTCGGTGATGATGGCCAGTTCGGCGTCCTGCTCGATCAGGTACGACGTATCGACCAGCTTGCCGTCGACCTTGCCGGCCAGCGCGGCCTTGGCCAGACCCGTACCAATATTGGCCGCAACCTGGGCCACGGTGACCGGGCCGTCAAATTGACGGGCGGAACCATCGGGAAGTCGGATTGTAAGCATATTGATCTCCATGTCGGCGCTGGCGCCAGGTAAAACTGCAATGTGTGTGTGAATGAAATACTGAAAGGAAAACGCAGACGCAAAAAAACGCGGACTAGCCGCGTTTTTCACTTTTTCAGGACAAAGGAAACCCGTTCGACTAGCGTCACTCCCAAAGCTTGGTAGTAGTTCGCGGTGTCATAACCGGTGACCCTTTCTTGATTACTGCATTCTGGTGGGCGGTGAGGAATTCGAATCCCCGACCCCTTGGATGTCGACCAAGTATTCTAACCAGCTGAACTAACCGCCCGTAAAACTTTTTTATCGATCACCTACTGCGTGATCACCTGCTAAAACCATCTACTGCAAAATTCTGGTGGGCGGTGAGGAATTCGAATCCCCGACCCCTTGGATGTCGACCAAGTATTCTAACCAGCTGAACTAACCGCCCCGAAGACCAGCATTATAGAGAGGCTTTCCCGGAATGACAAGGGCTGTTTTACAGGAAACTTTAACATTTCCCGGGCGTCAGCGATTTTGGCCGGCGGCGTCACGATCAGCAGGCAATGCCGTTAAAATCGCCCCATGAACTCTTCCTTGTCATCGACCTTGTTAACCTGGCTCAAAACCCTGAGCCGCATCTGCGGTTTTGAAACCGCCGACTCGTTTCCACCCGGCCACCCCTATGCGCGCACGCATTGGGATGCGGCGTATTTCGATATCGCCTCCGACGTCAAGCCGGACGAGATCGAACGGCGCCTGTGTGCGGCGATCAGCAATACGCCCAGCGTGTTTGCGTATATCACCAATCCCACGCCGCGCATGCAGCGCGCCCTGCTGAACATGATCCATGACCGCCTGCGCCGCCAACCCGGCGCGGGCGCCACCGACCTGGTGCTGCTGCTGATCCACGCCTACGACAGCCCGCATATCATGGAAGCCGTGCCGGGCCTGCGCGCGCTGATCCGCGACACCGAGCATGAAGCGACCAATCCGCGGGTGCACGCGATACTGGAACTGCTGATCGGCACGCCGCGCGGCATCGATGTGATCGATATGCCGACTTAACGGTGGTTGCTGGGAAAGTAGCGTGTACGCAAGCGCATGAACGGCGTTTCCACCAGTTGATACAACAGCCAGCCGGTGACGATGCTGACGGCAATCATGATCAGCACCGCCGGCAAGCCGTCCGGCGCATGGCCGTAGTCCTGCAAGACAGGGCTGAGCAAGATGCACAGCTGCTTGTGCAGCAAATAAATCGCATACGACCACAGGGCGAGGCTGGCCGCGCCCGGCACACGCCATTGATACAGCGCACTGCCCGGACTCATGGCCGCGATCAGCAGCAAGCTGAAGCTGATGGCTAACGCCGGATAGCCCAGCACCGTGACCCAGTAATCGAAGTGATGGTGAAAGAACAGCGTCAGCATTAACGCCGCGCCCGCCAGGCCGGCCAGCAGGGTGCGGTTGCCATGCGAGGTTATGCGCGACCAGGCGGCCGGATGATGATTCTTCAATAGCGCCAGCGCCACGCCGGCCACCAGTTCGTCGAAGCGGCACCATGACGCATAATAGATATATTTGTAGTAGCCCATGCCGCCGCGCGGCACTTGCACATATTCATCCCACAAATAGGCGCGCACCAGCATGCCGGCCGCGAAGCTGGCGGCGACCGCGATCCAGGCCCACAGCAGGGACTTGCGGCAGGCGGCGATCGCCAGCGCCACGGCCGGCAGCAGCACATAGAACTGCTCTTCCACGCATAGCGACCAGGCATGCGAAAAGGCCGTGCCCGGCGTCAGGTTGATATTCTGCGTAAAAGTCAAAAACTTCCAGAGCGGCAGCAGCGCGTAGTCGCCGCGAAACGCGGGCCACAGATAATACAGTGCCAGCACAAAGTAAAAATTGGGCAAGGTACGCAGGAAGCGGCGCGCATAGAAATGCGGCAGCGAAAAGCCCTGCTTGCTCCGCAGCGCCGCAAAGATCTGGTTGCCGATCAGATAGCCGCTGAGGGCAAAAAACAGGTCGACGCCGGTCCAGCCTATCTGACCCCAGAAACCGAACACCCCAGGTGCAACAAACAATTCGTAATGATTGGTAAACACCAGCACGATGGCCAGCGCGCGCAGGGTGTCGAGGCCGTACAGGCGGGGCGTCAGAGAGGAACTGGTCATGGGCAACGGCGGTGAAAGCAGGCAATGGCGCCGATCATGCCACGTGGAAGCGCCGCCTGCCCACATTTTTCAACGGCGACTGCCGCGATTGCCGCTAAAATATGGCGACCCGTTTTTTCACCACAGGATGATCATGAGCAGCGCACTTCACTTCAAATCCATCAACTATACGGGCCAGGGCAGCGGCCCGCGCCTGATCGTCACCGGCGCCGTGCACGGCAATGAAACCTGCGGCACCAAAGGCATACAGCGCGTGATGGCGGAAATCGACAGCGGAGCGCTGGCCATCCTGGCCGGCAGCGTGACCTTCGTGCCGATCACCAACCCCCTGGCCTACGCCAAGGGCGTGCGCAGCGGCGACCGCAATCTGAACCGCAACCTGTTCCCCAACGACCATCCCCAGGATTTCGAAGACCGCATCGCCAACTGGCTATGCCCGCTGCTGGGCCAGCACGACGTGCTGCTGGACTTGCACTCGTTCAACGCCGACAGCCAGCCCTTCGTGATGGTGGGCCCGCGCAACAACGATGGTCCGCTGCAACCGTTCCAGCATGAAGACAAGGAACGGGCGCTGGCGCGCCGCTTGGGCGTGCGCCGCTTTGTCGACGGCTGGCTGCAAACCTATGGCGCCGGCGTGCAGCGCCGCCTGGCCGGCAGCGACCAGGTCGGCCTGGTCTTGCGCTACGGCGTGGGCACCACCGAATACATGCGCTCGACGGGCGGCTATGCGCTGACCCTGGAATGCGGCCAGCATGCCGATCCGGCCGCGCCCGATGTGGCTTACCGCGCCATCATGAATACGCTGGCATTCCTGGGTTTTATCGATGCGCCACAGCCGGCACCGATAGCCGACGCGGACATGGAAGCGCTGAACATGGTGGTGGTGCACGACAAGCTGGACGCCGGTGACCGCTTCATCAAGACCTGGTCCAGCTTTGACACCGTCAAGCAAGGTGAACAGATCGGCATGCGCGTGGACGGCACGCCGGTGACGGCCGAATTCGACGCCTATATCCTGTTCCCGGACGTCAATGCGGCGGCCAATGCCGAGTGGTATTACCTGGCGCGTGTCAGCCCTTCGTTTTAAGGTTTTGCCAATTCCCATGACCTCAGGGTCAGGGGACCACTGGCACGCCCAAGGCATTCAAAGTTGGAGTCGTCATCATGCCGCTCTCCGGAATGCCTTTTAGCTGTTGAAACAGTTTCAAGGCCGCTTGGGTCGGCACAGTTAAAACACCATCGATCTTGTCGCTGTACAGCCCCAACGTATGCAGCCTAATCTGCACGCGCATGATTTGTAATCGCAGTTTCTCATGCCGGCTCAATGCGGGAGCAGCCTCTCTCACCGTGGTAACAGGATCTACTACAGAGGAGTTACCATAGGTAGCAGTGGGACTGGGAACCGCTTGTGCAGCATAAGTAGTAGCAGGGCTTGGATCCACATACCTTGCAGCAGACCCGCCCGAACCAGAATAATGGGACGAGTGACTCGAGTGAGAGCGATGGCTGGAGTGTGAGCGATGGCCAGCAAATAAATTATCGAAATCCCTGTTTAGCGGGCGCAGTGGAACTGCCTTCAAATCACTAGGGGAAAATGTATCGTGCTGCGTAGCAGGTAAGGCCATAGCTTTGCTGCTAAAAAGCGGCAAGCCGGCAACAAATAATGCGACGTTTTTCACGAATTTACTCATGCAACAACTCCTTCTATTGCGCGGATTTTGGTCGGCTTCCAACCACTCTCATGCCAAGAAAATAGCCCAGCGCATTGGGACTTGACATTGCATCGATCACACTCCGCAACATAGACATTTTTCCAGTCAGATATACTCTTGTGGGCAAGTCCCCACAGTGCCGGGGACAATGCGCACAACGGTGCATTCATGAACATATGTGGAACGGCATGATGCGTCAGCAATGCCGACGCGCGCGCCAATGTCAAAGCCCAGTCAATCAGATCCAACTCACACTGCTCACGATTAGCCAAGGCATAGCCTGTGGGCTCACATCCCATCAACGCAACAGCATTTACAAATGGCAAATTTCTGCCGATAAATCCAGATAATTCCTCTAATATTTCCAGCACTGTTTTGATCAGAACGATGCGTAACTGAATGGCTTGCCCATACTGCTGCAATACAAGTAGCCCCTCCAGTGTTTGCTCAAACGCCCCCATAGATTGAACTACAAAATCGTGATAGAAATCAGCATGGCCGTACAATGGCACCAGCCATTGAACCTTGGCCTCAAGCCCCTCCAGTATCGTGCGCGCGATCTCGCCATCACTGAACAGCCGTCCATTTGTCAGTACCTCGATTCGTGTGACGGGATGACGCAAAGTCAACTCATCGAGAATACGACGCAAGCTACTACCCAGCAATAATGGCTCACCACCCGACAAGCCGATGACGTCAGGGGAAACACGCAAATGTCGAATAATATCCAACGCTTCCTCAACTAGCCAACTGTCGTCATGCGGGGTTGGCGGTTGAGAGCACATCAGGCACATGCTATTGCACCGATTCGTCAACAAAAGGGAGTGATGCATATCGTGCTCGCGAAAAAGCACCAGCACACGCTGTTTTTTCCAATCTGGGATAACAATATCGCCAGGCTCCAAAGCCGCGTCCGCTACCCAATGTACATTGCAGACTCCAGCCGTTTGCAATGCAATCACCTGTAATTGCTCCACCTGCGTAGGGGCGAAAACCAAGTAGCGCAATTCCGGTTGCCATGCACTACCGACCTCATCCAGTGCAATGACACGGTGCACCAAGGCTGGCGCGGCGACATCAACTGCGGCAGAAATGCGCCTCATTGCGGTCCATTCCCACTGGACGGCTGGGCCCAGCGATAAAACAGTGCTTGCCTTTCCGCGTCAGCCTCTTTCAATTTCAAGAACATAGTGTCGAATAACCACATATGCCTCTGGCAATGCTCCGTGCTGAACACTGGTGCAGAAATGGAGCCATGCTGTGCAAATGCGTCGACGGGGTTCGGCGAGCAAAACTGGTTGTAGGCACATTGTTTACAGCCTGCGGTGTCATGCACCAGACTAGCTTGCGTCAATGCATTCTGCAGCGGTGACTGTGAAAGCGCCAGCAAGCTCGTACCAATGACTCCCAAACGCAACGCATGCTCACCGGTTTCCGTGAGCATGCGTGCTTCATCACTTGGGTACACATACCCATCATAGTTATAAACCAGCACACTTGACCCCGCCCCTGTCGGGCTTTGCAAGTCAACATAGCCACCATCAAAGGTAGATAACATCTTATTCAATATAATAGAGGCATACACTTCGCGTATGGCGATACCTTGCCGGTTCCAGTAAAAGATCCGGTCCAACGCACGCAGATAGAAATCTGAAAATTCGCTCAGGGAGTACTGCATGCGAGCCTGGTTCCGTTTGGCGAATCCATAGCTACTGAGAGGGCGAAGGAATATATCCTGCAAACCAAGCTTGACATATTCATCGACTATCTCCTCAGGATAAGCCAGCGAGGCGCGCGTGGTCGTCATCAGAGCCGACACATGCTCACTACCCAAGACCGACCGGGCCAGTTCAATCCCCGCAAGCGTCCGTTCATAAGAATCCCGTCCCGGAACAGGACGATTCTTATTATGCAGAAATGCTGGCCCATCAATACTCGTGGATAAATAGACATCATGCAGCCTAAAGAAAGCGCACATTTCCGGATTTAGCTGATGCAAGGTCGATGCGATAACAAAGCGGATTGATCGCGCTTCGCGCACATTGCGTGTCGCGATACGTTTGATGGCGTGTTTCAGCAGATCGAAACGCAACAAGGGATCTCCGCCTTGAAATTCCACCGTCAAGGCCTTCGACGGACTGTCAAAAATACTGTCGCAGGCTTGGTCCAGATGCACCATGCTGATGACATGCCCTTGATCGGACAAGGACCGACTTACTTGGCAATACTGACAGGAGTGGCCACACTGCAAGGTAGGAACGATAATATGCAGGGTGGGGCCATTGCTCACTGTGCTACGTTTTGCTTCTTGTCGCGACTTGAGCAAATGCGCACTACCTCGGCCATGTGTGGCAGGAATAAAAAAGCGAGCCTGTAATGCAGCGCGCCGCGCCAAAGGCAACGAATCTGGCGCAATCTTTAGCTGCTGCGCTTCCAATTCAGTAAGAAATGCATAGTCACCAGATGACGATATTGCGAGCAATGCATCATCGGCCAATCGGCGGGTTAAAAATGGGGCTGGCACATCGCCGACTTCAGCTTGCGTTACCGGCATTCCAACGTTAGAAGCCATCTTGATATTCGATGTCCGCGGCCGTGGATAAAAGGCAATCGTCTGCATATTTCCTGTCTTGCCTTCCATGTGCCACATTGCATTCCCCGTTAAAACTGCCAATATCTGCCAGCCCGTTGAGCTGCCAGAACAGTAAGAACCTTATATGGAGAAAAATTCCTCCAAGCATCAAGAGAATTATATGTCAGATAACACACGAAATTACCATTAAAATGATAATTAGCAAACTCTACAACACCAGAAATCAAAGCTGCAAGTCAATGCCCGACCGATTTTGAAAAGAGATTGATGACCAGCACGCCGGCAATGATCAGCCCCAGGCCGATCAGCGCCGGCGTATCAAGGCTTTGCTTGAACCAGAACCAGCCGACGGCGGAGATCAGCACGATGCCCACGCCCGACCAGATCGCATACACGATGCCGGTCGGTATCACCTTCAAGGTCAGCGACAGACACCAGAAGGCGATGCCATAACCGATCACCGTGATCACGCTGGGCCACAGGCGGCTGAAGCCGTCTGAGGCTTTCAGGGCGCTGGTGGCGATCACTTCGGCAACGATGGCGATCGCAAGATAGAAATACGTCGTGGCCAGGCTCATGGGGTCCCTGAAGAGTAAATATCGTGGCGCTTATTGCGGGCTGAGCAGTTTCAGGCCGAGGATGCCGCAGACGATCAGCGCGATGCAGGCGATGCGCGCGGCGCCGGCCGGCTCGCCCAGCACCATCATGCCGAAGATGGCCGTGCCGACGGTGCCGATGCCGGTCCAGATCGCGTACGCCGTACCCAGCGGCAAAGTGCGCAAGGCCAGGCCCAGCATCACGATGCTGCCCAGCATGGCTGCCAGGGTCAGGGCGGACGGCAACCAGCGGGTAAAGCCGGCGCTGTATTTCAGGCCGATGGCCCATGCCACTTCCAGCAAGCCAGCCAATACCAAGATAATCCAAGCCATCCATTTCTCCCGAGGCGGCGGGGTCGTCCCCGCCATGCAGCCCCATCATCGAGCGGGGTCGTCCCCACAGGAGCAAAGCGGCAGTATACCATTCGCTAGAATGTTTGCTCCAGGCAAAAAAATCCCGCTTTTCACCGGCTTGCCCGATAATCAATTTTTTATCTTGTCTCCGGAGTCACCATGTTACTTTTGGCCCAGATCGTTACTGCCCTGATCCTGCTGCTGCACGTGTATATCGTGCTGCTTGAAACCGTGCTGTTTGATAGCCTCGGGCGCAAGGCGTTTGCGCTCAGCAAGGAAAAAGCCGAGATCGTGCGCCCCGCCATGTCCAACCAGGGCTGCTACAACGGTTTCCTGGTGGCCGCCTTGGCAGTGGGTTTCCTGCATCCCGACGCGGCAATAGCCCATGCCTTCACCATCTACGGCCTGGCCTGCATCGCCGTGGCCGGCATCTGGGGCGCGGCCACCGTCAAGAAAAGCATCTTGTACCTGCAAACCGTGCCGGCCGTGATCGCCCTGCTGCTGCATCACTTCGCCTGATCCTTGCTTTGGCCGCGCGCGGCCAGCAGGTTTTCCGTTTATATCGTAGTATGACGATATTGAAATCCGAAAGGCCCGATACAACATGGACATCGACGCCATCCACAAGGCGCTGGCCAATCCCGTGCGGCGGCAGATCCTGCAATGGTTGAAAGACCCGGAGCAGCATTTCGCCGAACAGGAGCTGCCGCTCGACATGGGCGTCTGCGCCGGCCTGATCGACCGCCGGCTGGGACTGTCGCAATCGACGGTGTCGGCCCACCTGGCCACCTTGCAGAAGGCGGGACTGGTGTCGACCAAAAAGGTCGGCCAATGGAGTTTTTTCAAGCGTGACGAAGCGGCCATCCAGGCGTTTCTGGAACAACTGCAGCAAGGTTTGTGATCCACAGCAGCGACAACATTCTCATTCCGGCAACCCACAAGGACAACACCATGACCACCCTTTTCGACCCGATTACCATCGGCAGCCTGCAATTGAAGAACCGCATCATCATGGCGCCGCTGACGCGCTCGCGCGCCAACAATCCGGGCCGCGTGCCCAACGCGCTGATGGCCGAATATTATGTGCAGCGCGCCTCGGCCGGCCTGATCATTTCGGAAGCGACGGCCGTCACGCCACAGGGCGTGGGCTATGCCGATACGCCGGGCATCTGGTCCGATGAACAGGTGGAAGGCTGGAAACTGGTCACCGACGCCGTGCATGCGGCCGGCGGCAAGATCGTGCTGCAACTGTGGCATGTGGGCCGCATCTCATCGCCCCTGTTCCTGGACGGCGACCTGCCCGTGGCGCCGAGCGCCATCAAGCCGGCCGGCCATGTCAGCCTGGTACGCCCGATACAGGAATATGTGACGCCGCGCGCGCTCGATACCGAAGAACTCCCCGGCATCGTGGCCGCCTACCGCAAGGGCGCGGAAAATGCAAAAAAGGCCGGCTTTGACGGCGTGGAAGTGCACGGCGCAAATGGTTATCTGCTGGACCAGTTCCTGCAAGACAGCACCAACCACCGCAGCGACAACTATGGCGGCTCGATCGAGAACCGCGCGCGCCTGATGCTGGAAGTGACCGACGCCTGCATCGCCGTATGGGGCGCCGACAAGGTCGGCATGCACCTGGCGCCGCGCCGCGATTCGCACGACGTGGGTGACTCCACGCCCCGCGAGACCTTCGGCTACGTGGCGCGCGAGCTGGGCAAGCGCGGCATCGCCTTTATCTGCGCGCGCGAAGCGCTGGGCGACGACCGCCTGGGTCCGTACCTGAAGGAACAGTTCGGCGGCGTGTATATCGCCAATGAAAAAATGGACAAGGCCGCCGCCCAGGCGCTGCTGGACAAGGGCGAGGCCGATGCGGTGGCCTTCGGCCTGTGGTTTATCGCCAACCCGGACCTGCCGGTGCGTCTGCGCAGCGATGCACCGCTGAACGCGCTGGACCCGGCCACCCTCTACGCACCGGCCGCCGCCGGCTATACCGACTATCCGGCGCTGGCCTGAGCTGTATCGCGACGGACGTCAACAGCGTGACGGCGTGCGCGACGGCGGCGATTGCCGCCGCGCCGCCGAACTGCTGAGGATGCGGTATATGACTTCCGTCGGCACATGGTGCTCTTTCAGGTAGGCGGTGGCCACCGTCCTGCCCAGCACCTTGTGAAATTCCACGCCCTGCTCCACCAGTTGCGCCGTCGCGGTATCGTTGCGGCTGTTGCCGTCGCCGATCTCATCCTTGCTTGATGTGCTGTGCATCATGCCCTCCATGCTCAAAATGTCATCGGCAAGCGGACCGACAGCGATACGTCCGGCGTATCGCGCGTCAGGCCGGCGCCGACTGAAATATTCAAGGTCCGGTCCTTGGCGAGCCGGTACGAATAGCCCATCAGCAAGGTGCCGAGCTGCGTGCGCACGGCGCCGGGCACGACCGTGCCGTTCTGGCGCGTGCGGCCGATGGTGCTGTGGTCATAGCCCAGGCTCAACGAGCCTTTTTCATTGAGCGCCAGGCCGATGCCGAAGTTCACGCCAAAAATCTTGCCCGGTTCGACAGTGCCCAGCGGTTCGCGCAGGCCGTCGCGCAGCAGCCGGCTGACATCGTGCCGCTTGAAGCTGTGCAAATAACTGATGCTGCCAAAAAAGACCGCCGGGTCGGATGGGAACAGCCAGGTCAGACTCGGCTGCAAAGAGTAAAACCCCGAGCCGGTGGGCAGGTCCAGCGGCAAACCGGTGCCGGTGGCGTTCTCGCCCACGCAGCGGCGCACGCAATCGGTGACGACGCTGAACGGATCGCGCCCCGTGCGCGACTTGAAGCGCAGGCCCGCCACGTAATACGATTTGTCGGCGCCGCCATCGTTCAGCTGGTAGCGCGCCGCCAGTTCCACGTCGCCCAGCTTCTTGCCGCTGGTATCGAACACGCGCTCGACGGCCGTGCCGGTGAACAACTCGCGGCTGACGGTGGAATCGGAACGGTACACATACGGGATGCGCGCCTCGATTTCAAAGCGGTTGGTGATGCCGGTGCGGCCGGTCAGCGCCGCCGTAAAAGTATTGCGCTTGACTTCACGCACATCGATCAGCCCGATCAGCAGCGCGGGAATAATGGTGTAGCCCACCAGCGCGACACGGTTGCTGGAGGAATAACCGAACTGCGCGGAGGGCTCGAGCACGAATTTGCCCCTGGGCGTGAGCACGCCGGGCTGCTCGAAGATCGGCGCCACTTCCGGCGGCCGGCTGTCGCGTCCCGGTGGCTGGCCTACCGCCACCGGCCGCGGCGTCGAAGGTGGCGCGGCCGGCGCTGGCGCCGGCACTGGTGCGGTACTACCGGGCAGCCCCTCCTGCCCCCATACTTCCTGCACACCCAGGCCACGCTGCGCCCCCAGCAGCTCGCTGGGGAGCGGCGTACCGCCTTGCAGGCTGTCAATGCGGCGCTGCTGTGCCTGCAGCGTGCCGCGCAGCATGTCGAGCAAGCGGCGCTGCTCGGCCAGTTGCGCTTTCATGTCTTCCGGGCGTGCCGCCAGCGCCTCCTGGCTGGCGGCCGGGACCTGGGCCGGGACCGGGGCCGCGGCGTCCTGACCGTGTGCCGCGGCGCTCAGCAGCAAGGCCGACGCACCGGCCGCGCCCAAACGCAATAAATGAAGATACCGCATCGTTTCTCCTGAAGGTAGGCCGGACGGCATGCCCGGCGTGGGTGGGTGGTTGGCTGGCCTAGCGCGCCCCCGCCACGGTGTCGAGGGCGTTTTGCAAGGTGTCGTGAAAATTGGTGATCTTCAGCAGTTCAAGGCTGTTGACGCTGGTATTGACGATGGTCTGGCTGCGCAAGACCTGGTCGTTCAAGCTGTTCTGGATCACGGTGCCGGCCATGGTCTGCTCCAGCGCCCCCGCTGCGAACAGATTGCCGGTGCCGTTTTGCACCACGTTCATTGCCGTCAGGGCCGCGCGCGCCTGGCTGGCCTCCGCCGCGCTCAGACGTGCCACGTCGGCGATCGTGAACGAGGTGCTGGCCACCACCTCGCCATTGATGCTGACCAGGCGTTCGATGCCCAACGACAGGTTCAGGCCGCCAGGCATGTCAAAGCCGCCGCGCGCCTGCTCCAGCGTCGCGTCATCGACCGCTTGCCAGCCGTCATCGGGCAAGTCCGATGCCACGGCCGGGCTGATGGCCAGGCAGCACGCCAATGCCATGCCGGCCTTCCGATAGCGCTTCTGCATACATCCTCCTTTGCAACGCCGGCAACCAGGGCCGCGCCGCTAGAAATTTCCCGCTTCATGCTTGGGCATGGTGAGTACATCAAGGCCGCCACGGCTGATCGCCTGTTCCAGCGGCGCCGCCGGCGCCACGCGCCAGTCGTCGGCATCGTTGAAACGGGCCGGCCGCAAGGCCGCCCCGGCCGCCAGCACCTGGCCGGGACGGGCGACCCTGCCATGGATGACAAACAACAGCCGGCCTTGCCATATCGCCTCGAAACTGGCGCGCGGCATGGCGCGCGTGCCGCCGGCCGGATCGCCGATCAGGACCCGGCTGGGGGTGAGGCCTTTCACCACCACGAAATGCCGGTAACCTTTGTCGGCGACCAGCACGATGGCGGGAAAACGTGCTTCAGCCAGCTTGTCCAACGGTAGTTGAAATCCATCGGCCAGGAAGCCGCGCGCCGCAAGAAAGCGTTTGATGTCGAGCAAGGAGAAGCCTTCACGGCGGATCTTTTGTTGATCGCCTTGCCGATACATTTGCTCGAAAACAAAACGTTCCGTGACGCGGTCATCGTAATGGTGGGTCAGCAAGGTCGCCACCGCGGCCGAGCCGCAACTGAAATCATATTGCTGGTGCAAGGTGCGCTGGAAGCGGGCTTCGCGGATGCTGGCCACGGGCACGTCGAAACGCGCCCCGCCCAGCGCCGCGATGTCGGCGCCGGCCGCCGTGGCGCAGGCGAGCGCGCCGGCGATGGCCAGCCACCTTGCGCAACGCCGGCGAAATGAGCAAATGGCCATGGCTAGCGCATCTGCAAGTTGATGATGGTGGCGTTCTGTATCAGCACATTGGCCCCCGAGTTCTGGATCACGATCGGTATGCCGGATGCATTGGCGAACGCGCCGCCATCGATGCTGTTGGCACCCGTATTGACATAGGTGGCCGAATTGCCCGTGACATAGCCATTCAGGCGGGCCTCGTTGCTGACGTCAGCGGCGCCGCCGCGCGCCTGCTCCAGCGCCGCCTCGTCCGTGCCTGCGCCCAGGCCGCTGGCGTCGCCCAGTTCCACCACCAGCGTTGGCAGCAGCGCCAGCGACGCGGCCGGCGCGGCGGCGGCAACCGCGTCAGGCTCGGCGAACTCCGCCATGGCCGTGAGGCCGGGCGCCGCCAGTGCGCCGGCCGACAGGCTGGCCAGGCCGGCGCACACCATCGAATTCAAGAAAAGTCGCATGCTGTTCCCCTGATATTGTTATGCGCAAGACTCCGCCGCGGCCAGGCCACGACGGAGCTTGCTGGTGGCTTATTGCCCCACGGCCAGATTGGCCTGTACCGTCACGCTTTGCTGGATCAGCGAGGAAATGCCGCTGTTCTGGCTGATGACCAGCAGCCCGGCCGCCGACTGCGCGGTGCCGCTCATGGTGTTGGACATGTCGAAGGTGCCCGCATCGACATTGGCCGTGCCGCCAGCGCCACCGGTACCCCCTTCGCCGGCGCCACCGGTGCCGGTGCCCGCCGTGTTGGTACCGCCATCGCCGCCCGCGCCGGCGGTATTGGTGCCGCCAGCACCGCCGGCGCCGCCATCACCCGCCGTGGCGCTGCCATTGGTGGCCGCGCCATTGGTGGCGGCGCCGCCCGTGGCCGTACCGCCAGCCGCACCCGCGCCGGCCGTGTTTGCCGCCGACCCCGTGGCGCCGCCCGCACCACCGGCTTCGCCGGCCGCGCCATTGCCGCCGGTACTGGTGCCGGCCGCGCCCGCACCACCCGCACCGGCCGTGCCACCGGTTGCGGCCGCACCCGCGCCGCCCGAGCTGGTCAGTGCGGCACCGGCGCCGGCCGCGCCCGAAGTGCCCGCGCCGCCAGCCGCGCCGGCGCCGGCGGTATCCGTGCCACCCGCGCCGGCCGTGCCTGTACCGCCCGCGCCGGCCGTGGCAGTGCCGCCGTTCGAACCGGCGCCGCCGGACGAGGTACCGCCGCCACCGCCCGCATTGGCATTGCCGCCATTGACGTCGCCGTTGCTGGCGCCACCACCCGCGCCACCGGTGCCGCCGCCACCGCCCGCGGCGCCGGAACTGGCGCCGCCGTTACCGCCGCTGGAGCCATAGCCAGCACCGCTGTTGCCGCCATTGCCGCCGGAGGCATAGCCGCTGTCGCCGCCGCGACCGCCATTGGCATCGCCCACCGAGCCGCCCAGGCCACCGGCGCCGCCACCGACCGTGCCACCGGCCGCGCCAGCGCCACCGGCACCGCCAGCGCCACCGGCGCCAGCCGGGCCGCTGTTCGCATCTTGCGCATAGCCGCCGGCGCCACCGGCGCCACCCGTGCTGGCACCGCCTGCGGCGTCGCCCACGCTGGCGCTGCCATTGGTGGCCGTGCCGCCAATGGCGCCAGCGGCCCCGGCGGCGCCGCTCGCCGCACCGCCCGTGCCGCCGATGCCGTAAGCCGTGCCGCCCTGCCCTGCGCCACCGGTGCCGCCATTGCCGGTACCGCCATTGACCGAACCGTAATTGGTGGCATAGTTACCGATCGAGGTGACGGTGTTGCCCGACACGGAACCATCGAGCGTGCTGGAAGCGGTGGCGGTCGAGGTATTGAAAGCGTTCGTGAAGCTGGCGCTGCTGGTCGCGCCGTTATTGGCCGCCGACGAGCCCATGGCGTTGGCCGCCGCCTCGCCGGTGCTGTTGTTCTGGGCCGAATTGTCTTGCGTGGCCGACGAGTTGTCTTGCGCCGATGGCCCCAGGCCCGACTGGGTCGAGTTGGTGCTGGCCGTCTGCGTGTTGTCGCCAAAGACATCGTTGGCAACGGTCGTGCCCTTTTCTTGCGCATGGGCGCTGAAGCCGAAGGCCAGCGCTATCGCTGCCGCGAGGAGAGTTTTTTTCATTGCAGTTCCCTGTCTAAAAGTTGATCAGAATGCCGGCACCGGACTTGCGGTCAGGCTCAGGGGCTAATGCAAGCTTGGTGCCAAGATAATGATTTAATGACAAGCCCTTGATTTACAATGATTTTTTGCGCCATCATCGCGGCACATCGCCGCCAGTCCGCCCCGGCAAGCCAGCACGGCGAAGGCAGTTGTCACACCGCCGTGACACCTCTCATCGGCGGCTACCGGCGCCAACAAGCAAAATCTCTTTTTAATTCAAACATTTGCAAACATGATGGCCTGGGCTACGGTCGGCTCAGGAATGTGACGTTGGCGCCCGGATGTGACAGCGCCGCCGCGCGCAGGACGCCACGCGTGGCAACGCCATCGCCACACCTCAGCACTTGATATTGAGTTTCTTGATCAGCCGGTACAAGGTCATGCGCGACACGCCCAGCTCGCGCGCGGCCTGGCTGATATTGCGGCCGGACCTGGCCAGGCTGGCCTGCACGGCGTCGCGGTCGGCGCGCTG
The DNA here is from genome assembly GCF_049896105.1 of Janthinobacterium sp. PSPC3-1. Classification (NCBI taxonomy): domain Bacteria; kingdom Pseudomonadati; phylum Pseudomonadota; class Betaproteobacteria; order Burkholderiales; family Oxalobacteraceae; genus Janthinobacterium; species Janthinobacterium sp. PSPC3-1. The sequence continues at coordinate 89,653 of NZ_JAFCTQ010000009.1, read as the reverse complement.
CCGCATGCCGCCCAGCGCCGCGTTGCCGCCGCCGGCGCCGCCGATGGCGGCCAGGCCCAGGTCCTGCGGCACGATCAACCGGCCCTCGGCCATCACCATGGCGCGCCGCACGCGGTTGATCAGTTCGCGCACGTTGCCGGGCCAGTCATGTTCCAGCATGGCTTGCGCGGCGGCGCTGCTGAAACCCTTGACCAGCGGCGAACGTTCCGTCAGGTAGGTGGAAAAAAAGTGATTTGCCAGCAGTATCAGGTCTTCCCTGCGCTCGCGCAGCGGCGGCACGTCCAGCGCCAGCACATTGAGGCGGTAATACAGGTCCTCGCGAAAATTTCCTTGCTGCACAGCATGCAACAGATTCACATGCGAGGCGGCGATCACGCGCGCGTCGACCGCGATGCTGTGCGCGGCGCCCACGCGGTGGATGGTTTTTTCTTGCAGGAAGCGCAGCAGATTGGTCTGCAGCGCCAGTGGCAAGTCGCCTATCTCGTCGAGAAACACCGTGCCGCCGGCGGCCGACTCGATCAGCCCGCGCTTGTCGCGCGCGGCACCGGTAAACGCGCCGCGCTCATGGCCGAACAGTTCCGATTGCGCCAGGCCGGCGGGAATCGCCCCGCAATTGATCGGCACGAAGGGACCGGCCGCGCGCGGCGAATGCGCATGGATCGCCTGCGCCGTCAGTTCCTTGCCGCTGCCGGACTCGCCCCAGATCAGCACGGGCGCGCTGGCGCCGGCCACCTTGCGGATCTGGCGCCGCAGGCGCTCGACCGCCAGGCCATGCCCCTTCAGGCCCATCTCGGACACCAACGCCCCGGGCGGCCCCGGCTCTCCCAAGTCGAGCAGCGAGGCCCAGCCGTGGGCATGGCCCAGGGTATGCTGCAGGCGCACCGTATCGACCGGCAAGGTGTGATAGTCGTAGCAATGGTCGCGCACCAGGCGGCGGCAGGCCGGCGTTTGCAATATGCGTGGTGGAAACACGCCTATCCAGTGCGTGGCCCAGTGCTGCTGCAGAAAACTGTCGATCTCGTCCAGGCCGTCGAGCGAGGACATCAGCACGCCGACGGTAAATGCCTGGCTGCGCAAGGCGCGCGCGGCGGCCGCCAGGGTCTTGACGGGATGCACCTGCCAGCCATGCCAGGCCGCACCCAACTCGCGCCCCCCCGCTTCGCGCAAAAAACCATTGCCTCCCAGATCAATGCACAACAACTGTTTTGTCAACATTCGGCCTCCGTTTTACCTGTCAATTTGGTAAGACAGCGGCCAGCGCATTTGGTGCGGCGGCGCATGCAGGAAAGCACAAAAAAACAACAGCCGTGGGGCAAGCGATGGCAGCGGCGCCATGCCGGGTCAAATGCCGGGGCCGCTTTGCTTGTCGGGGCCGGCTGGTGCGGATAGAATGCCTGCGCGGTTTTTTTGCTGTGTAGAAACTGTCCGCGCGTAGTCTCCAGGCCATCACACAGACAAACACCAGACAAGGACAGCAATGGAAGACCACTATGTACAGCCGGGCGATTTGCCCACCTGGCGCCGCCGCAGCGCCTTGCGCGTGCTGCGCCTGTTCGGCTGGCGCCTGCGCTTTCGTCCCCTGCCCGGCCCGCGCGGCATTGTGGTGGTCTACCCGCATACCTCGAACTGGGATTTCCCGATTGGCCTGTTCGGCAAATGGGCGCTGGACCTGCCCTTCCGCTGGCTGGCGAAAGACTCGCTGTTCCGTGGCCCGGTCGGCAAATTCATGCGCTATCTGGGCGGCGAGCCGGTCGACCGCAGCACCACCAGCGGCACCATCGAACGGCAGGCAGAGCGCATGCTGGCGGCCGACTGGTACTGGCTGGCAATCACGCCGGAAGCGACGCGCAGCTACCGCCCGAACTGGCGCAGCGGCTTTTATCACCTGGCGCTGGCGGCCAAGGTGCCGCTGGTACTGGTGTATATCGATTACCCCAGCAAGGTGCTGGGCGTGGTCGACCATCTATATCTGACGGGCGACAAGGAAGCCGACATGGCCGCGATTGCCGCCGTGTATGCGGGGCACCAGGGCTTGCATCCTGAAAATGCGGCACCGATCGTCCTTTCAGAAAAACGCCCCGGTTAAGAACGCCTATCAAAACCTACTGCGCGTCGGTCCTTGCGGCCTGCGATGCTCACTGTACATTCGTACAGCTGCGCTTCTCAGCCACAACTACCTTCCGCTCGCTACGGTTTTGCCAGGCGTTGTAAACCTCTAGTTCATTCCCATCATGACCAGGCCGGCCGCCGTGATGGCCGCGCCGGCGACCCGCAAGACCCGCTCGGCCATCACCTGGCCGGCAAACCGGCCTGCCATCAGCAGGATGGCGGACGCCAGCATGAAGCCAAAGGCGGCCGAGGCAGCCGGCAATTCATGGCCATGCGCATTGCCGTGCGCGACAGCGAATATCCCCACCAGGCTCATGCCCAGCCAGTTCGGCAGCGACAGCGCCAGGGCAATGGCCATGCCCGTCAGCGCGACGGTGGCCGCAATGCCCATTTCCAGGCCGGAAGTACCTAGCCCCGCCATGCCGGCCAGGGCGCCGAGCAGCATCATGCCCAGGAAAGTGGCCGGCTGCGTCAGACCGCGCCGCTGCTGGCCGCCCCAGATGCCCACGCCCAGCATGGCCAGCAGATGGTCGACGCCCGTAAACGGATGGGCGAGGCCGGCCAGGAAACCGGCTGTTTCGGCATGGCCGGGATGGGCCATGGCCGGCAGCGCCAGCAGGGAAAACGTGGCCAGCACGGCAGTGTGTTTCAGGGAACGGACAGTCATTGCATCTCCTTGCCTTGTTGATCGAGCAAACCCTGCTCGCGTATAAAATCGATCACGGCCTGCACGCCGTCGCCGCTGCGCAGGTTGGTAAATACAAACGGCCGGCTGCCGCGCTGCTGTTTGGCGTCGCGCGCCATCACGTCCAGGTCCGCGCCGACGTGCGGCGCCAGGTCGGTCTTGTTAATGATGAGCAAGTCCGAACGCGTGATGCCCGGGCCGCCCTTGCGCGGAATCTTTTCGCCGCCGGCCACGTCGATCACATAGATCGTCAGGTCCGACAGTTCGGGGCTGAAGGTGGCCGCCAGGTTGTCGCCGCCCGACTCGACCAGGATCAGGTCGAGGTTGGGGAAATCGGCCTGCATGCGGGCGATCGCCTCCAGGTTGATCGAGGCGTCCTCGCGGATCGCCGTGTGCGGGCAGCCGCCCGTCTCCACGCCCATCAGCCGCTCGGCCGGCAAGGCGCCGGCGCGCAGCAGGATCTCCATGTCCTCCTTGGTATAGATATCATTCGTGATGACGGCCATGTCGTAGCGTTCGCGCATGCCCTTGCACAGCATTTCGCACAGGGCCGTCTTGCCGGAACCGACCGGCCCGCCGATGCCGACGCGCAGCGGATTGGAGGTAATTGAAGTCATATCGAGTCTCTCGTTGTAGTGTTCAGGAGCGGTACAGCCGGCTGTACTGCACTTCGTGCCGCATCGACAGCAGCGACAGGCCCGGCGTCCAGTTGCCCATCTCGTCGTCTTGCAAAGTCTGCGCGGTGGCGGCCGCCGCTTCCAGTTCGGGGCGCAGCGACAGCAACAAACGCTGCCCGGCCACCTGCCCCAGCGGCACCGATTTGACGCACACCAGCACCTGGTTTTCGGCCCAGGCAAACAGCATCGCCAGCAAGGCCTCTTCGCGCGGTATGCCGAGCGCCGCCACCGCGCAGGCATAGGCCGTGGGCAGCGCCACTTCCGGCTGCTCTTGCAGCATCGCGATCAGCGGCCCATCGGCAACCCCCAGTTCGCCCAGCAGCTTGGTCAGCGAATAGCCCATCTGGATGGTCTCGGCGCGAAATTCCGCCGTATCGCGCGAGGCGATAAAGCGTTCGCTCCACAGCCGTACGCTGTCGAAATCCTGCTGCTCGAAGGCCTGCATCAGGCGCCAGCACAACGGCGCCTCCCAGCGCGCCACCACGCCAGCCAGATGCTCGGCGATCCAGTGGCGCGCGCTGGCCGCATCGCGCACCAGACCGTTCTCCAGCGCCGCTTCCAGCCCCTGCGAATAGCTGTAGGCGCCGATCGGCAGGGCCGGGCTGGCAAACTGCAGCAGGTGCAGCAGGGATGCCGCCTGCATCAGGCGGCGTCGCCGGGACGGTGGATCTTCTGGCGCAGCGGCACGGGCGCGAGCAGATGCTGGCCGTGCTCGTGGTGGCCATGGCCGCCGCCGTAGGCGCCCGCCTCCGGCTCGAACGGCGCGCTTTCTTCCGTCACGGTGGCGTGCAGGCCTTCCAGCATTTCCTTCAACACCGGGTCCTTGCGGATGCGCAGGAAGCCGTCGCCCACCTGCGCCTGGGTGTGGCGGTTGCCCAGGTGGAAAGCGCAGCGCAGCAAGGTATGCGCGTCCGCGCAGCGCACCAGATAGGTCGGCTCACGCGCGGCGACGACCTGCACCACGCGGCCGTCCGGTCCCGTCATCAGTTCGCCGTCGCGCAGCACCGTGCCGCGCACCGTGAATACGGCCGCCTCTTCGCCGGTGGACAAGGTGGCGCGCAGCCGGCATTTTTCGCGCTGGTCGTACGGCAGCACCAGTTGTGCAATCACGGCGTGGCTGTCGTGCGCCGTCAGTTTGGTATGCAAAGTCAGCATGGTGATTCCCGATGAGTCCTAGAACAAGAAATAGCGCTGCGCCATCGGCAGCACGCTGGCCGCTTCGCACACCAGCAGCTGGCCGTCGGCGCGCACGGCGTAGGTTTCCGGGTCGACTTCCATCTGCGGCGTGGCGCTGTTGTGGATCATGTCGCGCTTGCGCAGGCCGCGCATGTTTTTCACCGCGATCAGCGATTTGTTCAGTTTCAGCTGATGGCCGATATCGAGGTCGTACGCCGCCTGCGACACAAACGTGAACGACTTTTTCAGGCCGCCGCCAAAGGCGCCAAACATCATGCGGTAATGCACCGGCTGCGGCGTCGGAATCGAGGCATTCGGGTCGCCCATCTGCGCCGCCGCGATCATGCCGCCCTTTAAAATCATCGACGGCTTGACGCCGAAGAAGGCCGGCTTCCACAGCACGATATCGGCGATCTTGCCCGGTTCGAGCGAGCCCACCACATGCGAGATGCCGTGCGTGATGGCCGGGTTGATGGTGTATTTGGCGATATAGCGCTTGACGCGGAAATTGTCATTGCGCGCGCCGTCCGGCGACAGCGAACCGCGCTGCACCTTCATCTTGTGCGCCGTCTGCCAGGTGCGCATGATCACTTCGCCGACCCGGCCCATGGCCTGCGAGTCGGACGACATCATCGAAATGGCCCCCAGGTCGTGCAGGATATCTTCGGCGGCGATCGTTTCGCGGCGGATGCGCGACTCGGCAAAGGCCACGTCCTCGGCGATCGCCGGGTCCAGGTGATGGCACACCATCAGCATGTCCAGGTGCTCGTCGAGCGTGTTGACGGTGAACGGGCGAGTCGGATTGGTCGACGACGGCAGCACGTTCGATTGGCCGACGGCGGCGATAATGTCCGGCGCGTGGCCGCCGCCCGCCCCTTCCGTGTGAAAGGTGTGGATGGTGCGGTCCTTGAAGGCGGCCAGAGTGTGTTCCAGGAAGCCCCCTTCGTTGAGGGTGTCGCTGTGCAGCGCCACCTGGATATCCATGCGGTCGGCCACCGACAGACAATTGTCGATGGCGGCCGGGGTGCTGCCCCAGTCCTCGTGCAGTTTCAGGCCGATGGCGCCGGCGCGCACCTGTTCTTCCAGGGGCATTGGCAGGCTCACGTTCCCTTTTCCCATGAAGCCCAGGTTCATCGGGAACGCGTCGGCCGCCGCCAGCATCGAGTGCAAATGCCACGGCCCCGGCGTGCAGGTGGTAGCGGCCGTGCCGACGGCCGGCCCGGTGCCGCCACCGAGCATGGTGGTCACGCCGCTCATCAGCGCTTCCTCGATCTGCTGCGGGCAGATGAAGTGGATGTGGGTGTCGACCCCGCCGGCCGTGACGATCATGCCTTCGCCGGCGATGATCTCGGTGGCGCCGCCGATCGCCAGGGTCACGCCCGGCTGGATGTCGGGATTGCCGGCCTTGCCGATGCCGAAGATCAGGCCGTTTTTCAGGCCGATGTCGGCCTTCACGATGCCCCAGTGATCGACGATGACGGCGTTGGTGATGACGGTATCCATCACCTCGGCCGCATTGCGCTGCGACTGGCCCATGCCGTCGCGGATCACCTTGCCGCCGCCGAATTTCACTTCCTCGCCATAGATGGCGTAATCGTGTTCGACTTCGATGAACAATTCCGTGTCGGCCAGGCGGATGCGGTCACCCTTGGTCGGGCCGAACATTTCGGCATAGGCGCTGCGGGGAATACTGGCCATCTCATTCCTTTCCGGGTGGAGTATCTTTCAATTCGCCCATGACTTCGCCATTGAAGCCGAAGACCTTGCGCTCGCCAGCCAGCGCCACCAGTTCCACGGTGCGCTGCTGGCCCGGCTCGAAGCGCACGGCGGTGCCGGCGGCGATGTTCAGGCGCATGCCATAGGCGCGCCAGCGCTCGAAGGACAGCGCCGGGTTGACTTCAAAAAAATGAAAATGCGAGCCGACCTGTATCGGCCGGTCGCCGCGATTGGCCACCACCACGGTAGCCGTGGTACGGCCCGCGTTGATGCTGATTTCGCCTTCTTCCAATCTGTATTCGCCTGGGATCATGTCCGGCTCCTGTAAAAATGCTGGGGTAACTACGGTATCGGGTTGTGCACGGTAACGAGCTTGCTGCCATCGGGAAAGGTCGCCTCGACCTGGATGTCGGGGATCATTTCGGCGATGCCGTCCATGACGTCGTCGCGCGTGAGGATCTGCGCGCCGTCCGACATCAATTGGGCCACCGACTTGCCGTCGCGCGCGCCCTCCATGATGGCCGCGCTGATCAGCGCCACCGCTTCCGGATAATTGAGTTTCAGGCCGCGCGCCAGGCGCCGCTCGGCCAGCAGCGAGGCCGTAAAAATGAGCAGCTTGTCTTTTTCGCGTGGTGTCAGATCCATGGTTGTCCTTTGTAGGTTCAGGTATTCCAGATGCGGGGCACCGCCGCCGCGCGCCCCAGCAGGGCCGGGCGCAGCAGCTGCCACGCGGCCAGCATCACGCGGCGCGCCGCCTCGCTGTCGTTGCACAGCAAACGTACCACCAGCACCGATTTCATTTGCGTCGCGCCAAACTGCGCGCCTTCGGGCACGGCCAGGTCGCGCAGCGCCGCCAGCACTGGTGCCGGCAACGGCGCGCCGACCGCCAGCAGGGTGGCGCACACGCTGTGGCCGGCCATGCCGAGCGCGCCTTGCATCAATGGGCCGCCGGCGGCCAGCACGCCCTGCTCCCACCACAGCAGCTTGCCGCCGCGGCGGATCTGCGTATGCTGGCTGATGCTGCCCGTATTGAACGATTCGCCCGAGGCGCTGCGGCCCAGGCAGACGATATCGAGGCCGAGGTAACTGGCGTCTTGCGCCAGTTCGACTTCATGGCGCAGGCGCACGCAGGCCTGGTCGAAGAAAATGCTCTCTTGCGGCAGCCATTCGATGGCCGCCCCGGCGCCCGCGCGCAGCACGATGTGCTGGCCCGAGACATGGCCGTTGGCGCGGTACCACTTGGCCGCGCCCGGAGACGTGAGCAAGGCATGCGCGCCAGCGCCCACCGTGGCGTCGACCGCCAGCTGATCGCCACCGACCACCCCGCCCGGCGGGTGCACGATAATGGCGTGGCAGACCGCGCCGCCTTCCGGATACAGCGGCTTTTGCACCCGCAGCGGGCCGCTGTGGCGGCGCTCGACCAGGCGGCTGACATCGCCATGCAGGGCAAAGCCCAGCGTCAGCTGCGCCTGCCACGCCCCATGGGAAGGCTCGGCAACGGTCGAAGAGATGGCGGTAGTGCAGTCGGGCATGGCAGGCGCTTGTGCAAGCAAATAAGCACTACCAAAGCACGATGCATGCCAATGCCGGGGCCGGCATCAGGAAGGGGAAAGTGAGAATCGCGCACCGCCGTGCAGCAGGTGCACCATGATGGTGCGCCTGCCCCACGGCTAATGCGACAGTTCGGCGCCCGCCGCCTGTCGCGTGCGCAGCAGGAAGCCGGCCGAGTATCGAATCGCGACAATGCCCAGCAGCGAGACGAGCGCCGGCACGGCCGCAGCGATGAAGAGCTGGCTTTGGGGCCACTGCAGATGCATCAGGTAGCCGCCCAGTACCGGCCCGATCACCGAACCGATGCGTCCTATCCCCAGGCTCCAGCCGATGCCGGTGGAACGCAGCTCGGTCGGGTAATACGTCGCCGCCAGCGCGTTCAGCGCGGGCTGGCCGCCGATAATGGTAAAACCGCTGATGAAGATCATCAGGAAAATGGCGCCCAGCGACGCGGCGACCAGCGGATTGCCGATCAGGGCGGTCGACACGATGGCCAGCACGAAGGTGGCCGTCAGCACCGGGGTGAACCCGACGCGGTCGATGATGCGCCCCAGTGCCAGCGTGCCGGCCACCCCGCCGATCCACAAGGTGGTACCGGCCAGCACGGCGTTCTGCGTCGAATAACCGGCTTCACGCATGACGGTCGGCAGCCAGTTCGACAAGAAATACATGGCCAGCAGATTGGCAAAATTCACGATCCACAGCAGCGTGGTGACTCTTGCGCGCCCGTCTTTGAACAGCGAGGCCACCGCTCCACCCCTGGTTTTTGCCGGTTCATCGAGCACCAGCTGCGCATCGTCCGGCAGCTGCAGGCCGGGCGCAACCAGCAGCAGGTTCTTGCGCATCTGCTGCTGGCTGCCCTTTTTGAACGCCAGGAACTGGATCGACTCCGGCAGGCGCCACCACATGATCACGCCGAGCAGCAGCGGAACGGCGCCACCGACGACGAATACCGAACGCCAGCCCCATGCGGGGATCAGCACGGCGCTGATCAACCCGCCGATCACGCCACCGAGGGTAAAGCCGCACGAGACCAGCATCATGACGCTGACCCGGGTACGGCGCGGACTATACTCGCCCGCCAGCGCCATCGCATTGGGCATGATGCAGCCCAGGCCCAGGCCGGCGGCGAACCTGAAGCCGACAAGCTGCGGAATCGAAGTGGCGAAGGCGGTCAGCAGCATGCACACCGAAAAGAACATGGTCGCGCCGATCAGCACCGGCCGCCGGCCGATCCTGTCGGCCAGGGTGCTGAAGGCCAGCGAGCCCACCAGCATGCCGAACAGGCCGGCGCCAAATACCGGCGACAGCACTTCCTTGCTCAGTCCCCATTCCTGGATCAGTGCGGGGGCCACATAAGCCATGGACTGCACGTCGAAACCATCCATCACCAGGCACATGCCGCACAAGGCGACAATCAGGACCTGGCTCCTGCCGAAGGTACTGCCATCGATGACCTGCTCGATATTGATCCTGCCGCTCATTGCCGTCTCCTCATTGCCGTCTCCTCATTTCCGTCTCCTTTATAGTTATTGTCAGCGCCGCGCACTGCGCCGGCCGCTCCCGCATGTCAAAGCGCCAGCACCAGCTTTTTTCCCGCCGCGCGCGAACAGCAAGCCATCATCTTCACGCTGGCCTCCCGTTCGGCGCGCGTCAGGACCACATCGCGGTGGTCGACCTGGCCTGCCAGCACCTGCACTTCGCACGAGCCGCACAGCCCCTCTTCGCAGTCGCTGCGGACCTCGACGCCGGCCGCCCGCAGCGCCGCCAGCACGGTCTGGTCGGCCCTGACGCCGACGACCCTGCCCGAGTCGCGCAGTTCCAGCTCGAAGGCATGCTCCTTCGCCGGATCGAGCACCGTCGCGGTCGCAATAAAATGCTCGGTTCTCAAGGCATCGCCGGGCCAGGCCGCGCAGCAGTCCTGCAGCGCCCGCAGCATGCCCACCGGACCGCAGGCATAGATCTGCGTGCCCGGCTCGGGGTTGGCCAGCAATGCCGGCAGGTCGTTGCGCCGCCCTTCGTCGCCGGCATGCACGTGCAGCCGCTCGCCATGCAGCTGCGCCAGTTCAGCCAGAAAGGCCATGGTCTTGCGGCTGCGGCCGCTGTAATGCAGCTCGTATGCCATGCCGAGCGCCCGCGCCCTGCGCGCCATTGCGCCGATCGGCGTGATGCCGATGCCGCCGGCGATAAAGATCGCCCTGGGCGCCGATTCGTCCATCCGGAAGTGATTGCGCGGACCGCGGATATGGACCATATCGCCGGCGCGCAAATGGGCGTGGATCCAGGCCGAGCCGCCGCGCCCTTCCGGCTCGCACAGGACCGTGATCTCGAGGGCCGAGGCATCGTCCGGGTCGCCGCACAGGGAATACTGGCGTATCAATGCCGGCGCGCCGCACTCGATATCGATATGCGCGCCCGGTGTCCAGCGCGGCAGCGCGGCGCCATCGAGCGCGGTAAAACGCAGCTTGACGACGCCTTCGGCAACCGGGGTCACGCTGGCCACCCGCACCGGGCGCGTGATCGCGTGGCGCGCAGGCTCGCCAATACGCACCGGCACCCGCGCGTCGAGCAGGGCCCGGTTCGCGCGTTCCGGATTGCGCGCCGGATCCCATTGCACAAGCAAATGCTCCGGCCCGCGGAACGAGGTATTCGGTACATAGGAAAACGTCTGCTCGCTCAGCGTCATGTGCGGCAGGCGGCGGGTGAACTCCTCGAGGAAGATCTGCATCTCCATGCGCGCCAGGTTCTTGCCCATGCATTGATGCGAGCCGTAGCCGAATGTCAGGTGTTCGCCGGCGTTGTCGCGCCGGATATCGAACAGGTCGGCGTCCGGGAAGTGGCGCTCGTCGTGGTTGGCCGACGAGGTGACGATCAACAGCCTGGCGCCGGCCGGGATGTCGACGCCCTCGATGGTCACATCCCGGGTGGCCAGGCGCCGCCAGGCGGCCACCGAGCCGTTGTGCCGCAAGCACTCGTCGACCGCGTTCGGGATCAGGCCTGGGTCGTCGCAGATCTCGCGCCATGCGCGCGGATGCTGCAGCAGCAGCTTCAAGGCATTGGCGGTCCCATTGGCGGTGGTCTCGTGCGCCGCCACGATGCCGGCCATCATCATCGAGTGCAGGTAGGAGTCGGTCACCACGTCCGGATACTCGGCCTGCTTGCGGATGCCATATTTCATCCAGCCGGGGCCGGAAGGGTCGAGGCGCATCTTGTCGAGCACCTTGCCGGCGAACTGCCAGAACTTGCCTACCGCGTGCGCCACCGCCACCTGCTCGTCCGGCCTGGGGCGGCCCCAGGTGTTGACGGTATGGGCGATCGAATACTCGCGCAGGGTATCCATGTCCTCTTCGGGCACGCCGAGGAAATGCAGCGCGACGGTGAGCGGCACTTCCCACAGCATCTGGTCGACCAGGTCCGCCTTGCCGTCGTCGATGAAACGGTCTACATACTCGCGCGCGAGCTTGCGCACCACCGGTTCATGCTGCGTCAGTTCGCCGGGAGTGAACGGATCCATCAGCACGCGGCGGCGCGCCATGTGGGTCGGCTCGTCCTCGTTGACGAGGGTGCGGCCCATGCCATAGCTGTAGGAGGCCAGCACCGCGTTCGCCTCGTCGCCGGTCGGCGTGATTTTCTCCAGCGCGATCGACGGACTGAAGGCGATATTGTCGCGAAAGATGGCCTTGATGCTGTCGTAGCGGGTGACCACCCAGTAGCCCATGGCCGGATTGTAGAACACCGGTTCCTGCTCGCGCGCCCAGCGCACGTACTCGGGCGGATCCTGCTGGTAACCGTCCGAGAAAGGATCGAAGTTCGCCGCCCGGGGGCTGACCGGGCAGCCGGTGGGGGTTTGCCCGGCGGCGCCCCGGCCGTGTCCGAAAGGACAGGCCGCCGCATTGGTGGTGAGGCTAGCGTTGTTCAAGATGGATCTCCTTGTCGTTTGAATTACTCCTTAATGCGTAATCGTACTACGCTATTCGTAATATTGACATGGCTTTTTTTGCTGCGCCGCACCAGCGGGCATGGTCCATCCGGCGGCGTGGATCGGGCATAATGCGTTTTTATGACTGAGGTCCACGGCACCAATATGAACAACGACAATCCCTTGTCCGAGACGCCGGAGCGGCGGCAGCGGGTGCAATCGGCCGAGATGGGCATGAGTGTGCTGAAGGCGCTGGCGCGCCTCGACGGCATGGCCAGCCTGACGGCGATTGCGGCCGAAGTCGGTGAAAGCACGGCCAAGGTCCACCGCTACATGTCCAGCCTGAGCCAGGAAGGCCTGGTCGCCCAGGACCCTGCCACCCAGCGCTATTACCTGGCCAGGGAGGCGATCCAGATCGGACTGGCGGCATTGCGCCAATGCCATCCCATCAGGCTGGGCGAAGGGTCTTTGCTGCGGCTCAGGGAAACCCTGCAGGTGACGTGCTTCCTGGCGGTGATGGGCAACAAGGGGCCGACCATCCTGCGCTTCGAAGAGCCGGGCTTGCCGGTCACGATCAACGTCAGGGAGGGGTCGGTGCTGCCGGTGCTGTGGTCGGCCACCGGCCAGGTATTCCTCGGCTACCTGGACGATGCGCGCATGCGCCGGCAGGCCGAAGCCGAACTGGCGCAGGCAACGCCGGAACAGCGTGCCTCGCTGCGCGACAGCGATCCCATCGCCCACCTTCAGGAGACGGTGCGGGCCGAGGGCAGTGCGGGCATCACCGATACCCTGCTGCGGGGAATCAGCGCCGTGTCCGCCCCCATCTTCGACCACGCGGGGCGCGTCTGCGCGGTGCTGACGGCGCTCAATCCGGCCAGCATGTTCGATATCCGTCCGGGCGGCAAGGCCCGGCTGGCGGTCGTCGGGGAAGCGCGCGGCATCAGCGCCGCGATGGGTTTCAACGGGCCGGCCGGCAGCCCTTGAAGCACCCTGCGCTTACGTCGCGCAGAGCGGGCGCTGCTCGCGCAGCAGCGCAGTGAAGGCCTCGACCGCCAGCGGCCGGCTGAAATAGTAGCCCTGCATTTCATCGCAGCCGTGCTGCGTCAGGAAGTCGACCTGCTCGCGCGTTTCCACGCCTTCGGCGATCACCCGCATGTGCAGGTTGTGCGCCAGCGAGATCACCGACAGCGCGATCGCCGCGTCGCTGCTGCTGGTGGTGACGTCGTCGACAAACGATTTGTCGATCTTCAGCACGTCGATCGGAAAACGCTTCAGGTAGCCCAGGCTGGAATAACCGGTGCCGAAGTCGTCGAGCGAGATGCTCACGCCGATGTCCTTCAGGCAGCTCAAGGCGGCGACCGCCTTGTCCGGGTCGCCCATCACCGTGCTTTCGGTGATCTCGATGCCCAGGCAGCCTGGTTCCAGCCCGTATTTGCGCAAGGTCGCTTCGACGAAAGGCACGGTGCGGTCCTGTGCGAACTGCTTGCCCGACAGGTTGACGGCCACCTTGATGCTGCCCAGGCCCGCCCCCTGCCAGGCGCGGATCTGCGCGCAGACGCTGTCGAGCACCCACTCGCCGATCGCCGTGATCAGGCCATATTCCTCGGCCAGCGCGATGAACAGGTTGGGCGGCACCTTGCCCAGCACCGGATTGTCCCAGCGCAGCAGCGCCTCGGCGCCCAGCATGGCACCGGTGCGCAAGCACATCTGCGGCTGGTAATGCACCTCGAATTCATCGCGCGCGATGGCGCCGCGCAGCTGCTGCTGCATCGCCAGGCGGGCGCGGATATCGTTGCCCATGCGCTCGGTGAAAAACGCATAGTGGTCGCGCCCCATTTCCTTGGCGCGCACCAGGGCCGTGTCGGCATGGCGCAGCAGGTCGTCGAGCGTGTCGCCGTCGGCGGGGCACATGGCGATGCCGATGCTGGTGGTCAGCGCCAGGCGGTCGCCGCCCACGCTCAGTTCCTCGCGCAGGCCGGCCAGGATGGTTTGCGCCAGCGCCATGGTGCGGCCCAGCAGTGCGTCGTCCTGCAGCAGGATCTGGAATTCGTCGCCGCCCTGGCGCGCCACCGTGTCGCCTTCGCGCACGCAGCCCGTCAGGAAGCGCGCCACCACCTGCAGCGCCTTGTCGCCGACGGCCTGGCCGTGCGAGTCGTTGATGTTCTTGAAGCGGTCCAGGTCCAGGCACATCAGCACCATCTGCTGGCCGTCGCGGATGGCGGCCAGGCGCTGCTGCTCGAAGCGCTCGCGCAGCAGCGCGCGGTTGGGCAGGCCCGTCAGCGCGTCGTGCCAGGACAGGAAATCGATCAGGTGCTGCTCGGCCTTGCGCTCGCTGATATCGAGGAACACGCCGATGTAATTGATGACGGCGCCGTCCGGGCCATGCACGGTGGTCGCGCTCAGGTGGCTGGGATAGGTGTCGCCGCTCTTGCGCCGCGTCTGCACCTCGCCCGACCAGCAACCGCTGCCGCGCAGGCCCTGGCGCAGCGCCGCGCAGGCCGCCTCGCCCACTTCGCCGGCGTGCAGACGCATGATGTCCATGCCGCGCACCTCCTGCGCCGCATAGCCGGTAATGCGCGTAAACGCCGGGTTGGAGGTGACGATGATGCCGCGCGGATCGGTGATCAGGATAGCGTCCTGGGTCGCCTCGAACACCTGGCCGGACAAGCGCAGCAGGTCTTCGTTGGCGCGCCGTATCTGCACTTCGCGCGCCAGCGTGCTGGCCACCTGTTCGAGTTCGGCCGTGCGTTCGGTGACGCGCCGCTCCAGCGTGATCCGCTCCTGCGCCAGCTGCAGCTGCGCGCGGCGCAGGCGCACATGGGCGTCGGTGCGGGCCAGTATTTCTTCGGCCTGGAACGGCTTGGCGATGAAATCGACCGCGCCCAGCGCAAAGCCGCGCACCTTGTCGTCGGTGTCGTGCTGGGCGGAGAGGAAAATCACCGGCACCTGGCACAGTTCGGGCGAGGCCTTCAGGCGGCGGCAGACCTCGAAGCCGTCGAGGCCGGGCATGCGCACATCGAGCAGGATCAGGTCGGGCGGACGCGCCTGCGCCGTCCACAGGGCCAGTTCGCCATTCGGCGCCTGGCGCACGGCATAGCCGGCGCCGCCGAGCAGATCGCTCAACAGCTTGAGCGACGCCGGGGTATCCTCGACGATCAGTACTTCGCCCTTCGTATTGACTTCCGGAAAATCGCGATGCATGTAGCAGTTCTCTCAGCTCTGGATGAGGCGCAGCGATGGCCGCCGCGCTGGACAAGACTCGTTTTGCAGTGAACTACGTTCCATCATCATAATCTTCATTGCAAATTAGCACCACTCCACAGCTGGGTTTTTACGCATTTTTTTATCCGGACCGATGTTGTCAGTCCACAATCATGCCGGCAACTGCTCGGCACCCTGTTCCAGCAGCGCGCACAGCTGGCGGTACTGGTGCTGCTCCAGCATCGCTTGCAGCGGCGCGACCAGCGCTTGCGCGCCCTGCGGCAAGGCTTGCAGCAGCAGCCCCACGCGCGTCAGGTTCAGTTCGCGCAGCGCCGCCAGCAACGCCGCGCGCTCGTCGGCACTCAGCGCGGCCAGGTCCTGCGCGCGCAAGGTGCGCGCAGGCGCAGGTAGCACCGATGCATCCACCGGCACGGCCGGCAAGGCGGCCGCCAGCAGCGGCAAGCGGGCAGCCCGCGCCGGAATCGCGAAACGGAAGGTCGCGCCCTGCCCCGGCGTCGACTCCACCGTCAGCGCGCCTTGCATCAGGCCGACGAATTCGCGCGAAATGGCCAGGCCAAGGCCCGTGCCGTCCTTGGGGCCGTCGCTGTCGGCCTGCACGAAAGGCTCGAAAATGCGCTGCTGGTCCGCCAGGGCGATCCCGGCGCCCGTATCGATGACGGCAAAGTCGAGCTTCCAGTCATCGCCACCCAGGCATGTGCCGCGCGCGCGCAGGGTCACCGTGCCGCGGCCGGCAAACTTGACGGCGTTCGTCATCAGGTTCAGCAGCACCTGGCGCAGGCGCGTGCCGTCGAGGTGCGCCGCCGGCGGCAGGCCGGCGCAATCGAGGCGCAGCGGCAAGCCATGCTGCTCGGCGCGCATCTCGAGCATGTCCATCACTTCCTGCAGCAGCGGCGCCAGCGCCACCACCTCGCACTGCGTCGACAGCTTGCCGGCCTCGCCCTTCGACAATTCGAGGATCTCGTTGATCAGGTTGAGCAAATGCTTGCCCGAGCGGTGGATGATGGCCAGGTTGCGCTTTTCATCGGCCTGCATGTGGACCGAATCGGCCATCAGGCGCGAAAAACCGATCACCGAATTCAAGGGCGTGCGCAGTTCATGGCTCATGTTGGCCAGGAATACGCTCTTGGCCCGGTTGGCCGCCTGCGCCTGGTTGACGGCCACCGACAGCGCGCCGGTGCGCTCGGCCACCAGCTCCTCCAGGTGATGGCGGTGGCGCAGCAGTTCCAGCTCGGCCTCGCGGTGCGCCGTGATGTCATAGTTCGAGCCGACCAGGCGCATCGGCCTGCCGTCGCCGTCGCGAAACAGCACCGCATCGACCTTGATATAGCGGATCGACTGGTCCGGCCACACGATGCGGTATTCATGCGTGAAGGCGTGGCCTTCCTTGAGCGCCGCGCGCAACGCCTGCTTGGTCGGTGCTATATCCTGCGGCAGCAGCGAGGCGCGCCAGATCATGGATGGCGGCAGGCCCGCCGCGGGATCGGCCTTGAACTGCGCATACATCTGGTCGTCCCATTCCAGCTCGCCGCCAGCCACGTTCCAGTCCCAGATGCCGATGCTGGCCGCGCCGGTGGCCATCTGCACCCGCTCCTCGCTGCGCTGCAAGGCGCGGTAGCGGCTGTCGAGCAGCGCCACCATGTCGCGGATCGAGCGGTACAAGGTGCGCAGCTCGCCCAGGAACCAGGTCTTGGGCGGCATGCCGGCCGCCACCGGCTGGCCGGCGCGCACCGCCGCCGCATACTGGCCGATGGCCTTCAAGGGCCGCAGCATCAGCCACCACAGCAGCAGCCAGATGCTGGCCACCAGGATCACGTCGAGCGCGACGATGATGGCGCCGATGGCCAGCGCGCGCTGGCGCAGCTGCGCATGCAGCACCGACGGTTCGGCGTACACGGCGACCGCGCCGATGATCTGGCCGCCCAGGGTCACCATGCGCCGCTCGGCCAGCAGCGACGGATCTTCCGGTTCGAGTTCCAGGCTGTCGATGGCGCCACCCAGGCCGCGGCGCAGGATGATGGTGTCCTTGCCGATCGCCGGCGTGAGCGCGATGGCGTGCAGTTCGCGGTTGCCGAGCATGCTGCGCATGATGGCCTGCATCTGCTTTTCATCGAGATTCCACAGCGGCAGTTCGACCGCCACCGCCAGCTGGTCGGCGCTGACCGACACGGTGCGGTGCAGCTGCTGCCAGCGCTGCGCGCGCTCGGACTGGTAGAACAGCACGGCGAACACCAGCAGCAGCAGGGTGACGACAAAGGTCAGCGCCACGCTGACGGCCAGCACGATGGAGACGCCGCCGAGGCGCCCCGGCTTGCCCTTGACCTGTTCGTCGCTCATGCCTGCCCTTCATCGACATCCTGCGCCAGCCACAGGCACAATTGCCGGTACTGGTGGTGCTCCAGCATGGCGGCCATGCGCGCGGCCAGCTGCGGCAGGCGCGTGGCCAGGCTGGCCAGCACGATGGCGCTGCGCCGCAGGTCGAGCGCGCTGACCGCCTCGAACAGCGCCTGGCGCTCGCCTGGCGCCAGCAGCATCAGTTCGCCATGCGTCAGCGCCGGCAGCTCGCCGGCGCGCGGCGCCACGGCGGGCGCGGCGCACGCCTCCTCGCGCAGGAAACGCAGCCCCAG
The DNA here is from genome assembly GCF_049896105.1 of Janthinobacterium sp. PSPC3-1. NCBI lineage: Bacteria > Pseudomonadati > Pseudomonadota > Betaproteobacteria > Burkholderiales > Oxalobacteraceae > Janthinobacterium > Janthinobacterium sp. PSPC3-1. The sequence goes on along the minus strand of NZ_JAFCTQ010000009.1, from coordinate 71,974 downwards.
CTGCTGTTCGAGCATGGCAAACAGATGCTCCTGCTCGATCGGTTTGCGCAAAAAGGCGTCGGCGCCGGCCGCCAGCGCTTCCTGTTTTTCCTCTTCAAAAGCCGATGCCGTCATGATCGCGAGGCGCGGCTGCGCCAGGTTCGCCTGGGCGCGCAGCCACCGCGTCAGCACCAGGCCGTCCATGTCGGGCATGCGCCAGTCACTGAGCACCAGGTCAAAGCGCTGCGCGGCAAGCATCGCCTGCGCCTGCGCGCCGCCGCACGCTTCCTGCAGCACAAAGCCGAGCGGCGCCAGTAGGCCGGAGAGCAGCTTGCGGCAATTGCCATCGTCGTCGACCACCAGCACCGCACGGCCACGCTGTGCCGGCGGCAAGCAGCACACGCGCCCCGGCAGCATCGGCAAGACAGACGTCGCCACCACGATCGGCGCGCTCAGCGAAAAGCTGAATACCGAACCCTCACCCAGGCGCGACTCGACCTGCAACTGGCCCTGCATCAGCCGCACGAATTCGCGTGAAATACTCAGGCCCAGGCCGGTGCCGGCCTGGGCCGCGGCGCTGTCGGCCTGCACAAAGGGTTCGAAAATGCGCTCCAGGTCGGCCTCGGCGATGCCGCTGCCCGTATCGCGCACGGCAAACGCCAGCAGCACCTGGCCCTCGCCGGCAGGCTGGCAATCGAGCGACAAGGTAACGCTGCCCCGTTCGATGAATTTCAGCGCGTTCGACAACAGGTTGAGCAGCACCTGGCGCAGCTTGGCGCCGTCGAGCCGCACCAGCGGCGGCACGTTGCCGCGTTCCACGCACAGGGCGATGCCCTGCTCGCGCGCGCGCATGCGCACCATTTCCAGCACCTCGTCGAGCAGGCCGTTCAAATCCACAGGCCCGGTCTGCAGCTGCATGCGGCCCGCTTCGATCTTCGACAATTCCAGGATATCGTTGATCAGGGTGAGCAAATGGTGGCCGGCGCGGTTGATGATGGCCAGGTTCTGTTTTTCCTCCTCGAACATGCTGCTCGAGTCGGCCATCATCTGCGAAAAGCCGATCACGGAATTCAAGGGCGTGCGCAATTCATGGCTCATGTTGGCCAGGAAAACGCTTTTCGCGCGGTTGGCCGATTGCGCCTCGGTGACGGCCACCGACAGCGCGGCCGTGCGCTGCTGCACCAGGTCTTCCAGCTGGTCGCGGTAGCCCAGCAGCTCCTGCTCGGCGCGCTTGCGTGCGCTGATGTCGACGATGCCGCCACGCACCAGGCGCCGCCCATCCATCGGCAACCGCACCATCCTGACTTCGGCAGGAAACACGCTGCCGTCGGCACGGCGGATATTGCGCTCCACATGGATCGTCTCGCCCAGCATCACCAGGCGCAAATGTTCTTCCACCATCAGCGCCAGCGGCAGCTTGTCGGGCTGCTCGCTGCTGTACAGGTCGAACGGACCGCAGGCCAGCAAGGCTTCGCGCGACATGCCCAGCATCTGCTGCGCGCTGCCGTTCGAATCGACAAAGCGGTCCAGGTCGACGTCGTACACCAGAATCGCCTCGGGCGCATGCTCGACCAGGATGCGGAAACGCTGCTCGCTTTCGCGCGCCTCGCTTTCGGCGCGCCGCAAGCGGCGCTGCTGCAGCAGCAAGGCGCTCAGCAAACACGCCATCATCAGGAACACGCCGCCGACCACCATCACGGCCGAACGGTGCTCCTGCCACACGTTCGGTGGGCGGTTCAGGAACACCGCCTGCGGCGGCAAACGGCCGATATCGGCCTCCCAGCGCTGCAGTTGCCGCCAGTCGTACATCGGCACCGGATGGGCCGCCGGCAACAAGACACCCGGCGCGCCCGGCGCCTTGCCGGCCAGCAGATCAAGCGACAGGCGCGCCACCTGCCGCGCCGCATTTTCAATATCGAGTATCGAGCCGCCCAAGATGCCCTGTCCCAGATTGGCGTTATACAGGCCAAAGGCCGGCACGCTGGCCAGCCGCGCCAGTTGCCCGGCAAACTGCACCGGCGTGGCGATGCTGCCGGCCACATCGCGGTTGACGTTGCCCGTCACCAGCAGCGCATCGGGCGGCAGCCGCGCCACCTCGATGCGCATCTGCGCCAGGGTCAGGTCATCGAGATAGCGCAGCGCCACCTTGCCCTGCCACGCCTGGGCCGCCTGCTGCATGCGGCGCTTGAGGGTCTGGTCGGCTTCGCTGGCGCCGACCGCCATCACGATCTGCCGGGTGTTCGGGAACAGCGCCATCGCCTGCGCCAGGGTGCCTGCGAAATCGACATTGGCCTGCTGCTGCCAGATGGTTGGCGGGGTGCCGTCCGGCAGCGCCTTGCCCGAGGTATTGATCGCCAGCACCGGTGTCGTTTGCGCCAGCGGCGCCAGCTCGGCCAGCAAATAGTCGAACGCCGGCTGCTGCATGGCGACGATCAGGTCGGCCTGGTGCCCCGACCCCGCACTGTATCGCAATAGCAACAATTCGCGCATCTTGGTGCGCAGCACCGGTTCGCTCAAGGTGTTCAGGTTGAGAAATTCCACCACCACGTCTTCGCTGGTCAGGCCGCCGTCCATCATGGCGTTCATGTAGGTGCGCGTATACGATTCGACGCCGGCCCGGCCATAGTCATACGAGCTGAGAAACAGCACGCGCTTGCCGTTCAGGCTGGCGTGGGGGGCGGAAGAGACGGCGGCAGCGGCAGGGACCGCGCACAAGAGCAACAGCAGCAATGCGCGGCAGCGGCGCCGCAACGCCGTCCACCGTTCTTCACCGCCAGGCATCAGCCCACGCGGCGCATTGCCCGCAACGCCCATGTCCATGCCTATCCCGTCCGTCATCACGTGCCGCCTTGCCTGATCGACACTTACAAAAACATGATAACGTCAACAACGCGGGCAAGTCCATTGCTTGAAGAAACATATTTGTATCAGCCAGGTAACTTGCTTCCGCCGCGCGGTCTATACCTGGGCGGCCGCACTGATGCCAAACAATTCCATCTGCAATCCCCTGATACCCGACGGCACATAGATGGTGATCGCCTGCGCCTTGAGCATCGCTTCATGGATAGGACCCTTGTTTTCGATCGAGAAATAATAGGTATGCGGCCGTACCGGCACTTCGGCGGGCACCTGGGCCATATGGCGCAGCGCGGCGCCGGGCAAGGCGCGTGCCAGCAGCACGTCGATCTGCGCGGGCGAGGAAATCTTCAATTGCAGCGGCACCACGGCCACCAGCTCCAGCGCCGGCAACTCGGCATTCACGGCCAGGCACAGTGTGGTCTGCAGGTTGACCTGTGCCGCATCGAGCACGCCATGATAGTGGGTGCTTTTTTGCGGGTCGATTTCCAGCGCGATCGGAAAATAGCGCGACAGCAGCACGGTGTCGACCAGGTCGCGGATGATGAAGTCCAGCTTGCCAAAGCCGGGCGCGGAGTCGTCATGCAGGTAGCGCGGCAGGTCTTTCAACGCGTATTTCATGGAAAACGTCATCAGGCCGCCGGCCAGCGCCGTCAGGTGCCCGAACAGCTGCTCCGGATGGTGGCGGCCGTGGTTGGCGCAATGGCTGAGGGTGGCGATCGCCGTGCTGAGGGTATTGAGCATCCAGAACGACGACATGTCGCCGCCGTGAAACTCCACCGCATGATGACCCGGCTGCCGGTGGCGGCTGTACAGCGAGGCGATTTTCGCACCCAGGCGCTCGATCAGCGCGTCGAGCATCTTTTGCAAGGCCGAGTCCGCATTGATGGCCAGGCACGGCGGCAGCCAGGAGGCATCGATCTCGAAGCCGCCACGGCCGCCGCGGCGCAGGCGCACCAGCGGAATCGCCAGATAGTCGTGCAGCGGTTCGCCATGCCACAGCAGGCGGACGGTTTTTTTCAGGTAGGCCACCGGCATGCTGACGGCTTCGCTGTATAGGTCGGGCGTTTCGATATCGGCCTGCAGGTAGCGCGCGCCCGGGGCCAGATTGCCGCCATGCGCCTTGATGGCCGGCAGCGCCGCGTAGAACGTAAAGCTGTGCTCGTCGGACGGCAGCCGCGACAGGTCGACCGCGGCCGGCAAGGCGTCGCCGAGCGGCGCTTCATAAATCTCGCCGTCCTGGAACACCAGCGACAAGGTGTCGGCGCGCAAGCTGTTGTTGGCCAGCGCATCGGCATTCCAGCTGAGCGCGTGCACGCCCCACAGGTGCGGGCTGATCAGGGACACCAGCCGCTGCAGACGCGCTTCATGATAAAGGTCCAGCTGCTGGAACTGCTGCGGGCCGATGGCCAGGCCTTCCGACCACAATAATTTTGACGGCAATGTCACGCTGCTCTCCTTGCTGATGGTTGAAGGTCGCCCCCGGGCCTCCAGTCTGAAGTTGCCAGCATGAAAGTCATTGAGCTTGCGCAGCAAGTACCGTTGAATTTTGCGCAATCGCAAATTGCCTGTAGGAAAACACTTGGATACTGGCCCTTCCTGACGATACCGGCGCCGCCCAGGCGCATCACAGGCATGGAAACCTTGCTGCCGTATTTCGAACGAGAACTGGTGCTGCTGCGGCGCCATTGCCGGGAATTTGCCGAGCGTTATCCACGCATCGCCGGCAAGCTGCACATGTCGGGCGAGGCCTGCGAAGATCCGCACGTCGAGCATCTGATCGAGTCGGTCGCCTTGCTGGCGGCGCGCATCTCGAAGCGTCTCGATGATGACTATCCACAGTTCACGCACGCCCTGTTCGAGACCCTGTTTCCCCATTATTTGCGGCCGTTTCCGTCCTGCGCGATCGTGCGCCTGGCGCCGCCCGCGCTCGATGGCACGGTGCTGCGCGTGCCGGCCGGCACCCTGATGGATGCGCCCCTGGTGCGCGGCGTGCGCTGCCGTTTCAGCGCCGTCTACGATATCGCGGCCGGCGACGCGACCTTGACGGCCGCCGCCTTCGACACCGGCATCAAGGCCCCGCCCGCCGTGCGCCTGCCTGCGGGCGCCAGCGCGGTGATCAGCATCGCCATCGCGCATCACGGGGCGCCGCCGCCAACGCTACGCCTGTTCATCGATGGCGAGCCGTCGTTTGCCGCCGCCCTGCACAACGCGCTGTTCCTGCATGCGGCCAGCGCCTGGGTCGAAGGCGCCGACGGGCAGTGGCTGGCCTTGCCGGCGCCACCGCTGGCGCCGGCGGGCTTTGCCGAGGTTGACGCCTTGCTGCCGTTTGGCGCGCGTTCGCACAGCGCCTACCGCATCCTGGCCGAGTATTTTGCCTATCCGGAAAAATTCAATTTCGTCGATATCGACCTGGCGGCCCTGCAGGCACGCCTGCCGGCCGGCTGTCGCGGCTATACCCTGCACCTGGTCTTGACGGGCCTGCCGGCCGATGGCGACAGCGCGCGCATGCTGGCCAGCTTGTCAAACGCCAACCTGCTGCCCGGCTGCGGTCCCGTGATCAACCTGTTCCCGCAAGCCGGCGTGCCGGTCACCGTCACGCGGCAGAAAACCGAGTATGCCGTGCTGGCCCACGCCACCCACGCGCATGGCTACGAGGTACTGGGCATCGAATCGGTGCATTTGCTGCGCCAGCGCGGCGCAAACAGCAGCGTGAGCGAAGTACGCCCCCTGTACAGCCTGCGCCATGGCGAATGCGCGGCGCAGCCGGGACCGTACTGGGTCATGCGCGACGACCCGGCAGTGGCGCTCAGCAGCGCCGGCCATGAAAAAACCATCAGCCTGGTCGATGGCGACTTCAATCCCCTGGTCCAGGAAAAGGCCACCCTGTCGTTGATGCTGAGCTGCAGCAACCGCGACCTGCCTTTGGCGCTCAAGCACGGCCAGCCGCAAGGCGACTTGCAACCTTGCGGCGGTGGCACGCCACTGCGGCTGCTGCGCCGGCCCAGCCCGCCGCGCCGCTACGCGCCGGGACAAGGCCTGCACTGGCGCCTGGTGTCGCACCTGGCGCTGAATCATCATGCGTTGACGCAAGAAGGGTTGCCGGCCCTGCGCGAAATGCTGGTGCTGTACGACCTGGCCCAGAGCGCCACCTCGCAACGCCAGATAGGCGGCATCGTGGGGCTGGAACAGCGCCCGGCCACCGCCTGGCTGCGCCACCCGCGCGGCGCGTCGCTGGTGCATGGCCTCGAAGTGCGCCTGACGTTCGACGAAGAGGCGTTTGTCGGCGCCAGCATGCATCTGTTCGTGCGGGTCATCGACCAGTTCCTGGGCCTGTATGTACAGGTCAACAGCTTTGTCGAACTGGTGGTGCTGTCGCTGCAAAGCGGAGAGGAGCTGATCCGATGCAAACCAAGAAACGGCATGCAGTATCTGGTGTGATCGCCCACCTGATGGCCGAGCCCTGGCGCTACCAGTTCATGCAGGCGGTGGGCCTGCTGCTGCGCTGGCTGCGCCAGCAGGGCGTGCCGCCGGCACAGGCGCTGGACGAGGTGCTGCGCTTCCGAAACAGCCTGTCGCTGGGCTTTCCTGCCAGCCAGCTCGAACGCCTGTCGCAGCAGGACGATGGCCGCATCGCCATCACGCCAGCCTTTATCGGTTTGCTCGGCAACAGCGGCGCCCTGCCCCTGCACCATACGCAAGGCATCGCCAACAGCCAGCTCGCCGCCGGCGACGATGGCGCCTCGGCCTTCCTCGATATTTTTTCACACCGCATGGTGACGCTGTTTTACCAGGCGTGCGGCAAATACCGGCTGGAACACCGGCTGGCGACCGAGGCCAGGGATGATCAATTGCCGATGCTGCTGGCGCTGGCCGGCGTCGCCTCGCCCGGCGGCCATGCCCGCGCCGGCAATGGGGCAGCCAATGCGGCGGCCTGGTATGCGGGGCTGTTGCGCAACCGCCCCGCTTCGGCGCATGCGATCGCCAAGGTGCTGGCCGACCATTGCCGCATTCCCATCGTGCTGGAGCAATTTGCCGGCGCCTGGGATTACTTGCCGCAGGACCGCTTGAGCCGGCTCGGCAGCGCCAATTTCGTGCTGGGCCACGGCGCCACCGTCGGCTTGCGCCTGTGGCGGCACGACCGGCGCGTGCGCCTGCATGTGGGGCCGGTGGACGAGTCCGATTTGCAGCGCTTCCTGCCGCACGGCGACGGCGCGCAAGCCCTGGCGCAGATGCTGGCGCTGTTTGGCGCGCCTAGCCTGCAAGTCGAAATACGGCTGGTGCTGAGTGCCGCCTGCATCACGCCGATGGTACTGAACGGCAATCCGGCCAGGCAGCGCCGGCTGGGCTGGAGCACTTTCCTGCCAGGCAGCCAGGGCCAGGTGCGCGGCGCCGAAGTGCGCTATCTCTTGAGGCAAGCGAGGACCATATGAAACACCAGGGACGCGGCGTGATACGCCTGGGCGACAAGACCGACCATGGCGGCAAGGTCAGCAGCGCATCATCTGGCACCAGCGTGATGGGGGTGGCGGCGGCGCTGGCCGGCGACATGACGGTCTGCCCGAAATGCAAGGGCAGCTTTCCTATTCAACCCGACGGCGGCGGCGCCAGACACCAGGGCCGCGCCTATGCCTATGACGGCGACAAGACGGCGTGCGGCGCCAGGCTGATTACTTCTTTATAGCGGAGCGCAGCATGAACGACAGCATCCTGGCGGCATTGTCCGCCTTCGGTCCGGCCTCGCAGGAGCGGCGTTTGCTGCGCCTGGACTTTCCGCATGGCGATGGTCCCGCCGATACCGTGCTGCTGGTCAATTCCTTGCAGGCGAACGAAGCGCTGTCGCGCGACTTTCGCTTCGAGGCGGAATTATTGTCCGACGACGCCCATATCGCCTTGAGCGCGATGATGGGGCGCATGGTGACCGTCAGCATGGTGCGCGATGATGGCACCTTGCGGCATTTCAACGGCTATGTCGGCGAGTTCCGCCTGCTGCGCGCCGATGGCGGTTTTGCCTGGTACCGCATGCTGCTGCAGCCGTGGCTGGCGTTTGCCAGGCTGCGCCAGGACAATGTCTCGTTCCACGGCATGAGCGTGATACAGCTGACCGAAACCAAGTTTGCGCACTACCAGCAGCGCGACTGGAAGACCTGTTTGCAGGGCGACGATCCGCAATTGTCCTGCGCCAACCAGCACAATGAAACCGACTATAACCATCTGCACCGGCGCTGGGAGGCATTGGGCTGGCACTACTGGTATGAGCACCGTCTTGACGGCCATACACTGTGGCTGGCCGACGACAGCACCCTGGCCGAGCTGATCGATGGCGAGTCCGAAGGCGCCATGCAGTTTCATGCCGGCGCCGGCTCGATGGAAGACGATGGCGTCCAGCAATGGCAGGCCGTGCGCCAACTCGGTTCCGGCCTGCTGACCCTGGCCAGCTTCGACTATAAAAACCCGCGGCCGCAGCGCGCCACCGGTCATTCACTGAACCGCCAGGGCGATGTGTTTGCGCACGAACTGTACCAAAACACAGGTTCTTATGGCTACCGGGATGGCGACGATGGCGAACTGCTGGCCCGGCGCCGCATGGAGGAAAGCGACCACCTGCGCCAGTATTTCGAGGCAGCGGGCAACCACCGGCAAGCGCAGGCGGGCCGCTGTTTTACCCTGGCCGGTCATTTCAGCGGTCAGGAAAGGCGATACCTGCGCGGCGAGCCGCGCGGCGACGACGTCAAGGCGCGCGAATACCTGATCCTGTCGGTCGAGCATGTCGCCAGCAACAATTATCAGGCCGGCAGCGACGCGCCCTCGCACTATGAAAACCGTTTTGTTTGCGTGCGCAAGGACCAGCGCTGGCGGCCCGGCCGCGGCTACAACAGCCAACCATGCCTGGTGGCCGGCGTGCAGACGGCGCTGGTGGTCGGCCCGGCCGGCGAGGAAATCCATACCGATGCGCTGGGCCGCATCCGCCTGCAGTTTCACTGGGACCGCCTGGGTGAATTCGACGAGCGCAGTTCCCCGTGGATACGGGTCATGATGCCAATGGCCGGCGCACAGATGGGCCAGATCGCGCTGCCGCGCGTGGGCCAGGAAGTGGTGGTGCAATTCCAGGACGGCAATATCGACCATCCCATTGTGACCGGCGTGGTGTACAACGGCGCCAACCCGCCGCCCTGGCAATTGCCGCAGCAACGCGCCCTGTCCGGCCTGCGCAGCCGCGAACTGGGCGGCGCCAGCGCCAATCACCTGGTACTCGACGATACGCAGCAGGCGATCCAGGCCCAGCTGCGCAGCAGCCACCAGGACAGCCGCCTGTCGCTCGGCAATATCGCCCGCATCGACGACCATGCCGGCCGCAAGGAAGCGCGCGGCAGCGGCTTCGAGCTGGCGACCAACGCCTGGGGCGCGCTGCGCGCCGGCAAAGGCATGCTGATCACCACCGAAACGCCAGGCGGAGCAGGCGCCGTAAAACAGCTCGACGACACCCTGGCCCGCTTGGCGCAGGCCAGGGAACTGCAGCATGGCCTGGCCGGCATGGCGGTCGACGCCGGCGCGCAGGACAGCGCCAGCGAGCAAGGCGCCGTGGCCAACGCCATCCAGCAGCAAAACACCGCAATCAGGGGCAGCGGAGAACACTTCCCGGAACTGTCTGAACCGCACCTGGTCCTGGCCAGTCCGGCCGGCATCGAATTGTCGAGTGCGGCGTCGGTCCACCTGGCCGCCAGCGAGCATGTGGCGCTGACCAGCGGCAAGGATATCGCCCTGGCCAGCGGCCACAGCCTGTTCGCCAGCGTGGCCCACAGCCTGCGCATCTTCGTCCACAAGGCCGGCATGAAACTGATCGCCGCCTCCGGCAAGATCGCCATCGAAGCCCACAACGACGAAGTCGACATCATCGCCCGCAAAGTGCTGTCGCTGATCAGCGAAGCGGACTGGGTCAATATCAAAGGCAAGAAAGGCATCCGCCTGCACGGCGCCAGCCACATGCTGGAAATCAGCGACAAAGTGCAGTTTTTCACCTCGTCGCCGGTACTGTTCAACGGCAATCTGGAAACCTTGGCTGCGAAGAGTGTGTCGCAGGAGTTCAATGAGCGCCCCCATACCAGTTTTGATCAAGCCATCCGTTTGCTGGAGGTGGACGGCAAACCGGCAGCCGATATCGCTTTCGAGCTGATACGTGACGACGGCAACAAAATCAGCGACACCAGTACCGCCGATGGACAGACACCCTTACAAAAAGGAGAAGGCATGGACAGCTACACCATACGTTACAAGGGAGAACTGCCATGAGCGACGATAACGACCTCAATGAAGATGGCAATCATCAGGGTGAGTTTCATCAAACTGTCGGTGGCTGGGCCGAATACACGGTCAATCTGACCGAGATAAAAGACACAGTGCGTCATGATGTGACGGTTCCACCCAAAAAAATAATTCCCATAATTTTTTTGCCGGGGGTTATGGGAAGCAATTTAAGAATGACAAAAAAACGTCAAGAAGAACTGAAGCGGCCAGACAATCGATCATGGCGGCCAGATGACATGATAGACAAATCAGGCAAAGCGGCCGTCGCGACAGGCAGCGGTTTAGGCGGATGGTTCAAAAATGCGTCGCCACGTGATAGGCAACTGGTTTTCGACCCGAATGAAACTGAGGTTGAATATTATCAATACTCGAATGATAACGGACGCTTCTTCCCCGGTGGAGATGCTACCAAGGGGTCTGATGCACGCCACAGCAATGTACCAGACGACTTCCCCGGCGTCTCCCCCTTAATTTCCGTTAGTCCAAAAAAAAATTCCTATGTTGAGTCAATTCAAAATCCGAAAGTCATTACAAGACATATTCCACCGGAAATACGCGAAACACCTGCACATATAGCACGATGGCGCGGATGGAGTGAGGTTCTTTTTGCTGGGGCATATGGAGAAATGCTGCAAAAAACTGAGTTCTTCATGAACAATATTATTGAAAATCGCAAGCTCAGGAAAGGTAGCATCAAACTTCACTGGCAAATAGACGCAAAAGATCCTGAGACTGGAAAACCAATATCTGAACTTCATCCAATATATCCAGAAATAACAAAATTATTATTGCAAAATCCAAAATCATTTGGCGCTTCGAAAGGAGAAGCCATTAGCCAAGGGGATTTAAGAAAAATCTCCAAGTGCTGGTACCCAGTCCATGCAATGGGATACAATTTCATACAGAGCAATGCAATTTCAGCTAAAATCATTGCCGAACGAATCCGTGGCTTAGTTGAAGGATATAATAATTGCGGATTCAAATGCGATGAGATAATCTTGGTTACTCATAGCATGGGAGGATTGCTCGCACGCGCTTTGATTCATCCAAAATATGGAAATTTAACCAATAAAAAAGAAATTAATATATTGGGAATTTACCACAATGTCATGCCCACTGTCGGCGCGGGAAGTGCATACAAGCGTATGCGTTTCGGCTTTAAGGAAACGTGGGGACCAATTAACACCATGACTGCGGAAATATTTGGCATAGATGGAAAACATGCCACTGCAATTTTAGCGAATGCTCCAGCGCCTTTGGAAATGCTTCCAGGAATGAAGTATGGACTTAACTGGCTTAAGGTTATCAATAAAGAGGGCAAACTGCTTTATAGTTGGCCAAATGAAAAAGAAAGTGCGCTTGAAAGTATATATCTTCAGCCAGAAAAAAAATGGTGGCGACTACTGAACCCTGATTGGGTTAACCCAGCAAATTTAAGTAGTGATGAGGGCGGAGGAATTGATAAGGTCAGAAAACGCATCGAGACTGCATTCAAATTTTCACAGTCTATCGAAAGCACCTTTCACGAACCAACTTATGCCAGTTACTGTGGATCAAAAGAGTATCCAAGTTATGGCGAGGTCGTCTTCAAAGTTATCGATGGATTAGGGAGTGGATTATTTGATTTTTCTGATAAATTCATACCACCATCCCCTGAAAAATGGACACTTGTTAGCGACGACGCAAAAGGTGAACTTAAAGTAAAAGCAGGGTCTCGCACTTTAACTTTAAAGCTACAAAAAGCTTCTGACCCAGGAGACGAAACTGTTCCACTCCAACGCTCAGCGAGCCATACCAAGGGGGAAATTTTTTTTCATGGTCAAGAAAAAAACACCGGATATGAGCATCAAAAAAGCTACTCACATCCGCAAGTTTTAGCCTCGATGCTTTATTCGATCGTTCAAATTGCAAAAACCGCAAAATGGGATTAACCATGAAAAATATTTCAAATTTATTTTTCATAACAACACTAATTTTTTCCTTGCAATCGTGCGAAAATAATTACCATGGAGATGGTGAAAAATTGAAAAAATCAAATAACGAAGATGAAAAACTGAAAAAAATATTTAAAAATACAAAGATTCTTTGCTTTGGGCGATACGCAGTTACAGTACCAAGCGAAGCAAACCTCATAGTTGGAAAAGCAGCCTTGGAAGTTATACCTGGGGGATTGGATGCAAGAATAAGAAAAATAAAAGAAGAAATAGAGAAAATCAAGTGGACAGATGAAACAGCGGATTTCACCTATAACGACAAAGGCCCAATTGAAGGAAGTTGGCAATTTCGCTATTATGAAGACGAATTGGCAAAAAAATATAAACTGCATTTCTTCAGGACGTTCGTTACAAAGGATGATTTCACCTTTATCATGGGCGACTCTGTGAGAAATGGTGAAAGTGAATCTTCTACTGAAGCGAGACAATTTTTCCGGGCTAAAAGCATTCGCATACGTCAACCGGAGGAAATTCCGCAAGATCCTGGTCTTTGCGTGGAACATGGCTTTCTGGCAGAAAATAACTACGCCGAACAGGAAATCGACAATGTGGGACTATATCTTCCAAGTTTCCCAGATATGACTTTTTCCATCAGTTCAAACAAGGACGCCTACGGTGACTACTCGCCTGCGGAGTTTGAAACAGAAATGCGCAAAGAATTGTCCTTGCTTAATCGCATACAGGGTGCGAAAGATATACAAGGCAGCAGTTATCCCAAACGCACCTTGCTACGAGAAGGCAAGCGCGCGGTTCAGCATTGGAAGGGTGAAGAATCCCTGATACGTCGAGCCGATGGTGTGCACGATTTCGAATGGGCACTGGTTGGGAAGCCGAGAGACATCGCGTATCCGTCGGTGCTGGAAGTCAAGATGTACACCAAGGTTGCCCACAATATGGTGGGGGCAGCCGAAGCTGCCTCGCTCACCGACGACGAAGCCATCGCCCTGTGGGACAAGCTCCTGTCCGGCCTGAAATTCCGCGTCAAGGTACCGGGTGCGCCGCCAGGTTCCTACTATATCGATCCGGACAAACCCGCGCAGTAAGGAAAGCATCAGCCCGGTACTGGCACAGGCTGGCGGGATGCCATGTTTTGCTGCTAGCATGGGCTTTTTGCCGGACATTCGCCATGATAGCGTTGCGCCCCGCCCTGCCGCTTGATATCGACGCCCTGTGGGCGCTGCGCACGTTGGCCGTGCGCATCAGTTGCGCCACGCATTATTCCGCCGAACAGGTTGCCGTCTGGAGCGCCTCGCCGGTGCCGGCTGGTTATGCCGACCTGTTGGCGGCCGGTGGTGGCATTGTTGCCGTGCATGATGGGGTGATTGCCAGCTATGCCATGCTGGACCTGGATCAGCACGAAGTCGATGCCGTGTTTGTCGATCCGGCCCAGGGTGGGCTGGGCATCGGCAAGCGCTTGCTGGCGGCGCTGGAAGACCTGGCGCGCGAGCATGGGATTGAACGGCTGCATTTGTCGGCGTCGCTCAATGCTGTGCCGTTTTACCAGGCGGCGGGGTTTGTCGCGCTGCGCGAAGAGGCGTATGCGCACCCCAGCGGCCTGATGCTGGCCAGCGTGGCGATGGAAAAGATATTGCCTTTCAGCTGACAGCCATCAGTCAGGCTGCCATTCGACCGCAGCGGGCCTGGCGCCACCGGTCTTGAAAAACGCGATCATCGCCCGATGGCACAGCGCCACGTCGACACACCACGCGGCGGGATACACATCGACCTGGCCATTGGCCAGCCAGTAGCTGCACTCTCCCTCTTCCTCCTCATCGCCCAGCGAGTGATAACTGGCGTCATCCTGGCCGGACAGATACATCAGCCAGGCGCTGGCGCCATTGCGCAGCATGCACAGGGCGGGGCCTTGCTCCGCATCCACGGCCATGGTCAGCCACAGTTCGCACTGCGCCAGCGACTGCGCGCGGGCCAGCGCTTGCTGCAAGTCCTGAAGCGATGCGATGGCGACAGTTTCGCCGTGCAGATTGAGTTCCATCATCATGCCTTGCCTGCGCTCAGGTCCGCCGTCGCCAGCGCGGTGCTCAGGTACAGCTTGCCGCTCAGCTCTTTCAGCAGGCTGCTCTGGCGCAGGCGGTCCATCACGGGGCCTTTGACTTCGGCCAGGTTCAGGCTGATGCCGCGCTTGGTCAGGGTGTTGTTCAGCTCGATCAAACCCAGCAGGGCAGTGCTGTCGATCTGGTTGACGGCCGACAGCACCAGCACCAGGTGGCGCGCCGTCGGGTGGCCGCGCAGCTCCTCTTCGATGCGTTCGGTAACGGCTTCGACGTTGCCGAAAAACAGGCCGGCATCGATGCGCAGCAACAGCAGGTCCGGCACGGTGTGCGCTTCGTAGCGCTCGACATTACGGAAGTGCTCACTGTTCGGAATACGCCCCAGCACGGCGATATGCGGCCGGCTGGCGCGCCAGATCAGGGTGCCCATCGACAGCAATACGCCGATCACCACGCCCGCCTCCACGCCCAGCACCAGCACGCCGGCCGTGGTGGCCAGCAGGGCCAGCGCATCGCTGCGGTCGTAGCGCCAGGCCATGCGCAGGGTGTCCCAATCGATCAGGTTGGCCACCGCAAAGATGATGGTGGCGGCCAGCACCGGCAGCGGCAGCAGCGCCAGCCAGCCGGTGGGCGCCACCAGCGCCAGCGCCAGCAGTCCCGCCGTGATGATGCTGGCGAGCGGCGTGTTGGCGCCGGCCTGGAAATTGACGGCCGAGCGCGAGATGGAGCCGGTGACGGGGAAGCCGCCGGACAAGGCGCTGGCGACGTTGGCCGCGCCCAGGCCCAGCAGTTCACGGTTGGTGTGCAGTTTTTCGCCGCGCTTTTGCGCCAGTGTCTGGGCGGCCGACATGCTCATCAGGAAAATGATAAAGGCGATCAGCAGCGCCGGCGACAGCAGGGTGCGCCAGTGGGCGCTTGAGGTCGCCAGGTTCAGGCCCGGCAAGCCGCTCGGTACATGGCCGGTCACCTGCACGCCCATGCTACCCAGGCCGCCATAGGTCACCAGCAAGATACCCGTGATCACCAGCAGCATCGGCGCCAGGCGCGCGCCCACGTCGGCGGCCGTCTTGCCCAAGCCGCAATGTTGCAGCAAACGCGACAGATAGCGCCTGGCCAGCCACAGGCAGACCAGGCTGGCCAGGCCCAGCGCCAGGCTGGGGCCGTGCCAGTGCGGCCAGGTGGCACCCATCAGCGGCGTGACCTGGCCCCACATGATGAGAATGGAGGCGCCATTGCTGAAGCCGCTGATCACCGGGCGCGACAAAAAGTTGGCCATGAAGCCCAGGCGCAGCACGCCGCACAGCAGCAGCACGATGCCGCTGATAAACGCCAGTTGTGCGGCCAGCACGATATACAGGGTGGAGCCAGGGTCGGCCAGTGGCGCCAGCGCGGCGGCCGTCATCAGCGAGACGATGGCCATCGGCCCCACCGATTGCGTCATGCTGCTGCCGAACAGGGCGTACAGCACGGGCGGCAAGATGCTGGCGTAGATGCCGACCACGGGCGGCAGGCCGGCCACCAGCGCATAGGCCATGCCTTGCGGCACCATCATCATGGCCACCACGATACCGGCGGTTATGTCCCCCGCCAACAGAGGACGCCGGTATTGCCTGAGCCAGAGCAGCATGATGCGATCCCAAAATCTGAAAACCGAAGCCTATCATGCGACGAGGCCGGCTGACAGGGGAACAGCGCGCAATCAAGCCCGATCAGGCCAGCAGTTGCGCCTTGACCGCATCGAGTATCTCGGCCGACAGCGCCGCGTCATCGACGGTGCGCGCCAGCACCATGGCGCCCACCATGGCGGAAAAGGTGGCAATCGCCTGTTGGCGCCGTTCTTCGGGCGCGCCGTCCGGCAGCAGGCCGGCCAGCAGCTCGAACTGTTTTTTGGTCGCTTGCGTAAAGGCCGGCTGAGCACCGGGCTGCATGCGTGCCACGTCCTGGCCCATGGCTGCCGCCGGGCAACCGCCGCCGGGCGCGTCGCGGTGGCGCGTGGTCAGATAAGAATCCACGATGTCCGGCAAGGTCTTGCCCTGCCAGCCAGCCAGCGATTTTTTCAGCGCCAGCTCGCTGGCCTCGATCATCAAGTCTTCCTTGGACGCAAAATGGCCATAGAAGCCGCCGTGCGTCAGGCCCGCGTTTTTCATCAGGTCGGCCACGCCGATGCCATCATACCCCTTTTCGCGGAACAACTTCGCCGCCACTTCGACGATGCGCTCGCGGTTCAGCGCCGCCTGTTCTCTGCTCACTTTCATGCTGCCTCCCACAATAATTATGCTCATCATATATCTTTGCGGCGGATTTTTCCACTCTGTTAGCAAGCGCACCGTATTGCCTCGCCACTGCCTCGATACTGAAAGTTAGCCAATATGGAGGTCAGCATGAGCGATAACCAGAACCAGTCGACCGGCAATTTGCAGCGCAGCATCCAGCAGGAACAGGATGCGCGCGATGCCGCCAAACCTGATACCCCGGAGAAAAAGGACGCCGTGCAGACAGGCAACCGCACCCAGCCAGGCACTCCCCTGCCCTCGCAGCACCTGGACAAGCCCGGCATCGAAGCGCAGATGCAGTTGAAACCGCGTTTCCTGGCGCCCGACTATTGCGGCAGCGGCAAGCTGGCCGGCATGGTCGCCATCATCACGGGCGGCGATTCGGGCATCGGCCGCGCCGTGGCCGTGCTGTATGCGCGCGAAGGCGCCGATGTCGCCATTATTTATTTGAATGAACACGAAGACGCCAACGAAACCAAGCGCTACGTGGAAGCGGAAGGCCAGAGCTGCCTGCTGATCCCCGGCGACGTGCGCGAGCAGCGTTTCTGCCAGGAAGCCGTCAGCCAAGTGATGGCCAAGTTCAACCATATCGACGTGCTGGTCAACAACGCGGCCTTCCAGGAACATGCGGAGTCCCTGCTCGACCTGTCCGAAGAACGTTTCGATCTCACCATGAAAACCAATGTCTACGGCTACTTCCATATGGCAAAGGCCGTGCTGCCGCACCTGAAAAAAGGCGCGTCCATCATCAATACGGGATCGGTGACGGGCCTGAAAGGCTCGAAAAACCTGCTCGATTATTCCACCACCAAGGGCGCGATACACGCGTTCACGATGGCGCTGGCCGGCAACCTGCTGGAAAAGGGCATACGCGTGAACGCCGTTGCGCCCGGCCCCGTCTGGACGCCATTGAACCCGGCCGACAAGTCCCCGGAAGAAATCACCAAATTCGGCGCCGATACCGACATGCACCGCCCGGCACAGCCGGAAGAATTGTCGCCGGCCTATGTATTCCTGGCCTCCCCTGCCTGCTCCAGCTATATCACCGGCATCGTGCTGCCCGTGACCGGCAGCGTGGGCGAATAGAAAGAAACCAGACCATGCCTAGAGCCTTGTGGAAGGGTGCGATCAGCTTCGGCCTCGTGCATATCCCCGTCGAGCTGATCTCGGGCAGCAAGGATCACGAACTCGACCTGTCCATGCTGGACCGGCGCGACTTTGCGCCCATCGGCTTCAAGCGTTACAACAAGCAGACGGGCAAGGAAGTGGTGTGGGACGACATCATCAAGGGTTATGAATACAAGCCCGACGAATACGTGGTGCTGTCCGACGAAGACCTGAAACGCGCCAACGTGAAGGCCACGCAAACCATCGACATATTGACTTTTGTCGATGCGGGCGACGTGCCGCTGACCTATTACGAGCATCCGTATTATTTGCTGCCCGGCAAGGGCGGCGAGAAAGTCTATGCCCTGCTGCGCGAAACCTTGCGCAAATCGGGCAAGATCGGTATCGCCAACGTGGTGATCCGCACGCGCCAGCACCTGTGCGCGCTGGTGTGCATCGACAAGGCCATCGTGCTCAATACCTTGCGCTTTGCCGATGAGCTCCGCGAAATGGACGATCTTGAGCTGCCCGGCAGCACCCTGAAGGCGGCCGGCATTTCCGACAAGGAACTCAAGATGGCGCTGTCACTGGTCGAAGGCATGAGCGAGGAATGGCAGCCCGAGCAATACAAGGACACCTACCGCGACGACGTGCTGGCGCTGGTCAGGAAAAAGATCAAGGCGAAACAGACCAAGACCATTACCGCGCCCGAGCCGGAGGCCGAGGAACAGGAAAAGCCCGACAATGTGATCGACCTGGTGGCGTTACTGCAGCAGAGTTTGGGGAAGAAGGCGCCGGTCAAGCCTGCGCGTAAACCGGCGGCGAAACGCAAGGCCGCATGATGGTGAACGTGGGTCGGAGCGTGGGTCGGGCGTAGGTCGGGTTAGCGCGCAAGCGCGTAACCCGACAACACCCGAGACGTTGTCAACAATGTTGTCGGATTACGCGCGTAGCGCTAATCCGACCTACGTGACATTAACGGGGTAATTCAAACCCCAACTTTTTCATCGCAGCATCAATCCCCTTCGCGCTGCGCGCATAGCTGTCCCACGGCGTATTGCCCACATCCAGCCGGCTGTGCACATTGCTTACATTCCATTGATCCGCCGCTTTCAGCTTGTCGAGTTCCTCCCACGCCAGCGGCACGGAAATGCCCAGGCCCGGCCGCGTGCGCACCGACCAGGCGGCCACCGTGGTGGCACCACGGCCATTGCGCAGGTAGTCGATAAAGATCTTGCCGACCCGGTTGGCCGGCCCGCTTTTCACGACAAAACGTTTCGGGATCAGCTCGGCCATATGCGCGACGATGGCCTGCGAGAAGGCTTTTACGGTATCCCAGTCGTGTTTCGGCCGAATCGGCACCACCACGTGCAGCCCCTTGCCGCCACTGGTTTTCAAAAAGGCGGGCAAACCCAGTTCGGTCAGGAAAGCGCGCAGCAGCACGGCCGACTCCCGGATCGCCGGCCAGCCCACGCCTTTCCCAGGGTCCAGGTCGAATACCATGCGGTTGGGCAGCTCGTAGGCCTTGGCCAGCGCATTTTGCGTATGGAATTCGACCACATTCCATTGTGCCGCCGACAGCAAACCTTGCGCGCTGGCCACTTCCAGCATCGACGGGTGCTCCGGGTCCAGTTTGGCATCAAGCTGTTTTACGCCCGGCATTTTCGATACTTCCGCATGTTTCTGGAAAAACAGTTCGCCGCCGACACCCGATGGCGCGCGCACCAGCGACACGGGCCGGCCCCGCAGATGCAGCAGCATCAGCTTGCCGACCAGCGCGTAGTAGCGCACCAGGTCGATCTTGGTGGCGCCGCTGTCCTTGTCGATCACGCGGTCAGGGTTGGTAATTTTCAGGCTGGCCGGCAAGATGCTGGATGGCTTTTCGTCTGGCATGGATGGTTCCTTTTTCGCAGTGACGGTTTGCGGCCGTTCACGCACGATGGCGGAGGCCGGCTTGTCGGTGCGCAGACCATGAAATACGGCATGGCGGACGGCGCCGCCGCTGGTCCACTGGGCAAAGCTGACCTCGGCCACCAGGGTCGGCTTGACCCAAGTCGCCTTGCGCACGCCACCCGCCTTGCCCGCATAGGGACTGGTATCGACGGTCAAGGCATCGAGCTGGCGGCGCAAATCGAGCAGGGTATCCTGGTCGAAGCCGCTGCCCACATTGCCCGCGTACTGCAGCTTGCCGTCCTTGTCATGGGTGCCCAGCAGCAAGGAGCCGATGCCGCTGCGCGCGCCCTGCGGCTCGGTATAGCCGCCGATGACGAATTCCTGGCGCAAGCCACACTTGAGCTTGATCCACTCGTTCGAGCGGCGCGCCGTGTAGCGCGAACCGCGCCGCTTGCCGATCACGCCTTCCAGGCCCAGCTTGCAGGCCGTGGCCAGCAGTTTCGCGGGCGTGGCATCGAGTTCATCGCTGAAACGCACCAGCGGTGATGTGGGCAATTGATCCAGCAGTTGCCGCAACAACGCGCGGCGCGCCTCCACCGGCTGGCCGCGCAAGTCATGGCCATCGAAATACGGCACATCGAACAGGTAATACGCGATATCGCTGGTGGCCTCCTTGTCGAAAGCCTGTTGCAAGGCGCCGAAACTCGGGTGGCCATCCTTGCCATTGACGACGATCTCGCCGTCATACCAGCCAGGCGGCAAGCCCAGCTTGGCCAGTGCCTGCTGCAGCTTGGGCAGCTTGTGCGTCCAGTCGTTGCCGTTGCGCGTGATCAGGGCAATCTGCTGGCCGTCGCTCCGGGCCAGGATGCGGTAGCCGTCGAACTTGAGCTCGAAGATCCAGTCTTTGGCGTCCGTCGGCGGCGCATCGACCAGGGTCGCCAGTTGCGGCGCCAAGGTGGCCGGCAGCGCGCTGGCCGGCGCCGCTGGCTGGGCCGTGGCCTTCTTGCGCTTGGGCATGGGCTTGCTTTTTACGCTGTCGGGCAATTCGTCGACCACCGAGTATTCCAGCGCGGGCCGCGTGTAATCGTCCTTTTCCTTGATCAACAGCCAGGCCGGCTGCTTTTCGCCCTTGCCCTTCATGCGCACCAGCACCCAGTTGCCGTGCATCTTGTGGCCGTGCAAGGTGAATTTCAGGTTGCCGGCCGCAAGCGCCTTGCGCGGGTCCGGCGTGGCCGCCTGCGGCTCCCAGGTGCCCTTGTCCCAGATAATGACCTTGCCGGCGCCATATTGTTTTTCCGGAATCGTGCCTTCGAAGCTGGAATACGAGATCGGGTGGTCCTCCACCTGCACCGCCATGCGCTTGTCTTTACTGTCGTAGCTGGGCCCTTTCGGCACGGCCCAGCTTTTCATGGTGCCATCGAGTTCCAGCCGGAAATCGTAATGCAACCGGCTGGCCCAGTGTTTCTGGATCACAAAGCTCAGCTGTTCGCCCTCGGCCTCGCCACCACCGGCGGGCTCGGGCGTGATGGCGAAGTTGCGCTTGGCTTGATAGGTTTTCAGGGCATCTTTCATGGCAAACCCATGCTGTGATCGTGTCCCTAGTCTAGATGGCGTCCCGGCCCCACGCAGTACGCCAGCTAACAGAGCCGGGCGGGCCATTGAAAACCGCCAGTTGTAAGTGTTTGTAATCGGCTGTCAACCAAGTTGCCGCCAGGCGCGTTTTTGGCTCAGTGACAGGGGAAACATCTTCTGCACACCACCCACTTCTTGAGGAACTGCACCATGAAAAAAGTTATTGCTACCATCATCGCTGGCTTGTTCGCTACCGCAGCCTTTGCCCAGACCCCGGCCGCCCCAGCGGCAGCCAAGGCCGAAGCCAAGCACACCAAGGAAGTGACGAAAGCGGAAGCCAAGGAAACCAAGGCAGTGGCCAAGGCCGACGCCAAGGAAGCGGCGACGGTTGCCGACGCCAAGGCTGACGTCGCCAGCGCCAAGGCAGATGCCGGCGCCGCCAAGGCAAAAGCCCATCACAAAGCCAAGAAAACCAAGGCCAAAGCTGCCGAAGAAAAAGCTTCCGCAGTGGCCGAAGCACCCGCCGCCAAATAAGTACCGGCTTCCCGTACACGAAAAGACAGCTACGGCTGTCTTTTCGCACATGGGCGCTACATTTTGCACTTGCGCGACCTGCACCGCATCGAGCTGCGCCAGCAACTCTTTCAGGGATGATCATTCCAGCGCGCCGCAGCTGGCACCTGGCGGCCATGCGATGAGCGCGGACAAATCGGGCATGAATGCGGCCATGCGGGAATCAGCGAATAATGTAAAAGCGCGTAAAGATGCGAAAAGAAAGGCGATTTCCTGAGCGGTGCAATTGTACGGCGATGCATGGCGTCATAAAATTGAGAACTATTCTCATTCTCATTACGATGCCAGGAGTTGTTTCAATGCCAGTCCGCACCTTTCCATCCCATTTATCCGCGCTGCCGCTGCGCCCCCTGGCCCTGGCCATTTCCCTGGCGCTGGGTGCCGGACTGTCCCACGCCGCCGACGATATGCAGGCAGCAGCCGACGACAGCACCATGCCGACCATTACCGTCACCGGCGCCCACGAGGATTCCTATACGGCGCGCAGAAGCGCATCGGCCAGCAAGCTCGATCTGTCGCTGCGCGAGACGCCGCAATCGGTGTCGGTGGTCACCCGCGCGCAGATGGATGATTTCAGGCTCGACAGCGTCAACAAGGTCCTGGCGCAAACCACCGGCGTGACGGTGGAAGAAGTGGAAACGGACCGCAGCTACTACACCGCGCGCGGCTACGACATCACCAATTTCCAGTACGACGGCGTGGGCATCCCCTTTATTTTCGGTAATGTAATGGGCGGCCTCGATACGGCCATCTATGACCGGGTCGACGTGGTGCGCGGCGCCAATGGCCTGATCTCGTCGACCGGCAACCCGTCGGCCACCATCAATTTCGTGCGCAAGCGCCCCACCGAAGGCCTGGCCGCCTCGGCTGCCCTGACCCTCGGCTCCTGGAACACGCGCCGCCTGGACGCCGACGTGTCGACGCCCCTGAGCACCGACGGCAAGGTAGCGGCCCGCTTCGTCGCCGCCCACCAGGAAGGCGACTCCTGGCTGGACCGCTACTCGCCCGGCAAGGACGTGGCCTACGCCGTGGTGGAAGCGAAACTGACGAACGACACTACCTTCACCGCCGGGCACACCTACCAGAAGACCAAGGCCAAGGGCGGCATGTGGGGCGCGCTGCCGATGTATTACACGGACGGCACGCAGACCAATTACCCGATTTCCACCTCGACCTCGGCCGACTGGTCGCGCTGGAACACGGAAACCAACAGCACCTTCGCGGAACTGACGCACCGCTTCAACCCCGACTGGAGCGTCAAATCCACGCTGACCTACACCAGGGCCAACTCAAACTCGCAGCTGTTCTATGTATACGGCACGCCGGACCGCGCCACCGGCGATGGGCTGTACAGCTACCCGTCCAAATACAATTCGAACAATGAACAAAGCCTGTTTGATATTTCCGCCACCGGCAAATTCGACCTGGCCGGCCGCCGGCACGACCTCACTTTCGGCGCCAGCTGGTCCAGGTCAAAGCTGCATGACGTGTCCTACTATGGCCAGGGCATCGGCACCGCGCTGCCGAACGGCACCGCCTTCGATGGTTCCTATCCGATTCCCACGTTCGATGCGTCGACCGACGGCAGCGCCTACAGCGACAAGCGCAAGAACGCCTTTGCCGCCGCCCGCTTCAACCTGGCCGACAGCACCAAGCTGCTGGCCGGCGTCAATACCGTCAAGGTCGACAGCAAAGGCGCAGCCTATGGCGTGAGCAAGTCGACCTCGCAAAGCGACACCACGCCCTACCTGGGCCTGGTGCAGGACATCAACCGCCACGTGTCGGCCTATGCCAGCTATGCGGAAATCTTCAATCCACAAAGCGATACCGACGCCAACGGCCAGACCCTGGCGGCGGCCACCGGCAAAAGCCTGGAGCTGGGGGTGAAGGGAGAGTTGTTCGACGGCCGCCTGAACCTGTCGGGCGCCGTTTTCAAGATTCGCCAGCAAAACCTGGCCGAAGCAGCCGGCACCACCGCCACCTTCAAGACCATCTACAAGGGCGTGGATTCGGAGTCGACAGGCTTTGAACTGGAAGCATCGGGCGAAGTGGCACGCGGCTGGCAAGCCAGCGCCGGCTACGCGCAATTGCGCATCAAGGGCAATGACAACGACGCGCGCACATTCATTCCGCGCAAGCAGTTCCATGTGTCGACCACCTACCTGGTACCGGCCGTGCCGAAACTGAAGGTGGGCGCCAACCTGACCTGGCAGGACGATATCCACCTGGCCGTCGGCGACACGATCGACCTGCGCCAGGGCGCCTACGCGCAACTGGGCCTGATGGCCAGTTACGACCTGACAAAAAACGTCAGCCTGTCGCTGAACCTGAACAACGCGACGGACAAGAAGCACCTCACCAGCCTGTACTGGGACCAGTCGCTGTACGCGGCCGGCCGCAATGGCAGCGCGACGCTGAGCTGGAAGTACTAGGCGATGCGGCTGCGTCCACTGCTGGTCCTGCTGCACCGCTGGTTCGGCCTGGCGGTGGCGCTGTTCCTGTTCATTTCGGGCCTGACGGGCGCCGTCATCTCGTGGGATCACGAACTCGACGCCTGGCTCAATCCGCAGCTGTTCCATGCTGCCAGCGGCACGGAACATGCACACGCCCGCACCGGCCTGGAGCTGGCATCGCAGGTCGAAGCGCAAGACCCGCGCGTGCGCGTCAACTACACGCTGACCGCGTTGGAACCGGGTCATACGGCGCTGATGTCGGTCGAAGGCAAGATCGATCCCGCCACCGGTAAGCCCCATGACCTGGGCTACAACCAGATAGCGGTCGATCCTGTTACCGGTACCGTGCAGGGCACGCGCCAGTGGGGCCAGGTATCGATGGCGCGCGAGAACCTGCTGCCTTTCCTGTACAAGCTCCATTACACCATGCATATCCCCGACGGCTGGGGCATCGAGTTCGGTGTCTGGCTGATGGGCATTATCGGCATCGTATGGTTTGTTGACTGCTTTATCGCGCTGTATCTGTCGTTCCCGAATCTTCGCAGCTGGCGCAAGTCGCTGGCCTTTCGCTGGCGGCAAGGGGGGCACCGGCTCAATTTTGATTTGCACCGCTCGGGCGGCGTGTGGCTCTGGCTGTTATTGCTGATCCTGGCCGTGACTTCGATCTCGATGAACCTGCAGACGCAGGTAATGCGCCCGCTGGTGGCCAAATTTTCTACCCTCAGTCCGAATGCGTTCGACAGCCGCACGCCGCAGCCGCCGGAAAATCCGGTCGAACCGCTGCTGACGCGCGAACAGGTGGTGGCGCTGGCGAAAACCGAAGCGGCAAGACGGGGCTGGACCTTGCCGGCCGGCGGCGTGTTTTATTCGTCCAGCTACGGCCTGTATGGCGTGGGCTTTTTCGAAGCGGACAATGACCACGGCGACGGTGGCCTGGGCAATGCCTGGCTGTATTTCGATGGCCGCGACGGCAGCCCTGCCGGCGGCGTGATTCCCGGCACCGGCAGTGCCGGCGACATCTTTTTGCAGGCGCAATTCCCGCTGCATTCGGGCCGCATCCTCGGCCTGCCGGGACGCATCATGATCTCCATGATGGGGCTGCTGGTGGCGATGCTGAGCGCGACGGGCCTGGTCATCTGGCTGCGCAAGCGCCGCGCGCGCACGCTGAAAACGATCCAGTTGTAAGTGATTGTAATGCTCGTCAACGGCCAGGCTTCGGGGCGCGTTTTCTCCTCAGTGACACGGGAATCATCCCGGCACCAACAGACAAACCACCACTGAGGACTGCACCATGAAAAAACGCATTTTCAACCTGAGCGCTACCCTGATCGCCGGCCTGTTCGCTACCGCAGCTTTTGCCCAGACTCCTGCGGCGCCTGCAGCCTCAGTACCGGCCAAGGCCGAAGCGGCGCACACCAAGGCCGACGCCAAGGAAGCGACCGCCGCCGTGAAAGCCGATGCGAAAGTCGCCAAGACCGAAGTGGCTGCAACCGCCGATGTCGCCAGCGCCAAGGCCGATGCAAGCGCCACCAAAGCCAAAGCGCATCACAAGGCCAAGAAAACCAAGGCCAAGGCCGATGAAAAGCTGGCCTCGGCCACTGCCGAAGCGGCGCCCGCCAAGTAATTACAAGCACGAAAAACAATCGCTTTTACCGCATCCCACATACTGAGGAACTGACATGAAAAACACCATCGCCGCCCTGATCGCCACCGTCTTCGCCACCGCCGCTTTTGCCCAGGCCCCTGCAGCCCCAGCACCGGCCAAGGCGGAAGCCACCCACACCAAGGAAGTGGCCAAGGCCGAAGCCAAGGAAACCAAGGCAGTCGTGAAAGCCGACGCGAAAGAAGCGGCAGTCGCCGCCGATGCGAAAGCCGATGTCGCTGGCGCCAAGGCCGATGCCAAGGTCAAGAAAGCCAAGGCCCACCACAAGGCCGCCAAGGCAAAGGCCAAGGCTGATGAAAAAGCCGTGGAAGCCGCACCGGCAGCGCCAGTCGCAGCAAAATAATCGCTATAAGGTAGCGCCAGAAAGACAGCTTCGGCTGTCTTTTTTTCGTTCCGAAGACATCGTTTGCATGCGCGTGTGCACGCGATATCAGATCAGAAATTCGAAACCGCCAAGCAGTTTGACGGTTTCTGGAAGTTTCTGTTGCAGGAGTTTGTCGAGATAGAGCCTGGCATTGTGAGGCGGTTTTTTCAACGCCGCCCGCTGTCGCTGCGCGGCCTTGAGAACTGCCGCCTGATCCAGATCCCACAAATCCACTATGAAGGTATCGGGATGTAGCGGCTCAATGTTAAACGGGGCCAGTGTGGTTTTCGGGAAATCCTTGAGGTTGAATGTCACGATAACGGAAGCGTTGCACTTGATTGCGGCTGCGAGGACGTGGCGATCATCCGCGTCCGGTAACTGAAGGCTTTCTAGCAACGATTCATAGTCGGTGACGAGACCGTCAGGCACGGCCTTGTCCATCAGCGAGGACGTGCGATCGAGCTGCTCGCGCGTCAGGTCTGGACGATTGATCAGAAGATTGCGCTTCCACTCATCATGCACCTGCGCCGACCAGCGTGCCCGGTAGGCACCGGTCAGTGCCAGATACATCAAAAAATCCCTCAATGGCGCGGGATAGAGCACATTGGCGTCATAAAATGCCGTGAACGAGGACTGCCTCATTCATATCCCATTTTCAGTTCCTGTGCCTGCGCCACCAGTTCATCCATGGCGGACAGGCTGGTTCGCTCACGCAGCGCCTTGTACTGCATCAGATCGGCAAACTTGATGCGGCGATGCCTGCCTGTCTTAGTATGCGGTAACGCTCCTTCATCCAGCATTTTTATCAGATGAGGCCGTGAAACGTTGAGGATGTCGGCACCCTCTTGGGTGGTCAGCTCGGCATGAATGGGCACGACCTTGACGGCATTGCCCAATGCCAGCTCGCTGAGAATTTCACCAAGCAAACGAAGGGCGAACGTCGGCATGTCAATGACTACACGCTGCTGCATCTCGTCGATCAGCTCTATGCGCTGGGTCTCCGACTTTGTCGAGATAAATGCTGCCAACTGGCGGCCTGACTCTATCGCCGCATTGATCGCCCTTTCATCAGGCAAAACGGTGCGGGCCAAGGTTGCGGTAGTCATGACGGTCTCCAAACTAATCTAATGCCAGATACGAAGTCTAATCGAAATAAACGAAAAGCACAATAAACGCAATAAACGCAATAAACGAAACAAGAGCGGCACACCTTCATGCAAACTTCACCACAAGCCAGCGTGCATGAGCAACACTACAGGCCTTGCCCTTGTAACGAAAGTTCGCCATGCGCCGCTTGCCCCTGCCGCTGTTACTGCTTGTCGCCTTGCATGCACCCTGCGCCGCAGGCGCCTCGCTGGCGCAAGTGGTGCAAGAATTTGACCATGACAGCCATGCCGACCTGCGCGCCGTGGTGGTGCTGCGCGACGGGGCCGTGGTGGCCGAACGCTATTACAACGGCCAGGTACAAAACGGCCTGCACGACATGCGCTCGGCCGGCAAAAGCGTCACCGCGCTGCTGGTGGGCGCCGCCGTCGCACGCGGCCAGCTGGCGACCACGGGAACCGTCGGCCAATACTGGCCGGAGGTCGCCGGCAGCCCGGCCGGCCAGGTGGTGCTGGACGATCTGCTGGCCATGCGTTCGGGCTTGGCCGCGTTTGACGAGGATGCGGCCTCGCCGGGCAATGAGGACAAGCTGGACGAAGCGCCGGACCCCACCGCCTTTGTGCGCGGCGTGCCTGCGGCGATGGCGCCAGGTACGGTCTACCGCTACAACTCGCTCGGTTCGTATATCGCCGGGCGCATGGTGGAAAGCGCCAGCGGCGTCGACCTGGACACGTTTGCCGGCAGCGTGTTGTTCGCGC
The DNA here is from genome assembly GCF_049896105.1 of Janthinobacterium sp. PSPC3-1. Taxonomy (NCBI): domain Bacteria; kingdom Pseudomonadati; phylum Pseudomonadota; class Betaproteobacteria; order Burkholderiales; family Oxalobacteraceae; genus Janthinobacterium; species Janthinobacterium sp. PSPC3-1. The sequence goes on along the minus strand of NZ_JAFCTQ010000009.1, from coordinate 44,071 downwards.
CGCTGGGCATCACGCGCTGGCAGTGGGGCCGCGACGTGGACGGCCATGCCAAGGGACAGGGCAATTTGTCGTTGCGGCCGCGCGACATGGCGGCGATCGGGCAGCTGGTGCTGGATGAGGGAGTGACAAATGGCCGGCGCGTGATCGCGGCCAGCTGGCTCAAGGCGGCGCTGGCGCCGCGCGTGGCGATCGGCGAGACGGACCGCTATGCCGATCATTATGGTTATTTCTGGTACGGCAAAAACTACGACGTCGCCGGTGAAAACGTCAAGGTGTCTTTCGCGTCCGGCAATGGCGGCAACAAGATCTATGTAATCCCCGCGCGCCACATGGTGGTGGCGGTGGCGTCCAGTGCCTATGGAAAGCCGCATGGCCAGCGGCGCTCGGAAGATATCCTGAAAGCGCTGCTGGCGGCGGATTGAAGCGGGGGTTTATTTCGGCATCAGCACCGTGTCGATCACATTGATCACGCCATTCGACTGGTACACGTCATAGGTGCTGATATTGGCAGTGCCGCCGGACTCGTCCATCACGACGATATTGTGCATGCCGTTCATGGCGAACATCAGCTTGCCGCCACTGGCGGTCGGCAAGGTGGCTTTACCGTTATGCATCTTGATTTCCTTGGCCAGCGCCTTGAAGTCGTATTTTCCGGGCACCACGTGATAGGTCAGGATCTTGGTCAGGGTCTCTTTGCTCTCCGGCTTGACCAGCGTATCGACGGTGCCGGCGGGCAGCTTGGCAAACGCCGCATTCGTTGGCGCGAAGACCGTGAACGGCCCTTTCCCCTTCAATGTGTCGACCAGGCCGGCGGCCTTGACGGCGGCCACCAGGGTGGTGTGGTCGGCCGAATTGACGGCGTTGTCGACGATGTCTTTTGATGGAAGCATGCTCTGTCCACCGACCATGGTCGTCATGTCGGCGGCGAAGCTGGCGCCGGTGGCCAGCATGGAAGTGGCGAACAGTACTGCGGGAATAAAGGTGCGCATGATGATCTCCTGGATGACTGCCTGTGCATGATTGCAGGAGTACTTACGCGGCCATGCTGGAATCGGATTCAATTCAGTCAAACAAAAAAAACGGCGCAGTGCGCCGTTTGTTCAAACCATCCCTTGTTGCGGGCCGGCGTGTGCCAGCCCGCAGTGCCGGGATCAGTTGACTGCGACTTGCGGCTCCGGCTCGCCCCAGCCGCCGCCCAGGGAGCGGATCAGCGCCACGGTGGTGACGGCACGGTTGCCGCGCAATTGCACGGCACTGCGTTCGACGGCCGACAGGTTGCGCTGCGCGTCGAGCAGGTCCAGGTAGCTGGAACGGCCGGCGTCATACAGTTTCTGCGCCAGGTCGGCCGAGCGGCGCGCCGAAACCACCGCTTCGTCGATCTGCTGCGTCTGGCCCGACAGGATGCGCAGGCCCGCCAGGTTGTCCTCGACTTCGGCAAACGCCACCAGCACGCTCTGGCGGTAGGTGCCGACCGATTCTTCCAGCTGCGCTTCGCTGCGCGTTACCGCCGCCTTGTTGCGGCCACCGTCGATGATCGGCATCGACATCAGCGCGCCCAGCAGCCAGGAGCGGCTGCTCCACTTGAACACGTCCGAGAAGGTGTCGGCCGCGCCGCCACCCGATGCGTTCAGCATCAGGGCCGGGAACATCGCCGATTTCGCCACGCCGATACGCGCATTCGACGCTTCCATGGTGCGCTGGGCCGAGGCGATATCGGGCCGGCGTTCCAGCAGGGTCGACGGCATGCCGGCGGGGATCACCGGCAAAAAAGCGCTGTCCTGCAGCGGGTTGACGACGGCCGTGAAGCTGGCCGCCGGTTCGCCCAGCAAGACCGCCAGCGCATGCTCGCCGGTGGCGCGCTGGCGCTGCAGGCCGATCGCTTCGGCGCGCGCCGTCGACAGCTCGGTGCGGGCCCGCGACAGATCGAATTCGCCGATATCGCCCAGGTCATAGCGGCGCTGGTTAACATGCACGCTTTCTTCGCGCAGGCGCACCGTCTCGGCCAGGGTCGCCAGTTCGGCGTCGGTGGCACGCAGCTGGAAGTAGGTCTGCGCCACGTCGGCCTGCAAGGACAGCAGCACCGAGCGGTAGGTCGCTTCCACCGCCAGCGCATCGCTGCGCGAGGCGCTGACATTGGCCGCCACGCGGCCGAACAGGTCGACTTCGTAGCTGGCCGTCAGGTTGGCCTGGTACACATTGGTGGCCGCCACCGGCGCGCCGTTCGGCAGGCCCAGCGACACGGCGGAAGCGCGATTGCGCTGGCCGCCCAGGTTCACGCCCACTTGCGGGATGCGGTCCGCTTCGGCGATGCCGGCAATCGCCCTCGCCTGCTTGACGCGGGCGGCCGCCACGGCCAGGTTGGCGTTGGCCTGCGTGGCCTCGGCGATCAGGCCGGTCAGCGTGGGGTCGTTAAACGCCAGCCACCATTCGCCGCGCGCCTGGCGCTCGGCGTAGTTCACTTGCGCCTGGGACCAGCGGGTGCCGTCCTGCGCCGTCTGCACCGCCGGCACTTGCGCTTCCTTGAAAGCGGCCGGGGTGGCGATCTGCGGCTGCTGGAAGTCCGGCGCGGCGCAGGCTGCCAATAGCACGGCGGCGGCCATCATGCCGAGCACTGGTTTCAACAGCGGTTTCAGGTTGTTTTTCACGATACATCTCCTTCCAGGTCCAGCACCGGCGCGGCGGGGCGCTTGGCGGCGGCTGGTTTTTTCTCGAAACGCTGCGCCAGGGTACGCAGCAATACATAAAATACAGGCGTCAGGAACAGGCCGAAGAAGGTCACGCCCAGCATGCCGGCAAATACCGCCACACCCATGGCATGGCGCATTTCCGAACCGGCGCCGTGCGAGAACACCAAGGGCACCACGCCCATGATGAACGCGATCGACGTCATCAGGATCGGACGCAGACGCAGGCGGCAAGCTTCCAGCGCGGCCTGCACGACGGTGCGGCCATGGTCTTCCAGTTCGCGGGCAAACTCGACGATCAGAATCGCATTCTTCGACGCCAGCCCCACCAGCACGAACAGCGCGATCTGGGTGAACACATTGTTGTCGCCACCGGTCAGTTTCACGCCCAGCAAGGCGCACAAAATCGACATCGGCACGATCAGGATCACGGCCAGCGGCAGGGTCCAGCTTTCGTACTGGGCGGCCAGCACCAGGAACACCAGCAGCACGCACAGCGGGAACACATAGATCATCGTGTTACCGGACAGGATGTCCTGGTAAGTCAGCTCGGTCCATTCATACGAAATCCCTTGCGGCAGCACTTCCTTGGCGATGCGTTCCAGCGCGGCTTGCGCCTGGCCGCTCGACACACCCGGTGCCGGCCCGCCATTGAAATCGGCTGCGGCGTAGGCGTTGTAGCGCTGCACGCGGTCCGGACCATAGCTGTCTTTCACGCGCATCAAGGAGGACAGCGGGATCATTTCGCCCTTGTCGCTACGCACCTTCAGCTGCGCGATATCCTGCGCATGCGAACGGAACTCGGCATCGGCCTGCACGCGCACCTGGTAGGTACGGCCAAACTGGTTGAAGTCATTCACGTACAAGGAACCGAGGTTGATCTGCAAGGTCTGGTAGATGGTGGCCAGCGGCACGCCCAACTGCTTGGCCTTGACGCGGTCGACATCGGCGAACAGCTGCGGCACGTTGATCTGGTAGCCCGAGAACACGCCCGCCAGTTCCGGCGTCTGGTAAGCCTTGCCGGCCAGCGCCTGGGTGGCGTTGTACAGCGCGTCGTAACCGAGATTGCCGCGGTCTTCGATCATCATCTTGAAGCCGCCGATGGTGCCCAGGCCGTTGACCGGCGGTGGCGGGAACACCATGATGAAGGCGTCCTGGATACCGCCCAGGCGCTTGTTGATCTCGGCCGCGATGGCGCCGCCGGACAATTCCTTGGTGGTGCGTTCGTCGAACGGTTTCAGGGTGGCGAACACGATACCGGCGTTCGGCGCATTGGTGAAGTCGTTGATCGACAGGCCCGGGAAGGCGATCGTCGATTCCACGCCAGGCACCGACTTGATGACGTCGGACATGCGGCGTACCACGTCTTCGGTGCGGTCCAGCGAGGCGGCGTCAGGCAGTTGCGCAAAGCCGACCAGGTATTGCTTGTCCTGGCCAGGCACGAAACCGGCAGGCACGGCCTTGAACACGAACACGGCGGCGACCACCAGCAAGGCGTACACGCCCAGCGAAGCGCTCTTGCGGCCCAACACACCTTTGACGCCCGCTTCATAGCGGTGCGAAGCGCGGCCGAAGAAGCGGTTGAACCAGGCGAAGAAACGGCCGAAGACCTTGTCCATGCCGCGTGTCAGCGCGTCTTTCGGCGCATCGTGCGGTTTCAACAGGGCTGCCGACAGGGCCGGTGCCAGGGTCAGCGAGCTGAATGCCGAGATCACGGTCGAAATCGCGATGGTCAGCGCGAACTGGCGGTAGAACTCGCCCGACAGGCCGGGCACGAAGGCGATCGGCACGAACACGGCGCACAGCACCAGGGCGATGGCGACGATAGGACCGCTGACCTCTTTCATGGCCTGAATGGTGGCGTCGCGCGGCGACAGGCCTTCCTCGATATTGCGCTCCACGTTTTCCACCACCACGATGGCGTCATCGACGACGATACCGATGGCCAGCACGAGGCCGAACAGCGACAGGGTATTGATCGAAAAACCAAAGCCCAGCATCACGGCAAAGGTACCGACGATGGAGACCGGCACGGCCAGCAGCGGAATGATGGAAGCGCGCCAGGTTTGCAGGAAGATGATCACCACCAGCACCACCAGGGCGATGGCCTCCAACAGCGTGTGGATCACGGCTTCGATCGAGGAGCGCACGAACTGGGTCGGGTCATACTCGATGCGATATTCCACGCCTTGCGGGAAGTCTTTTTTCAGTTCGTCCATCTTGGCGCGCACGTCGGAAGACAGTTGCAGCGCGTTGGCGTTCGGTGCTTCGAAAATACCCATGCCGACGGCCGGATTATTGTTCAGCAAGGACCGCAGCGAATAGCTGTTGGCGCCCATTTCCACGCGCGCCACGTCCTTCAGTTGCGTCACCGCGCCATCGGCATTGGTACGCACGATGATGGCGCCGAATTCCTCGGGCGACTGCAAACGGCCCTGGGTATTGACGGTCAGCTGGAACGGCGAATTTTTCGCCGGCGAAGCGCCGATCACACCGGCGGCGACCTGCACGTTCTGCTCGCGGATGGCCTCGACCACGTCATTGGCTGTCATGCCGCGCGCCGCCACTTTCTGCGGGTCGAGCCAGATACGCATGGCATAGTCGCCGGCGCCGAAGATCTGGATGTCGCCCATGCCGGGCAGGCGGGCCAATTGATCCTTGACGTTCAGCACCGCGTAGTTACGCAGGTACATGTCGTCATAGCGCTTGTTGGGCGAGACCAGGTGCACCACCATGGTCAGGTTGGGCGAGGACTTGACGGTCGTCACGCCGATCTGGCGCACCTCTTCCGGCAGGCGCGGCAAGGCGCGCTGCACGCGGTTCTGCACCTGCGTCTCGGCCTGCTCGACGTTGGTGCCGATCTTGAAGGTAATCGTCAGCATCATCGCGCCGTCCGACGTATTTTGCGAGGACATGTAGAGCATGTTCTCGACACCGTTGATCTGCTCCTCCAGCGGGGCGGCAACGGTTTCGGCGATCACTTTCGGATTGGCGCCCGGATACTGCGCGCGCACCACCACCGATGGCGGCACGACGTCGGGATATTCCGAGATCGGCAGGCCGAAGATCGACAGCATCCCGGCCACGAAAATGACAATCGACAGCACCGCCGCAAAGATCGGCTTGTCGATGAAAAAGCGTGAAAAGTTCATGGTTTATTCCTTGGTGGTCGCTGCCGTTTTCGATTCCGCCTTGGCGGCAATCTTGGCGTCTTTTGTTGCTGGTTTTGCGGGAGCCACTGGCGCCGTCGGATCGAAGTCCATTGCCACCATCTGTGGCGTCACCGGGGCGCCCGGGCGCACGCGCTGCAGGCCGTTGACGACGATCTTCTCGCCCGCCTTCAGGCCTTCGCGCACCACGCGCAAACCATCGGCGTTCGGGCCCAGCTTGACGGCGCGGTATTCGGCCTTGTTGTCGGCGCCCACCACGTAGACATACTTGCGGCTCTGGTCGGTGCCGACGGCGCGGTCGCTGATCAACAGCGCCGTGCCTTGCGCCTGCGCGCCGCTGCCGGTATCGAGCTGGATGCGGGCGAACAAACCAGGCACCAGCATGCGGTCGGCGTTGGCGAAGGTGGCGCGCATGCGCACGCTGCCGGTGGCCGGATCGAGCTGGTTGTCGACGAATTCCAGCTTGCCTTCATGCGGGAAACCGCTCTCGTTGGCCAGGCCCACCTTGACGAGCACGGGCGCGCCCTTTTGCGCCGTGCCGGCCACGCGCAGATAGGTGTCTTCGTCGCCGTCGAAGCTGGCGTAGATGCGGTCGGTCGAGACCACGGACGTCAGGATGGCGGTGGCGTCGATCAGGTTGCCGACGGTGATCTCGGCCTTCGATACGCGGCCGCTGATCGGCGCCTGCACCTGGGTGTACGACAGGTTCAGCTTGGCCGCTTCATACGACGCTTGGGCGGCGCGCACATTGGCGTCCAGCTCTTTCAGGCCCGACGCTTTTTCATCGAGTTCGCGCTGCGGGATGGCTTTTTCGGCCAGCAGTTTTTCGGCGCGCGACAGTTCCAGCTTGGCCAGTTCGGCCTTGGCGCGGGCCGAGGCGGCGGCGCCTTCGGCACGCGACACTTCAGCCTGGAACGGACGCGGATCGATCACGAACAGCACGTCGCCCTTTTTCACTTCGCTGCCCGGCTTGAAGTTCACCGAGGTGATGAAGCCGCCGACGCGCGAGCGGATTTCCACGCGTTCGATGGCTTCCAGGCGGCCCGAGAATTCCTGGGTTTCGGTAATCTGTTTTTCGATCACGGCGGCGGCCGAGATCGGTGGGCCACCGGCCGCCGGCGCGTCGGGCACCTTGCTGTTGGCTGAATCGCAGCCAGCCAGGCTGAACGCCACCAGGCCGGCAACGGCCAGCGAGGCCGCCAGGGGCTTGAGCAGGATAGAAATTTGTTGAACGTTTTTCATTTTATTTCCCTGTTTTATGAAAATTTCTAATGGTATAGACGACAGGAAGCCACCCAGCCGATTAAAGTGAATAAAGATGCAATGGCGCCCGACGGCGCTCGGTCAAAGATAAAGGGACCGCCTGCGTCAAAAAAGCGGGCGGGGTCGACAAAGCCGGCTGTACGAACGCACAGCGCAGACGAATGGGGTGTTCATGGAACTACACTACACAGTGTAACAACCAGAACTCAAAAAGTAAACTGCTAAGTGTAATTTATTTCAGCGTGCGGGATGGTAGTGTCATGAGCTGGGCTCCTGGCTGAGGCCAGCGACAAAACTGGCAATTTCACCGAGCACTTGCACCTTGCAAGCACATTCGTTACGGGCGGTGGCGTCTTGCAGCGGCACCGCGGGCATGCGCCGCACGGTCGTCTTGATGCCGCAGGCGATCAGCTTGCTGCCGTATTGTTCAGCCTCGTCGCGCAATGGGTCGTCTTCGCTGGACACGATCAGCGCCGGCGGCAGGTTTTTCAGCCTGCTCGACTGCAGCGGCGACGCATACGGATGGCTGCGGTCGGCGGCGTTCGGCAGGTAGCCCCGGTAGGCGGCGGCGCAGGCATCGGCCACTTCCACCAGTTCCGGGCAGCTCGGCAGAGAGCGCATCGAGCAGGTCGACAGGCCGGGGTCCAGCATCGGCATGATCAGCACCTGGCCGGCCAGCGCCGGACCGCCCCGGTCGCGCGACATCATGGCGCACACGGCGGCCAGGTTGGCGCCCGCTTCGATGCCCGACACCAGCATCTGCTTGCCGGTCCAGCCCAGCTTGGCCTTGTTCTTCTTGGCCCACACCAGCACGGCATGCGCGTCTTCAACGGCGGCTGGGAAAGGCCGCACGCTGGCCAGGGTGTAGTTCGACGCCAGCACCACCTGGTCGGCATTGCCCAGCACCAGGCAGCGCAGGAAATCGTCGGCGTCTTCCAGGTCGCCGTCATCGAAGCCGCCGCCGTGAAAGAACACGATCAGGCTGGATTTTTTCGCGCCCGGCACGCCGGCCGTATAGATGCGTGCCGCCAGCGGCCCGACTTCGCCCTGCACTTCGATATCGCGTATCTTCAGCGACTCGGCAGGCGCCAGGCCGGCTGCGCTGGCGGGCGCGTTCATTGCGCCACCACCGGCGCCACGGCCATGTCGAGACCGGCGTCATTGACGCACAGCAAGGTGCCGCCGACTTCATGGGTCAGGGCGCTGTAACCGCTGGCTTCGGCTTGCGCCGCCTGCGAGTAAGCGTCCGTAAATACCATCGAAGCCAGAGCAAGCGAGCTCACTACGAGCGCGAACACTGCCAAGTTTCCATTCCGATGACCCATGATTTTTCTCCTGTAACTATCAACCGCTGTTTCTGCAACCTCGTATTTATGCTGCAGTACAACAACTATAAACTTGTTCTACAATCTGATAAAGTAGGCAATGATGAATTGATTGTTCAAGATTCTGAACAATGTGAAGTAAAGTGTCAGGAAATCAAGTGAACAAGCTACAAGCCATGGAAGTGTTCATCCAGGTGGTCGATGCGGGCGGCTTTACGCGCGCGGCCGAAAACATGCAGTTGCCGAAAGCGACCGTGTCGACCCTGATCGCGGCGCTGGAAAGCAGCCTGTCGGTCAAATTGCTGAACCGCACCACGCGCCACGTCAGCATCACCTCGGACGGCGCCGCCTATTATGAACACTGCGTGCGCATCCTGTCGGACGTGCGCGAAGCGGAAGAATCGCTGTCGCGCACGCGGCTGAACCCCAGCGGCCGCCTGCGGGTCGATGCGCCCACCGCACTGGCCAGCGAACTCCTGATCCCCGCCCTGCCCGACTTTTTCGCGCGCTATCCCGACATCGTGCTCGAACTGGGCTGCAGCGACCGCCCCGTCGACCTGATCGAGGAAGGCGTGGACTGCGCCGTGCGCGGCGGTGAACTGGGAGACTTGAACCTGATCGCACGCCGGGTCGGCGTGCTGCATTTCGTCACTTGCGCCTCGCCCGGCTACCTGGCCCATCACGGCACGCCGCAACATCCGAACGACCTGCCGCGCCACCGCGGCGTGAATTTTTTCTCGGCCAAGACGGGCCGCACCTTCGAGTGGGACTTCACGCGCAACGGCGAACGCATCCAGATCGCCATGCCCAGCCATATCGCCCTGAACGACTCGAACGCCTACACGGCGGCCGGCGTGGCGGGCCTGGGCATCGTGCAAATGACGCATTTCATGCTTGCGCCATTGATGGAACAAGGCAAAATGGTCGAGTTGCTCAAGGAGTGGGAATCCGACCCGCTGCCGATCCACGTGATCTATCCGCCCAACCGCCACCTGTCCGCCAAGGTGCGCGTGTTTGTCGAATGGGTCGCCGACATGTTTACCAACCACCCGGCCACGCAGATGAAGACCAGGAATGCGCGCGCCGGCCAGACCGAGGCCCAGCCATGACAGCACCACAGCACCCGCCATACTCATCACCACATCGCATCGTTTTTCTCGACCGCGACAGCCTGATCGCCCAGGTCCGCCCACCCGCCTTTGCCCACGAGTGGGCCGAGCACGCGCACACCAAGGGCAGCGCACAGACTGTCGAACGCTTGCTTGGCGCCAGCATCGCCATCACGAATAAAGTGCCGCTGCGGGAGGCCGAACTGGCCCAATTGCCGGACCTGAAAATGATCGCCGTGGCCGCCACCGGCACCGACATCATCGACCTGCCCGCCTGTCGCGCGCGCGGCATTTTAGTGGCCAATATCCGCGACTATGCGCGCGCCACCGTGCCCGAACATACCCTGGCGCTGATGCTGGCCCTGCGCCGCCAGCTGGTCGCCTACCGCGCCGACATCGAGGCGGGCCTGTGGCAGGCATCGGACCGTTTCTGCCTGTTCGGCCATCCGATCCGCGACCTGGCCGGCAGCCGTCTGGGCTTGCTCGGTTACGGCGCGCTGGGCAAATCCGTGGCGCACCTGGCGCGCGCCTTCGGCATGCAGGTGGCGGTGCATAACCGTTCGCCGATCCAGGAAGACGGCGTGACCGAAGTGTCTTTGGCCGAACTGCTGGCCACTTCCGATGTAGTGAGCCTGCATCTGCCCTTGAGCGACAAGACGCGCCATATCATCGGCGCCAGGGAACTGGCCAGCATGAAGCCCACGGCGCTATTGATCAACACCGCGCGCGGCGGCCTGGTCGACGAAGCGGCGCTGGCCGAAGCGCTGAAAACAGGCGTGATCGCCGGCGCCGGTTTCGACGTGCTGTCGAAAGAGCCGCCGGAACCTGACAACCCGCTGCTGCAACTGCGCCTGCCCAACTTCATCCTGACGCCACATACGGCCTGGGCCAGCGGTGAAGCGATGCAGCTGCTGGCCGACATGCTGATCGATAATGTGGAAGCGTTCGAGCGGGGGACGCGGATGAACGTGGTGGGCTAGACAGGCTGCGCCAGGCCGGGCTTTTCAAACGAAAACCCTGGCGCATACAGGTGATAGCCATCGAAATCGCCCTTGCCGATCTGCGCGCCGCAGCTGCGCGCGATCGCATACGCCATGCTGAAGTGAAAGTAGAAATTCGGCAGGATATACAGGTGCAAAAACTCGTCGGCCGGCAGCACGATATCGGCAAAGCCGGCGCGGTCCATGCAGAGGCGATCCGGCCGCCCGTCAAAGCGCTGCGCCGGTATCGCTGCGAGATACGCGATGGTCTGCGCGATCTGCTCCTGCAGGGTGCTCGCATCGCTGAAGCTGACCACTTCCAATCCCGCCAGCGGACAGCAGCCGCGCAGCGAAAAGCTGATGGCCGCATTCACTTGCGAGGCAAACGGCAGCATCTCCGGATGCAGGCGGGCAGTCAATATCTGCGGCTGCGCCGCCAGCTTGTCCAGCATGGCCGACAGCTGGCGCAGCGAGCGGCAAAAAACATGCGGTGCGCTAATCGTCATTATTATCCTTCCTGGCCTTGAGCCACAAACCGAATTCCTTCATCACGGCCACCACCGGCAGCAAGCGCTGGCCATCTGCCGTCAACGCATATTCCACCTTCACCGGCACTTCCGGATACACCGTGCGCGCAACCAGCCCCGCCTCTTCCAGCGCGCGCAGATCGAGGGTCAGCATGCGCTGCGAAATATGCGGCACGTCGCGCCGCAGTTGGTTGAAGCGCTTGGGGCCATCGACCAGGTACGACACCAGCAGCAAGCGCCAGCGCCCACCGAGCAGGCGCATCGCTTCTTCGATCGAACATCCCGTCACGCTTTCCTTCATGGCCATTCACCCGCATCAAGTATAAAAAATGTACCTACACAACATTATAGTGCCTTCTTCCTTTTTTATCCCTGCTCCCTATAATGGCTGTCCAGGCGCTCTCACCTGGAGGGCGCCACTACCGGAGCCATCATGAAGCTGTACCACATCCCCGCCAGCTGTTCGCTGGGCACGCATATCGTCCTGAAGGAACTGGGCCTGGACGCCACCCTCGTCAAGGTCGATTACAAGCGGCACGTGACCGACGACGGCGCCAGCTATTACGATGTGAATGCGCACGGCTATGTGCCCGCGCTTGAGCTGGACGACGGACGCATGCTGCGCGAAGGGCCGGCCATCATGCAATACCTGGCCGACCTGCGCCCCGAAGCCCGGCTGGCGCCGCCCAACGGCAGCTTCGAGCGCTACCGCCTGCAGGAATGGCTGAACTTCCTGTCCACCGAAGTACACAAGGGATTTATTCCCCTGCTGTACGCCGCCCAGGCCGGTAACTACGTGGAAATGGCCAGGCCCAAACTTGAACAACGCTATGCCTGGATCGACGAGCAACTGGCCGGAAAACCCTATCTGATGGGCGAGCACTTCAGCGTGGCCGACGCCTACCTGTTCGCGCTGACGGGATGGGGCCAGGCACCGTGGCTGACCTCGTATTACAAGGCCGAGATCCATTTCGACCAGCTCGATCATTTACGCGACTGGTACCAGCGCGTGCAGGCACGGCCGGCGGTACAACAAGCCTTGCGCGAGGAAGGGCTGATTTAATTCCCGCCATGCCTGCCGAAAAACGCCCACATCACCTCATTGGCATCGATGCTGCTTGACGTCTTGCCGATGGGCAGCCCGACATTGAAAGCATCGGCGCCGGGCCAGCTGTGTCCACCGCCATCGATGGTGACCAGCGCCACGCTTTGCTGGCCGTTGCCCTGCTCCAGCATGCTCACTCTCAGGTCGTCGCCCGTGGCGGCGGGCAGCACACGCGGCGAGGCGGTGTCGGCTGCGATGCCGTTGACCTTGGCCCAGTAGCGCAAGGTGGCGTCAGCCGACAGATAGCCGCCGGCCTTGCCCTCATACAGCACCACCTGGTCGGCCGTGCCGTGGATCAGCAGCATGCCGACCTTCTCCGGTTTGCCGTGATGCGCGAGTACCAGCTCCGGCATCGGCGCGCCGACCGAGGCCACGGCGGCGAACTGCTGCGGCAGCTCGGCGGCCAGGCGCAGGGCAAAGAAGCCGCCGCGCGACAGGCCGGTGGCGTACACACGCTTGGGGTCGATACGGTAATCGTGTTTCAGCTTGGCCAGCATGGCTTGCGTGAAGCCGACGTCGTCGGTGCCGGCCAGGTAATCCATGCCGAAGCCCACGTTCCAGTCCTGCTTGATGCCTTGCGGGTAGACGACGATAAAACCGTGGCGGTCGGCGGCCCGGTTCATCTGCGTGTACAGCATCTGCTCGGCCATGGTCATGCCGCCGCCATGGAAATTGAACACGACTGGGAAGGCTTGATGCGGCTGGCTTTGGTAAGCGGGCGGCGTGTAGACGATATAGCGCCGCTTGGTGTCCTGGTGCTGCAGGGTTTGCACCTGGGCCTGGGCCAGGACGGGGAAGCAGGTGGCGAGCAACAACAGCAGGCTGACAATGATGTTCATGGGGTTCTCCGCAAGTAAAGTGCGTCCAGCATACGGAGGGCGAGGTGAAATCGCGGTGAAATCGGCCGGCTTTAAGCCGCCATGATGGGAACGATATCGACGCGGTAATCCGCTGTGCCCGGATAAAAACGGATTTCCCATTGCATCACCTGCGCCAGGCGCGCCAGCAGCAGCTGGCCATGCGAAAAACCCTGCACGCGCACGGCCTGCCCCACCGGCACGGTATTGTGGATGGACAGGCAGCCTTGCTCGAAGGAAATCGTCAACTGGCAGGCGGGGCCGCCGTGGAACAGGGCATTGGCCAGGCAATTGTTCAACAGCAGGTTGATCAACTGACGATGGCCCCGCACCGGCAGGCGCTCCGGCAAGTCCAGTGCCAGCAGGCTGGCGTCCCAGCGATGTTCTTCAAGCAGGCGCAGCAGGCATTGCTCGATGCAGCCGCGCAGCTCCACCGTGTCAACGGCAATCTGCTCGGCGCGCGCCAGCGCGAACAGCAGCTCGACGGTATTGCTCAGCTCATCGGTGCCCTGTTGCAGCTGAGCTTGCTCTTCCAGGAGCAGCGGACGCTCCGCCGCCAACATCAAGGTATTGCGCATCAAGGTCAGCGGCGTGCGCAATTCGTGGCTGACATCACGGGCAAACGCCTGTTCGCGCCGCAAGGCCGTTTGCAGTTCGATAAACGTGCTTTCCAGCCGGCGCGCCAGGAAGCCGATTTCGTCCGGCCGCTCGCGTGCGCTGAACTGCGGTGGATGTTCGGGCGTCAAGGCGCGCGCTTCCTGCGCCAGTGTTTGCAAGGGCAACACCAGCCGCCGCGCCAGCAGCCAGGCCAGCAGCAGCGCCAGGCCGACCAGCGCCAGCGCGACGCCGATCAGCACGCCGCCCACTTCCCGCACCAGGCGCGACACCACCAGCAGCGGCGCCACATCGGCCAGCAGATACCAGCGCATGGGCTTGCCTGCATTCTCCAGCGCCAGCGCCATCACGTGGTAATGCTGGCCCGTACTTGTAAATACTTCGGCGCGCGGCGCCGATGGCAAAAATTGCTGCCGCACGGGCGCCGGCAGTGCGCCATAGTCGCGATAGACCGTGATCAGGTCGCTGCCGGAGGCCGCCGCCGCGCCCTGCTGGCGCACGCGCATGGTGATGGCGGCCGCCTCGCGTTCCAGCAGGCGCTGCACCAGCATGTCTTCGGTGACATAGGAAATCACCACTGCCAGGCCCGTATAGCACAGGCACAGCAGCACGGCAAAACCGGCCAGTGCCGCAAACAGGCCACGCCGTATGGTCGTGGCCATCACGGCCCTGCCCGGCTGCCGGCGTCCATGGCCAGCCGATAGCCCAGCTGCGGTATCGTCACCAGCAGGCCGGCGGCGCCCGCGAGTTCCAACTGCTTGCGCAGCGCATAGACATGCGACTTCAAGGCGTCGCTGTCCGGCGGCTCGCTGCCCCACAGGTGGGCGATCAGGGCCGAGCGCGAGACGGCGTGCGGATACTCGCGGCACAGCAGCAGCAAGATCCTGAAACCGCTCTGCGTCAGCGCCAGTGGCGCCTCGCCATACAGGGCGCGGCCTTCGCGCGCCAGCAACCGCAGCGGGCCGACGCGCATTTCCTGGTGCACGTGCAACTGGCTGCGCCGCGCCAGCGCCTCGCAGCGCAGGGCCAGCTCGCGCAAGTCGAACGGTTTGGTCAGGTAATCGTCGGCGCCGTCATTGAAACCGCGCGCCTTGTCTTCATAGGCGTCGCGCGCCGTCAGCATCAGGACCGGCACATTGCTGGGCGCGCCCGCCTTGATGGCGCGGCACACCTGCAAACCGTCGATATCGGGCAGGTTCAGGTCCAGCAGCACCACGTCATAGATATTGCTGGTGGCCAGCCGCACGCCCAGCGCGCCGGTGGAAGCATGGTCCAGCTGCCAGCGCAGGCCGTCGACGAACGTGGCGACCTGGCGCGCAATGCCGGCATGGTCTTCGATCAGCAGGATGGTAAGCGGCGCCCGGCTCATGCGGGGTTCGCTACTACCGGCACTTGCACTCGCTCGGCCCCCTGCCGCGCATGCCAGCAGTGAGCTGCCATGGGTCGATATATTTCAACTGACCCGACTGCTGTGTTTCCGCACATTTTCTTGAACAAAGTTGTTCCTTCGTTGGGATAAACGGCGCCACGTACATGAACAGCAGGTTCACGCCAACAATCGCGACCAATATCAGTCCAATGATCGCCGGAACGGATAATGTCTTCCATTTCCGCATGTCGATTAATCCGCCGGCAGACGCCGCGCTTCCCACTCGCGCCGCAGCAGGCCATACAGCGCCGAATCGCTGACCTGGCCGCCGACGATCCAGCGCTCGGGCAGGTAGCCTTCCTGCTTGAAACCCAGGCGCAGCAAGGCGTTGGCCGAGCCGATGTTCAAGGGATCGATATCGGCTTCCAGCCGGTTCAGGTCGCGCTCGACAAAGGCGTATTCCAGCAGCGCCGTCAACGCTTCGTGCATATAGCCCTGGCCCCAGTAGGGGCGGCCCAGCGCGTAACCCAATTCGGCGCGGCGGTTTTGCCGGTGCACGGCATGCAGGGTGCAGCTACCCATGTATTCGCCGGTTGCCTTCAATGCGATGGCAAAACGAAAGAACTCTTCTTTCTCGAACGCCTCGGCGTCGTCGGCAATCTGCTGCACGGCGCGGCCCGGGGCCTGCCAGGGTGGCTCGCTGAAGTAGCGCATCACTTCCGGATCGGAATGCATGGCGAACAGGGCGTCGGCATCGGACGGGTGCGGCGGGCGCAGGATCAAGCGCCCGGTGGTGATGGTTTTGGTGTAGGCCATGCGGCTCCAGTGGGAAATGCGCAACGTTATTAGTTTATGCAACTATATGGAAGTTGCGGCCGTTTTCCAATAGCTTCGTTTAGAATATTATTAACAGAAATTCAACCCACTGCGCCCTGATGTGGCTGCCAGGAGAAGCTGATGAAGAAGATCTTGACCGTACTGACCTGCGCCCTGGTGCTGCAAACCAGTGCCTGGGCGCTTGATCCGGCCAGGCAGGAAAAGGTCGAACTGGCGCAAGGCGCGCCTGTCAAAAAGCTGAGCGGCAAGATCAAGGGTTATGCCACGGTCGAATACAGCGTCACGGCGCCGGCCGGCAGCAAGCTCGCCATCAAGCTCAATAGCGCCAATACGTCCACCTGTTTCAATGTCAGCCAGGATGGCGCGGACGAGGCGCTGTTTGTCGGCTCGCGCGACGGCAACCGCTACCAGGCTGCCGTCACCGCTCCAGGCCACTACAAGGTGCTCGTGTACCTGATGCGCAATGCGGCCCGCAAGGATCAAACAGCCAGCTACGTGCTGGAAGTCGGCGCCACCGGTTCCTGAACAGCGCATGCGCGCGCTGCTCAATGTCGTGCTGCTGGCGCTGTCGCTGCTGGCCAGCTTCCATGCGCTGGCCCAAAGCAAGACCGCCACCACCGCCTGAGCCGCACGCTGGCGGCGCTGCAGGCAGCCAATTTCAAGATTCCCTGCCAGCGGATCGATATCAAGCGGCGCCCTGCGGATGCCGAATAGCGCCAGCGCGGTACCGGCAATCAGGCAGCCGGCGACGCAGGCCAGCCATCTGGTGGCAGCGGAATACGCCATCAGAAACGGCGGTGGCCTTGATCGGCGTCGCAGCGGCCGCTGAACTTGATCAGGCCGTCGATGGTGATGGCGCCGTTCATGCGGTTGATCGACAGGCGCGGCTGGTTCAGGCCGTTCAGGCGGAACTTGCCGCGTATTTCATCGTGGCCGACGCTCAGCTCGTCGATTGGCCACCAGCCACTGTCGTTGTCGCCATGCAGCGGTGGAATCAAACTCCCGGGCAACTGGATGTCGCCACGGCCGCCGTGGATCGATACGGTCAAGGTGGCTTGGAAATCGGATTTGCCCAGTTCCATGCCTTGTTTCGGCACGTATTTGTGCTGGCGCGCATCCCATTCATAGCCCGAGCGGTATTCGGCGCTGGGCTTTTCCGCGCCACCATAGCAGACCAGCTGGATATCGTCCCGTGCTTCATCGCGCCGCTCGTCACGCCGGTCGTCACGATAATGGTCGTCGGACTGGGCGGTGGCCGCGCCGGCAAACGCCAGCAGGCACAGCATGAGGCCAGCTTTCATGATGACTCCTTGATGGAAAAAAACCTGGGTGAACGGGCCAGGCAGCCACTACAGCATGCGCTGCCCCTGCTGGTACAGCAGCGCGCGCACCGTCTCGACATTGTCATTGCTGACCAGGAAAAAACTCTGCAGCTCGTCAAATGGCGTGACCGCCACCAGGGTCCAGCCCTGCGGCTGCAATTGCTGGCGGAACCAGGCCAGCACGCTGGCGCTGAAGTCGTCGCCACCAACCACATCGCGCTGCTGCTGGCTGCCGGGCGCGGCGACCGACAGGCCCAGCTCATGTACCGCGCTGGCATCCTGCACCGCCTGCGTGCCGATCCCGGGCCACTCTTTCCACTCCCATTCGCCGGCCGGCAGCAGCATCGCCTGCAGGGTTGCCTGCTCCTCATCGGACAGCGCGCGCTTGTCCTGGAACTGGCGTATCTGCCCCACCAGCCGCGCCAGGCGCTCGGCCATGTCGGCCTGGGCCTCGTCGTCGAAGTCGGCCACGCCATCCTCGTTTTCCACCACCACGTCAAAGCGCAGCGGCACGCTGGCCGCCACCGGCGTCAGCTTGTAGGTGGTGTAGTCGGTGAAATCGGTCGAAATCGACAGCACACCGTCTTCCCACTCGTGGACGGTCTGGTCGTCTTCATCATAAAAGGTGGTGCAGGCTTGCCCGGGATCGGCCAGGGCGATCAAAAAAGCGGCGTGCTCGGCGTAGCTGGTGTCTGGCATGTGATGGCTCCGGTTCAGCTGTGGTGTACAGGACGAAACTTATTATTCCATGCAACTATAATTGTGTGGCAAGTTATTTTACTGACCGACAGGATGGTTGCATGGCGTTTTTTTCACGTGAGTATGAGGTATTCCTGCTGCTGGCCGCGCCCGCTTCGCCCGGCTTGTGGCAGCAGGAACAATGGACGCCGTTTGCCGACAAGGTCAACAGCATCGTGGCGCAAGCGCGTGGCAAGGGCGCCGTGCGCAGCCATCAGTACAATCCGGCCGGCAAGCTGATTCCGTTTGGCCGCATGGGCTGGGACGCCAAGGGCCATGCCAAATGGACGCACACGCCGGCAACCAGGGATGCGCGTTTCATGAGCCTGGAAGCGTGGGCGCCCGCCTGGACCACCTGCGAAAAAGACGACCTGGCGCCCGACCTGTTCATCAGCCTGTTCAATGAAGACTATCTGAACAGCGCCGGCAAGCCGCTGCTGTTCGGCCAGCGACTGGTGTGCGCGGTTGCCACCGAGATGGGGCCGGAAGCGGCCGCCACCGTGCGCGCGGCGCTGGCGCAACTGGCCGCAAAGCAACAGGCACCCGTGTTCGCCCACGCCAGGCGGCCATGGGGCAAGGCCATGCTGGGCGGATTCAGCAGCGCGATCCAGGACCTGGCCCTGACCGATCTATTTAAACCGGGCAACCCACATGAACGCGCGCTCGATGCCGAGACGTTTCGGGGACACTGGAATTTTATCGAGGTGGCCCATGCGCCATGCTGAACACCCCGCCCTACATATATTGCGTTTGCCTGGTCTTGCCGCGCTGACTGGGTTCGCCCTACACGCGGACGCCGTTGAACTGGCTGGTGCTGATACAGAAAGCAGCCAAACAGTTGGAAATAACGCCAGCCAAACTGACATTGTCGATCGACCGTGACTTGCTTCATGATGACAAACCGCAGCTGTACGGCAGCCCGTTTGGGACAAAAAAGCGATGGCAAAAACCACATCCGGCCGATTGCCGATCCTGATGGACTCGACGCGCGCCGCGCCAGCATGGGCATGCGGCCATTCGACGACAATCCCCTTATGTTCAAATAATCGGCATTCCGGCTATAACAACCGGCGTCCCTGCAGCCCCATCAGGGCCTGCGCCTGTTCAAGCTGCTCTAGCCTGACCAGGAAAAAGGCTTGCAGTTCGTCAAATGGCGACACGACCACCAGGGTCCAGCCTTGCGGCTGCAGCTGCGTGCGAAACCAGTCCAGCACGCCGTCGCTGAAATCGTCGCTGGCATTGACGCGGTGCTGTTGCCGCGCGGTCGGCGTGGCGAGTTCTATATCGAGCTGATGGGTTGCCATGGCGTGCTGCAATTCGCCGGTGCCGATCTCGGCCCACTCTTTCCACTCCCATTGGCCCGCTGGCAACAACAGCGCGTCCAGCAGCTTTACTTCGTCGTCTGACAGCACACGCCGGTTCTGGAACAGGCGTATCTGCCCGACCACCCGCGCCAGCCGGTCTGCCAGGTCATCCTGTGCGTCGGCATCAAACTCGTCGACGCCATCCTCGTTCTCGACAAGCACATCGAATTGCAGCGGCGCACTGTTCGCCACCGGGGTCAGTTTGTAGGTGGTGTAGTCCGTGAAATTCGTCCAGATCGTCAGCACGCCGTTTTCCCACTCATGCAAGGTCTGGTCGTCTTCATCATAGAAGGTGCTGCAGGCCTTGTGCGGATCAGCCAAGCTGATCAGGAAAGCGGCGTGTTCGGCAAATGCTGCTTGTGGCATGGAGAGTCCGATCTCAGTAAGTTCCCGGCAACAGAATCTTTTTGTCCACCTGCTGCAAATCGCGCAGGCCGCAGAAGGCCATTGTCAGGTCCAGCTCGTTGCGCAGGATATCGAGGCATTTTGTCACACCCGGGCGGCCCATGGCGCCCAGTCCGTACAGGAAGGGCCGGCCGATATACACGCCCTTCGCGCCCAGCGCCACGGCCTTGAGCACATCTTGGCCCGAGCGGATGCCGCCGTCCATATGCACCTCGATTTCCGCACCGACCGCGTCGACGATGGCCGGCAAGGCTTCGATCGACGATTGCGCGCCGTCCAGCTGGCGGCCCCCATGGTTGGAGACGATCAGCGCATCGGCGCCGCTATTGACGGCCAGGCGCGCGTCTTCCGCGTCCATGATGCCCTTGATGATCAGCTTGCCGCCCCAGCGCTGCCTGATCCATTCCACGTCCTTCCACGACAGGCTGAGGTCGAACTGCTGCTGGGTCCACGCCGACAGCGACGACATGTCGGACACCGAGGTGGCGTGGCCGACGATATTGCCGAAGCCGCGGCGTTTGGTTGCCAGCATGCCGGCCACCCAGCGCGGCTTGGTGGCCATGTTGATGATGTTGGGAATGGTGAGTTTCGGCGGCGCCGACAGGCCGTTGCGCAAGTCCTTGTGGCGCTGGCCCAGCACCTGCAGGTCCAGGGTCAAGACCAGCGCGCTGCACTTGGCGGCCTTGGCGCGGTCGATCAGTCGGTTGATGAATTCGCGGTCCTTCATTACATACAGCTGGAACCAGAACGGTTTCGTCGTGTTCGCCGCCACGTCCTCGATCGAGCAGATGCTCATGGTCGACAGGGTAAACGGCACGCCGAACTGTTCCGCCGCCTGCGCCGCCAGGATCTCGCCATCGGCGTGCTGCATGCCCGTCAGGCCGGTGGGCGACAGGGCCACCGGCATGCTGACGTGCTGGCCGACCATGGTCGAGGCCAGGCTGCGGTTTTCCAGGTTGACGGCGACGCGCTGGCGAAACTTGATCCTGGCAAAATCACTTTGATTGGCACGGTAGGTCGACTCGGTCCACGAGCCCGAATCGGCGTAATCGTAGAACATGCGCGGCACTCTTTTTTGCGCCAGCACGCGCAAGTCTTCGATGCAGGTGATCATGGTCATGCGTTTCCTCGTTCGATGGCAGGTCGGAGCATGATCCTGCATTTGACGATGATTGTCTATCTGTCAGGCAAGCTCCGTCCAAGAACGATCAATTAGTGATTACCAGTTGC
Source organism: Janthinobacterium sp. PSPC3-1 (assembly GCF_049896105.1). NCBI lineage: Bacteria > Pseudomonadati > Pseudomonadota > Betaproteobacteria > Burkholderiales > Oxalobacteraceae > Janthinobacterium > Janthinobacterium sp. PSPC3-1. The sequence goes on along the minus strand of NZ_JAFCTQ010000009.1, from coordinate 23,171 downwards.
GCGCGCCGAGGATTTTTTCGCCCAATTCGCTCAAGTCAGCCTGCGGATAGCGCAGCTTTTCCTGTTCCAGGGGGTCGCCGGGAAAGGCATAGCCTTGCGGCGCGCTGCGTTCGCGCCAGCTTTGCACGCGCCAGTCGCGCAAGGACTGATTGTCTTCCTGGGCCGGCGTAAACGAGATGTATTGCGCCAGGCGGACCTGGTCGCTTGACGTATTCGGGCGAATGCCGTGCGCCAGCAGGCTGTTAAAGATCAGCAACTCGCCCTTCTTCATGGCGATGAATTCCATCGGATACGGCACGGTGTCCAGGTCCGGCTGCCACGGGTTGCGGTCTTTCGGCGCCTGCTCGCGCCAGGCCAGCAAGTTGTTGAACAGCTCCGGATAGCATTGAAAACCGCCGCTCTCCGGCGAGGTATCGGACAGCGCCAGCACGCCCTGCACGTTGACCGGCAAGGGGTCCAGCGTGGTGTCGGCATCCCAGTGGATAAAGCCGCCGAACTTGCGCTTGCCATTGTTGGGGGTGTTCAGGTTGGCGCGGTCGATGGTCACCCACAGGTCCTCGCGGTCCCAGATATCGACAAAGGCGTCGTACACGCGCCGGGTCTGGCGGTTGTCCCACATGGTCTGGTTGTGATACGCCTCGACCATGCCGGAACCGTTCAGTTCCTTCATCGCGTGGTCGCGCAGCTGATCCTGGTTCCAGGTGGCGGGGTCATGCTGGTCCAGGCCCTGGAATTCCCACAGGAAATCCGTGGTGCGTTTGACCTGCTCCGGGCTGACGGCATCCTTGACGATCACATAGCCCCAGGTTTGCCAGTGTAAAAAGTCCTGCTCGGACAGTACCCGCAGCGGCAGCTGCTTTTGAATGTCGCGCAACTGCGCCTGCTCGATATAGGCCACCGAAGGGTTGCCCGGGCGCTCATCGCCATATTGGTAACGGTCTTGCATCGCTGTCTCCTGTTGTGATGTTATGGAACAGATTGTGCGATATACAGCGCTGGCAAATACGCCGGCAACAGCCAATACTGATACTATCCTGACCATACCAGCCGATAAAACGTTCCGATGACACCCTTATACGAACAAGTGACGATTCCTGCTGGCCAGTCGTGGGGCTTGCTGTGGCGCGAGCTGGAGGCGATCCCGTTCATCTGGCACTACCATCCGCAGTTCGAGCTGACCCTGACGGTGAACGCGCGCGGCCAGCGCTATATCGGCGACCACCTGGGCGATTTCGAACCGGGCGACCTGGTGCTGGTGGGGCCGAATTTGCCGCATACCTGGTCGGCCAGCGAGCGCATCGATGCAAGCCGGCCGATGCTGGCGGTGGTGGTATGGTTTTCACTGGAATGGATAACGCAGCTGGCCGGCGTGCTGCCGGAACTGCACAGCCTGCGGCAACTCGCCTTGCGGGCCGGGCCGGCGCTGCAATTCACAACCGAGGTGGCTGCACGCAGCGCCGCCAAGCTGCTGCAACTGCAAGCGATGCCGCAAGCGCAGCGCTTGCCGCTGCTGCTGAACGTGCTGCTGGAACTGGCCGGCGACCTGCAGGCGCGGCCGCTGGCCTCCGGCGCGCTGCAACTGATCGCGGCCGATGGCCAGCAAAAGCGCATTGCGGCCGTGCTGGACCATATGCATCAACATTTTCGGGAAGACATCGCCGTCGAGGACCTGGCGCGGCGCGCCGCCTTGTCGCTGGGCGCGTTTCACCGCTTTTTCAAGCGGCACGCGCTGTGCACGCCCAGCGCGTATCTGGCTCGGCTGCGCATCGGCCGCGCCTGCCAGCAGCTGATCCAGACGCAGCACGGCATCGCCACCATCGCGCAGGAAGCGGGCTACCGCAACCTGGCCCATTTCAACCGGCAATTCCGGGCCGACAAGCAGATGACGCCGCGCGCGTTTCGCCAGCAATACCGGTGAAGGATGGGGAAACCATGAAAACGGCGCCGGAATAGAAAAAGGGGATCAGATTTTACAATCTGATCCCCGATATTCTGGTGCGGCTGGCAGGAATTGAACCCACGACCCCTTGGTTCGTAGCCAAGTACTCTATCCAGCTGAGCTACAGCCGCAAAACTTACTCTTCACCATACTGCATGAAGTCACAACCTTCAACCGAAACCTGAAAAATCCAGGCTGCGGGTAATACTGGTGCGGCTGGCAGGAATTGAACCCACGACCCCTTGGTTCGTAGCCAAGTACTCTATCCAGCTGAGCTACAGCCGCAAAACTTACTCTTCACCGTACTGCATGAAGTCACAACTTGTTTCCTGTACCAGACGGACGCTGATACGGGGATAATACTGGTGCGGCTGGCAGGAATTGAACCCACGACCCCTTGGTTCGTAGCCAAGTACTCTATCCAGCTGAGCTACAGCCGCAAAACTGATTGCACTTCACCTACAACATGAAGCTTGAAACTTTTTACTACAAAACCAGATACCATCTGATTTCTTGAATTCTGGTGCGGCTGGCAGGAATTGAACCCACGACCCCTTGGTTCGTAGCCAAGTACTCTATCCAGCTGAGCTACAGCCGCGCAGGCAAACATTATAGCGTATTCGTTTCGCTTTGAAAAGTTCGATTTTTCAATCGCTTAGCCGGTTTTTGCAAAGTACCGCACTGCAATGCCCTGCTCTTTTCGCACCTGAAAAGCTGACGCCATTCGCGCTGTCGTTTTCCGCTTTCACGGAAGGCTTCCAGCGCTTCGAGAAGTTGCTGTCTCGAAAGAAGCGGGATTATAGGGACTGCATCCCGGCCTGTCCAGTGCTATCTGTACAAGCCTGGCAAATCGCGCCCGGCGGCGGGTTGACGGGATGTCCACAGGATTAAAGATATGACAAGGGCAAGCGTGTGCAGGCGTCTGCGCGCTTGGGGATACAATGAGGGCGAGATAGATCGAAGTTGGCCCTGTAACACCACATGACAGCTATTCCATCATGATCCATTCCATGAACTCAGCGACGGTAGCCCGCCTCGCCTGCCCCACAAGGTGCGGGGTCGAGCGTGGCGACCAGGCACACAGGATTTCCGATGGTTAAGCATGACCTCCAGCAGAAGCCGCCTCCTCCCACGGTACCGCTGAGCCTGTCGGATGCCGGCATCGCCACGGTACTCGAAGGCATCACCGATGGCTTCAGCGTGCTCGATGCCAACTGGAACATCCGCTATATCAATGCGCGTGGCGCCGAAATGCTGGCGCCGCAGCACGCCCGGGGCGCCACCCTGGCCGGCAGCAACCTGTGGCAGGCCTGCCCCGACATGCTGGGCACGGAACTGGAAACGCAATACCGGCGCGCCATGGCGCTGCAGCAAAGCTGCAGTTTCGAACTGCTCCATACGCCGCTGGGGCGCTGGCTGGAAGTGCGCATCTTTGCCGGCGCCGATGGCCTGACCACCCATATCCACGATATCAGCCAGCGCAAGGCGGCCGAAGACAGCTTGCGCCAGAGCGAAGAAGACTTGCGCGCGCTGGCCGACTCGATTCCGCAACTGGCCTGGATCGCCAATTTCGACGGCACCATGGCCTGGTACAACCAGCGCTGGCATGACTATACCGGCACCACGCCCGACGAGATGGCCGGCGACGGCTGGGATACGGCCTACGACCCGCATTTCCTGCCGCAGATGCTGGAGGGCTGGAAAGCGGCCTTGCACAGAGGTACGCCGTTTGAAATGGAGTTCCCGATCCGTGGCAGCGACGGCCGGTACCGCTGGTTTCTCACGCGCGCCAATCCGGTGCGCCGCGGCGAACAGCTGCTGCGCTGGTTCGGCACCAGTACCGATGTCGATGAAGTCAAGCATGTGGAAGAAGCGCTGCGCGATGAAACGCGGGTACTCGAATTGCTCAACAACACGGGCACCACCCTGGCCGGCACGCTCGACCTGCCCTCCCTGCTGCAAGAGACGGTCGACGCCGCCACCCGCATCAGCGGCGCGCGCTTCGGCGCCTTTTATTACGATGCCGAGCATGAGGCCGATGCTGCGGGGAATGAACCCTTGTTGAAAGTGGCGCAAGCCGTCAACGGCGTCTCCGCACAGCAGGCGGCCGCCATCGCCTTTGATCTGCGCATGGGTCCGGCGATGCGCCACAACGATTTGCAAACGGCGCCGGACGACGGCACGGAAGAAGGCCACGACGGCGCGCCCGTGCTGCGCAGCTGCCTGAGCCTGCCCGTGCGGTCACGCTCGGGCCAGTTGCTGGGCCGGCTGCTGCTGGGCCATCCGCAGCCGGGCATGTTCAGCCTGCGCAGTGAACGCATCGTGGCGGCCATCGCCGCCCAGGCCGCCGTCGCGCTCGACAATACGCGGCTGTATGTGGAAGCGCGGCGCGCCGCCGAAGAGCGCAAGGTGCTGCTCGACAGCGAACGCGAGGCACGCGCCGAGGCAGAACGCACCAACCAGTTGAAGGACGAATTCCTGACCACCCTGTCGCACGAATTGCGCACGCCGCTGTCGGCCATCCTGGGCTGGGCACAGGTATTGCGGCGCGGCACGCGCGACCAGGCCGATCTGCACCGCGGACTGAACAGCATCGAGCGCAATGCGCGCGCCCAGGCCCAGCTGATCGAAGACTTGCTCGACATGAGCCGCATCACCTCCGACAAGGTGATGCTCGAGATGCAGACCATCGTGCCGGCCACCGTGATCGCCTCGGCGATTGAAACCCTGCGCCCGGCTTTTGACGCCAAGCACATCACCGTGCACACCCGGATCGCGGACGACGCCGGCACCATGACGGGCGACCCCAGCCGCATGCAGCAGGTGATCTGGAACCTGCTGTCGAATGCGCTCAAATTTACCCCCCAGGGCGGCACGGTCGACGTCAACGTGGCGCGCGAGGGCACGCGCCTGCTGCTGACGATCGCCGACAATGGCGTCGGCATCCGCGCCGACTTCCTGCCCCATGTGTTCGACCGCTTCCGCCAGGCCGATGCCTCGACCACGCGCAAGCACGGCGGCCTGGGCCTGGGCCTGGCCATCGTCAAGCACCTGGTCGAGCAGCATGGCGGCACGGTCGCCGCCAGCAGTCCCGGCGACTTGCAGGGCGCCACGTTTACCGTGCGCCTGCCCGCCGACAGCCGGGCGCCGGCCCCGCGCCAGCACAGCGAGGAGCCGGCCCGGCAGCCAGACTTGGCCGGCGTCAAGGTGCTGGTGGTCGACGACGAGGCCGATGCGCGCGAACTGGCCGAACGCATCTTGCGTGACGCCCATGCCGACGTGGCCAGCGCCGCCAGCGCCGAGGAAGCGCTGCGCCTGCTGGACAGCGCGCCGCCGGACGTGCTGGTGAGCGACATCGGCATGCCCGATGTCGATGGTTTCGACTTGCTGGCCTTGCTGCGCGCGCGCGCCAACGGCCAGGGTGGCGACCTGCCGGCATTGGCCCTGACGGCATTTGCCCGCCCCGAGGACCGCCAGCGCGCGCTTGGCAGCGGCTTCCAGGCCTACCTGGTCAAGCCGCTCGATCCGGCCGAACTGCTGGCAACGGTGGCGCGGCTGGCCGCCACCGCCAGGAAGGCTGAAACCGGTTGAAACCGGCGCCAAATTGAGCCAGGAAAAGTGATGCAAAGAAATAAATAATTCGGATTAAAAATTCATCAATCTGGTTTAGACTTCCTACTTTCAGACGCGGCACTGTCCTACAAGCAACTTCAAACCCGTTTGCTACACTGAAATAGACCCGCGCAGCTGTCGACACGCAGCCCTCGACAAGTACAGGCACGCCCCCTTGCCAGGCAAGGACAAAGCGAACTCACCTTCTTCCGTGCGCCCTGTCTTGATGCAAGCGGTTACTATCGTCGCGCTCCTTCGCTGGCCGCAGTCGCCGCGAACGATGCTTGCGATGACCTTACAGAATTCACCGGGATTACCCATGCCTAGCCAAGATGAAATTTTGAAAGCCAAGATTTTGGTCGTTGATGATTCACCGGACAATGTCGACCTGATGCTCGAAATCCTGCGCGATGCCGGCTACAGCAACGTCACGGCCACCATGCGCCCGGCCCAGGTCTGCCCGCTGCACCTCGAACATTGCTACGACCTGATTTTGCTCGACCTGCAGATGCCCGAACTGAACGGTTTCCAGGTCATGAAGGGCCTGAAGGAAATCGAACACGGCGGCTACCTGCCGGTGCTGGCGCTGACGGCGCAACCGAGTTTCAAGATCGCCGCCCTGGAAGCGGGTGCGCGCGACTTCATCAGCAAGCCCTTCGACCTGATGGAAGTGCACAAGCGCATCCATAACATGCTGGAAGTGCGTTTGCTGTACAAGGAACTGGCGCAATACAGCAAGCAGCAGCAGGAACTGGCGCTGCACGACCCCCTGACGGGCCTGCCCAACCGCCGCCTGCTGGAAGACCGCATCGAGCACACCCTGCAGCATTCGGCCCGCGTGCGCGGCAAGTCGGCCATCCTGTATCTCGACCTTGACGGCTTCAAGGCCATCAACGACACGTATGGCCACGCCTATGGCGATGAGATCCTGAAGCTGGTGGCGGCGCGCCTGGTCAACGCCTCGCGCAAGGAAGACACGGTGGCGCGCATCGGTGGCGACGAATTCGTCATCGTGCTGGGCAACCTGGCCGGCAAGGGCGACGCGCGCGAGCCGGCCGCCAAGCTGATCGAAGTCATTTCCGAGCCGTATTTCATCAACGACCTGACCTTGCGCCTGTCGACCAGCATCGGCATCAGCATCTACCCGGACGACGCCACCACCGTCGACGCCCTGCTGAGCGCGGCCGACACGGCGCTGTACGAAGCCAAGCGAGCCGGCAAGAACCGCTATTGCTGCGCGCCGCACGACCTGGCCGTGACGCAAGCCAATGCGCACGGCGTGACCTCGCTGGCCTGAGCCAGATGCGCCCCCGATAAAAAAACCGGGACGCCGCTGTGATGCGGCGTCCCGGTTTTTTTTATTCCGGCAATCCAGGTTTACTTCGACTTCTTGCTCGCCGCTTCTTCATGCTTGCCGGCATGCTGGTGGTCGCTGTGGGCATTGACTTTTTCAGGCGCCACTTCGATGCGCGTGATGCCGGCGTCGACCGAAATCGGGTCGCTGGCCGGGAACGTCATTTCGACGGCGTCGTCGAGCAGCTCTTCCTTGGCCTTTTCTTCGACCGTCATGCCTTCTTCGTCGGCCAGGATGGCCAGCGCGCTGGCCCATTTGACGAAATTGAGATTGGCCAGTTCACGTACCGTGGTCACGCCGAAGGCCTGGGTCAGGGCCTTGGCATCCTTGGCGCTGACGCCGCGCAAGGCGCTGATGGGCGCGTTGACGATGTCGCGGAAGCTTTTGGCACAGTATTCTTGATCAACAATAGTATCGATATTCATGGCATGTCCTTTCGTTTGGTGGGGGCCGGTCCTGCGCCCGAGCCGCAATGGCGGCAATTGCCGCATCTGCTGCATGGCTTGCGCACAGCCTCACTATGGCAGGCGCGCTTGCCCTGGTATGTGCGCAAGCGTACGCACAGCGCATGGCCCACGCAGTCCCCTTGTTTGACCCTGTTAATGGAAAGCCATTACAGTTATCGAAAAGATAGAAATTTTCCTGCCATGCGCCCCGCAATGAAATCCTCATGTATGATCCCGTCATTCCGGTCGTAACCTTTTATCATTCATGGGGCGCCATGTCCGCACAAACAGATCAGAGCAATGAAGCGGCCCACCCCGATGCGGCGCGTGCCGCCGATCTCAGCGAATTGCTGGGACACATCAATACCAGCTGGGACAACGAGCGCCGCGCCCTGTCGCGCCAGCTGCATGACAGCCTGGGCTCGTCGCTGACGGCGCTGACCATGCATTTGTCGCTGCTGACACAAAAGATGCCGCAGGAAGCCGTGCTGCTGGACCGCGCGGCAACCATGAAGCAATTGCTGTTGAATGTCATCGAGACCAACCGGCAGATGCAGATCAAGCTATGGAATGACAAGCTGGAGTTCCTGGGCGTCAACGTGGCACTGGGCGAACTGGCGGCGCAATTTGCCGAACAACATAAAATCACCGTGCGCTGCAGCCTGCCCGAAGATGAACTGGTGTGCCCGCGCAATGTGGGCGTGGCCCTGCTGCGCACCCTGGAAGAAGGACTGGCCAATATCGCCGCCCATGCCCAGGCCACGGAAGTGGACGTCATCGTCGACGACAATGACGAGGCGCTGATGATGACGATCAAGGATAACGGCGCAGGCCTGCCGGCCAGCCTGCCCGCCGACATGCACAAGCACGGCTTGCGCGCCGTGCGCGAACGCGTGGCTTATTTGGGCGGCACCCTGGCGCTGGCAACCCATCCGCAAGGCGGCACCACCCTGACGGTAGTGCTGCCTCGCAGCGCGCCGCTGTAATCTACCTGGAACGCTCGCCGGCCTGCGCATCGCAGCGGATGCGGCTCATGGGGAAGTTAATGGTGGTCAACTTCCCTTTCAAGGTACCGACAATGCTGGCGTGCACGATACGGTAGCTGACGTGGCGGTAGATGATGCGGCTGGGAAAATCATTGTCCAGGTTGGCAAAGATGAATTCATTCGGCTTGTCCTGCCGCAGCAGATTGAATTCGACCGGCGCCGCGCCCGAGGGCTGCACGATATAGGCCAGCTGGCCCGGCACGGTCAGCCGGAGCTGCACGAATTCAAACGCGGTGGTCTTGCCGCCCTTGACGGTGCGGCTGGCACCGAGGATGGTGCCGCCCGCCGCCGTGCTCCATTGTTCTCCCGAACCGGGTTCGGCGCCATCGACCTGCCAGCAGCCGGTCAGCCAGGCCAATTTCTCCACCGTTTCCGGCGGCGCAGCCTTGGTGGCGGCCTGGGCCAGCCCCGATCCCGCAAACAACGCTGCTGCAATCAATATGTTCAACGATCGTTTCATGTCATCTCCAGTAGCGGGCCAGAACTTGGGGGGATCAGTGCAGCTTGACCTGCGGCGTGCTGCGCTTGATCAGGAAGCGGCCCATCGCCATCACGGCCGTGCGCACGCTGCCCAGCACCGCATTGTGGTGCATCAGGTGCAGGCTGACATACATCATGCGCGCCACAAACCCTTCGACGAACCAGCTCAGGCCCTTGAGCGACCCCATCAGGGTGCCGACCGAGGTGGTGCGGCCGAATGACACCAGCGAGCCGTAATCGAGATATTCATAGGGCTTGGTTTGCGGCGGCTTGCCCTGCGCTTGCAGCACAAAGGTCTTGCGCAGGTAATCGGCCTGCTGGTGGGCGGCCTGGGCGCGCGGCGGCACCAGCTTGCCGTTTTCACCCATGCAGGCGGCGCAGTCGCCGAGCGCATAGATATTCGCGTGGCCCTGCACATTGAGCATGCCCGTCACTTCGAGCTGGCCGGCGCGATTGGTCGGCAAGCCGAGGGTGGCGAGAAATTCGGGGGCGCGGATGCCGGCTGCCCAGACCACGATGTCGGCCGCGTAGCTGGTGCCGGTGGCGACATTGACCTTGTCGGCCTCGATCGAGGTGACGCGCGTATCGGCCGCCACCGTAATGCCATGCTGCACCAGCAATTTGTTGGCGGCGCGCGAGACGCGCTCGGGCAGTGGCGCCAGGATGCGCGGCGCGCCTTCGAGCAGGGTGATGCGCACGTCCTTGATGGCATTCAGGTTCTGGAAACCATAGGCCGCATACACGTCGCTCGCTTCGCGCAGTTCGGCCGCCAGCTCGACGCCGGTGGCGCCGCCGCCGATGATCACGATATCGACGCCAGGGTGGCCCGCGTCGCCACGGCGCTGTTCGGCCATGGCCAGCAGCTTCAGCAGGGTCAGGCGGAAACGCTCGGCGTCTTCGGTGGCGTTCAGTGAAATCGTGTTTTCCTGCGCGCCCGGCACGCCGAAATAATTCGAGGTGCTGCCGACGGCCAGCACCAGCTGGTCATAGCCGACTTGCCGCTCGGGCAGCAATTGCTCGCCCTTGTCGGTGGCGATCGCGCCCACCGTCAGGCTGTTGGAGGCCGCATCGAGGGCGATCAGGGGGCCGTACACATAGCTGAAGCCGTTATCGTGCGCCAGCATCTGGTAGGACAGGCCTTCCTGGTGGATATCGAGGGTGCCTGCCGCCACTTCATGCAGCGAAGGTTTCCAGATATGGTAGAGGCGGCTGTCGACCAGGGTCACCTGCCCGGCGCCGAGCTTGCGGCTGAGTTTGCAAGCGAGCTCAAGCCCGCCTGCCCCGCCACCGACGATAACGATTTTACTGTGCAAAGATCCTCCTGATTGATTGCTTAATTCCTGTTTCCATGGTCCCGGTTGCCATGGCCGTTGCCATGGCCGTTGCCATGGCCGTTGCCATGACCTTTGTCATTGCCATGCCCCTTGCCAGGACGGTTGTCATGGTGGTCCCGGTCGCGGTCCGGGCCGCGGTGCGGTCCGTGATCCGGACGGCCATGCTGCGGCTGCGGCCTGTGCACCGGCGGACGCGCGTGCTGCTGGCGGTAACGGGGCGCATACTGGTTGTTATACCAACCATCCTGAACAAAATAAACTTCTTGGTTACAGGCATTATACCGGCGGCAGTGCTTGGACCAGTTCCTGGCGTGACCAGGCGGCACGCGCAGGTAGATCGGCCGCGCCGAATAATATTGCGGGCGTTCGACGATCACAGGCTGGGCATAGATCAATTCCGGTGCGGGATAGTTGCCCACATCGATGCGCCCGTAAAAGCCGGGCTGGCCGATGCTGACCGTAACGGCGGCATTGGCGGTGGTGGCGCTGGCGGCGGCAAGCAGCAGGCTGGCGGCAAGAACGAGGTTTTTCATGGGGACACTCCTTGATAGATGCCCCGATTGTAGTGCGCTGAGTAAAAACCGTATGTTCGCAAGGACACATAAGCACGCGCGGCCCGGCAGGCGGGCCGCGTGGCGAACGTCTCAGGCGAGGCGGCGCATCGGCTGCGGTCTGGCTGCGGGCGGACGGCGCAGCGGCGTGACATTGCTGGCCAGCACCGCGGCCGGCGCCGTGCCGTCCAGGCGAAACACGCTGACGATCTCGCTCAGGGCCGTGGCCTGGTCCTGCATCGATTCGGCAGCCGCGGCCGCCTGTTCCACCAGGGCCGCGTTCTGCTGGGTCACCTGGTCCATCTGCACGATGGCCATGTTGACCTGCTCGATGCCGGCGCTCTGCTCGCTGCTGGCGGCGGTAATGTCCTGCATGATCTCGGCCACCCGGCGCACGCTGCCCACCACCTCGTCCATCGTCAGGCCGGCGTCGTGCACCAGCCTGGCGCCCACCTCCACCTGTTCCACCGAGTCGCCGATCAGGGCCTTGATTTCCTTCGCCGCAGCGGCCGAGCGTTGCGCCAGGTTGCGCACTTCGGACGCCACCACGGCAAAGCCGCGCCCTTCCTCGCCGGCGCGCGCCGCTTCCACGGCCGCGTTCAGGGCCAGGATATTGGTCTGGAAAGCGATGCCGTCGATCACGCTGATGATGTCGACGATCTTGCGCGAGGAGGCATTGATCGATTCCATGGTCTGCACCACCCGCCCCACCACCGCGCCGCCCTTGCCGGCCACGTCCGAAGCGGCACCGGCCAGGGCATTGGCCTGGCGCGCGTTTTCCGCATTCTGGCGCACGGTGGACGTGAGCTCTTCCATCGACGAAGCGGTCTCTTCCAGCGAACTGGCCTGCTCTTCCGTACGAGAAGACAGGTCCAGGTTGCCCTGCGCAATTTCACTGGAGGCGGTGGTAATGGTTTCGGTGCCGGCGCGCACCTGGCTGACAATGCCGACCAGCTTGTCACGCATGGTTTTCATGGCGAACAGCAGGCTGTCGCTGTCGCCGCCGCGGGTCTGTATCGAGACCGTCAAATCGCCTTCGGCAATCGCGCCGGCGATTTGCGCCGCATAGCCCGGCTCGCCACCGAGCTGGCGGGTCAGGCCGCGCGTGATCAGCGCACCGAGCGCCAGGCCGGCCGCCACGCTGCCCAGCACCAGCGCCACCATGAAGCGGCGGCTGGTCTGGTAGACGCTGCTGGCCTGCTCGGCCGCTTCTTTCGCGCGTGTTTCCTTCTGCTGCGACAACTTATCGAGCACGCTGTCGAGTTCATTCGCGTGCTCGCGCGTTTTATTGAGCAGGGTAATCAGTTCAGGGCCGCGCTGCGCCAGCGGCTCGGCCGCCGCCATCGTCAATACCTGCGCCATGGAGCTGGCATAGTCCGCCTCGACGGCGGCAAAGCGGGCAAACAATTCCTTCGCGGCCGGCGTGACGAACAGCGGTTGCGCCTTGGCCAGGCTTTCCTTGTTGGCCGCGAGAAATTTTGCGATATCGGCCCGGCGCGTGGCGCGTTCTTCTTCGGTGGTGGCCAGCAGAAAATTGCTGCGTGCGCGGCCCACCTTGATCAGGGCGATATTGGCTTCCTTGATATGCGACAGGCCCAGCAATTCGTTGTGGTACATCTGGCCGGCCATGGTATCGATCTTGCCCATGTTGTAAATGCCGATACCGGCCACGATGGCGCCCAGCAAGGCCACGCAAAAAAACGCGGCAATCAAGCGCGTACCTACCTTCATCTGTTTCAACATGTTTTCTCCCATTCAGTACGGCATGCACCACTCATGCTGCTGAATATAGAGAAAAAGCCGCCGAACATATGCTCGGATTGTCACCCCATGACAATTCCTTGATCCTGCACAACACAATTGGTGGCCGATCGTGCTAATCAGACCACCAATCTTTACAAAAGAAAATCAGTGTCCGGCATGGCCAGTTGGCTTGCGTACACTCATTTCCACCGCGCCCGCTTTGATCGCTGCCGGCTTGCCCGCACCCTGCCCCCGCACCGGTTCCGGCAAGGCGCCCGTCCATTCATACGCCAGCGTACCTGTCGGGTGCCGGTACCAGCCCGGATCGCGGTAGTCGCCCGGTTTCTGGTCCTTGCGCACCTTGACGGTGGTAAACATGCCACCCATGCCGATCGCGCCGAAAGGACCATCGCCGGCCATCATCGGCAGGGTATTGTCGGGTATCGGCATCTGCATCTCGCCCATGTCGGCCATACCGCGCTCGCCCATCACCATATAGCCGGGCACCAGCTGATTGATCTTCGCCGCCACGCCCTGATGGTCGACGCCGATCATGGTCGGCACGTCGTGGCCCATGGCGTTCATCGTATGGTGCGATTTGTGGCAGTGGAAGGCCCAGTCGCCCGGATCGGTGGCGGTAAATTCCACCGCCCGCATCTGCCCCACGGCGACGTCGGTGGTCACTTCGGGCCAGCGCGACTCGGGCCGGGTCCAGCCGCCATCGGTGCCGGTCACTTCGAACTCGTGGCCGTGCATGTGGATCGGGTGATTCGTCATGGTCAGGTTGCCCACGCGCACGCGCACCTTGTCGCCCTGGCGCACCACCATCGGGTCGATGCCGGGAAACACGCGACTGTTGAAGGTGAACAGATTAAAATCCGTCATGGTCATGATCTTCGGCGTGTAGCTGCCCGGATCGATATCGTAGTTGCTCAGCAAAAAGACGAAATCGCGGTCGACCTTCATGAAGTTCGGGTCTTTCGGATGTGTCACCCAGAAACCCATCATGCCCATCGCCATCTGCGTCATTTCATCGGCATGCGGGTGGTACATGAAAGTGCCGGGGCGCCTGGCGACAAACTCATAGACAAAGGTCTTGCCGGGGGCAATGCCGGGCTGGGTCAGGCCCGTCACGCCATCCATGCCGTTCGGCAAGCGCTGCCCATGCCAGTGCACGCTGGTGTGTTCCGGCAATTTATTCGTGACAAAGATGCGCACGCGGTCGCCCTCCACCACTTCGATGGTGGGGCCGGGCGACTGGCCGTTATAGCCCCACAGATTGGCCATCATGCCGGGCGCCAGTTCGCGCACGACGGGTTCGGCCACCAGGTGGAATTCCTTGACATTGTTGTTCATGCGCCAAGGAAGTGACCAGCCGTTCAGGGTCACCACCGGATCGTAGGGCCGGCCGTTCGGCGGCGGTGGCGGCGCCTGGGTCCCGGCGCCGGCCATGCTGGCCGCTTCCGGCAAGGAGGCCGCGCCGACCCGGCTGACGGCCGCCGCACTCAAGGCAACGGCGCCCGCGTTCATGAAAAAGTTCCTGCGTGTAATCATCATTATTCCTTGTTGGCTGCGCCGCTGCCATTGATGGCCGACTGCAATTCGGTTTGCGCGATCCAGAAGTCGCGCTGGGTTTCTATCGCGCCATTGACGCTGGCCACCTGCTCGCGCGCGTCCGACAGCAGTTCGAACACGCTGGCCAGCATGCCGTTATAGCGCAGCAGCACCTCGTGTGAAATCGTCTTGCGCAGCGGCACCACTTCATCGCGGTAATGGCGCGCCAGGTCGTAGGCGGTGCGGTAGCTCGAATACGCCTCGCGCACCTCCGAGCGGGCATTGATGGCCGTGCCCGCCGTGCGCTGCAGCGCCTGCTCGTACACGGCTTGCGCGCGCGCGTGGCGGGCCGTGCCCCAGTCAAACAGCGGCAGTTCCAGCGACACCTCGTAGCCGTTTTCGCGCGGCGCGGTGCTGGTGCTCTTGTTGGTGTAGCCGACGTCGAGCACATTGACAAAGCGCGTCACCTTCGACAGGCCCAGCGCGCTGGCGGTGGCTTGCGCGTCGCGTTTGCTCATCTGCACGTCGAGCCGCTGCTCCATCGCCTGCGCTTCGATATTGCCCGGCTCTTCCGCCTTGGCCGGCAAATCCGGCAGCCGGTCGGGCAAGGTAAACGCTGTTTGCCGGCCCCACAGGCCCAGCAAGCGCGTCAGCCGTTCGCGCGCTGCCGTGGCCTGGTGGCGCGCACGGGCCAGGTCACTGACGGCATCGGCGTAAAACACTTGCTGGCGCGCCTGGTCGAGCCGGCTCCAGTTGCCGGCCTGCCGCAAGCGCGAGGCCAGCTCGGCGCCGGCCTCGGCCGACACCAGCGCGCGCTGCATGAACTGCTCGGTCTGCACGGCGGCCACCGCCGTGAAATACGCGCGGCGCGTGTCGCTGGCCAGTTGCACGGCGCTGCCGGCCGCCTGCAGCTTGGCCTGCTCGAAACGGCCGCGCTCGATATTCACGCGCATCGGCATTGTCAGCAGGCCGGCCAGGTCGAAGCTGACGCCACGGTCGATTTCATGGCCTTCGCTGCCATGCGAGCGGCCGAACGACAGGCCGGGGTTGCGCAGGCGGCCGGACTGCACCAGGTCGGCTTCCGAGGCGCCAAGCGCGGCCAGGGATGCTTTCAGGCCCGGATTATTCATCAGCGCAATGCGCACGGCGCTGTCGGCATCCAGGGGCTGGGCCAGCAGGGGCGCCAGGCGGTCTTCGCTATTGCCTGGGGATAAGGCGGCTGGCGCGCCGCTGCGGGCGTCGGTCAGCGCGGCAACATCGCCCAGGCCGCCATCGGGGCTGAAGCTGGTGCAACCGGCCAGCAGCAAGGCCGCCGCCAGCGGGGTCAAACGTAAAAAAGGACGGAAGATGGCCATCTCAGTGCCCCTGGTGTTCATGATGCGGCTTCGCCGGGGCCTCGGGCGCGGCAGGCTTGTCCATAGGCATATTCATTGGCATCTTCATCGGCATCTTGTGCCCTTTCATCATATGGCCCATATGGCCGCCGGCGTCGCCCACTTTCCGGTTGACGGCGCGCCAGGTCTGGTCCGGCGTGGCCTCCTCTTCGGCGGCGGGCTGATAGCTGTCAACAGCGGAACGGTAGACGATGGACGGCACGGATGCCTGCGCATCGTGCGGCGCGGGCGCGGGTGCTTGGGCGAACGCGGCCAGCGGCAGGCACGCGGCCAGGGCCAGGCTGAACAATTGCTTCATGGGTAATCTCGATAACAGGACGGTCGTGCGGCAAAGGCACGGAAATAAAACACTGGCGCAGGGAAACTCCCCGCCAGGTTCACGGGCGGTCAGGCGGAGCGGGGGCTTCTGGGAGGACGTTCGGGCCCGGCTGGTATATGGCCGGCAAACAGCAGCGGCAGCGCGCCCGGCGGCTGCGGCGCGCCCAGCATCAATGGATGCAGCGCGGCCATCGGTGGCGGCGCCGTGGCGCCCACGGTGCAAGCGCCGTGGTTGCCACAATCATGGCCATGGCCCATGTCCATGGCTTTGCCGGCATGGTCTTCCATATCGGCCATGGCGTGGCAATGCGGCGCCTCGGCCTTGACCACTACCGATGCCACGCTCTGCTGCAGGCAGCAGCTGCGCATGGCCGCGGCGAAACCCTGCAAGGGCAGCGCTGCGACCAGCAGCCAGAGCAGCGAACGAACGAGGTGGCGATAAAAGACACGATTCATGGCAGCATGATAAACCTTGACATGGGAGGAAGGTCAAGCGCTTATGCCGGTTGCGCCAGCCAGATGATCCAGGTGCCGAAATAGCCCTGTCCTTCCAGCACGATTTCCCCTTCGGCAACATGCACTTCCCGCAGCGCGTTGACGGTAAAGTAGCGCCGTGCGTCCGCGCCGCGCGGATCGCCGCTGCGGCGCGGACGGTACAGTTGCGCGCCGCTGCGCACGGCAATGGCGTCGAGCAGGTCTCGGTACAGATAATCGACCAGCAGCTCGGCCAGCAGCGGCTGGTGCCGCGCCAGCATGGTGGCAAGGGAGGGATAACCGGCGTCGCGCAAGGCCGGCAGGTCGGACTCGTCCAGCACGGCATCGTCTTCGCGGCAGGTCTGCACGAACGCATCGCAGGCCTCGCCCACCAGGCTGTCCAGCATGCCGGCAGGCAGCCGCAAGCGAAACGGCCGCAAGGGCAGCTCGCTGCGCTGGCCGTAGCCCATGTCGCGGCAACCGAGCCAGCGCGGGTCGAACGGCTGGCCGTCCACCTCGCAGTAAATGTTCAGCTTGTTCATCCGTGGCGCACCAGGGCGTCCCTGACGCCCACGCAATTGCGCCCGCGTTCCTTGGCCACGTACAGCGCCGCGTCGGCGCCCAGCAGGATCGAGGCGCTGTCGCTGTCGCTGTCCTGTTCGCTGGACGAGACCACGCCCAGCGAGACGGTCACGAAACCGGCGCCGGGGATCTCGGCCTCGGCGACCCGCGCGCGCAGCCGTTCGGCCACCTGCAAGGCGATGTCCAGGCTGGCGTCGGGCAGCAGCATGATGAATTCATCGCCGCCATTGCGGCACAGCACGTCGGCGTCGCGCGAACAGGCGCGCATCAAATGGGCCAGGCGCCGGATCACGGCGTCGCCCACCGCATGGCCGCAGCGGTCGTTGACCTGCTTGAAATGGTCGATATCGATGGCGATCACGGAAAACGCCCGTGCCTGTGCTTGCCACGCCTCCAGCGCGGCCGCCATGCCGCGCCGGTTGGCCAGCCCCGTCAACGGGTCGGTCTGCACGTCGGACTTGAGCTTGCCGATCTTTTTCTGCAACAACGACATGCCTACGAGCAAGGCGCGCTTGATCTGCGCCGCTTCCAGGTACCACACGCCGATGCGGCCGATGCGCTCGGCCATGCCGGGCGCATCCATGCGGCTGGCGCCTTCGGCCAGTTGCACCAGCGGCCGCGAGATCAGGCGCGCCAGCCACCAGATCAATGGCAGGCTGAACAAGGCGATCGGCAGGGTATGCCAGAAGGTATTGAGCATCAGCTGCTTGAGCGGCGCCAGGGTGGCGGTCGTCGGGCGCTGCGCCACGATGCCCCAGCCCGTCGACGGCAGCACGGCGTAGCCTGCCAGCATGTCGACGCCGAGCGTATTGACCGTGCTGCCGCTCCCGCTTTCGCCGCGCACGATGGCGTCGATCACCACATTGGCGCCGGCGGTGGCACCGAGCCGGCCGGGATCGGGATGGTACAGCAGGCGCCGCCGCTGCTCGACCACATACAGATAGGAGCCGTCGCGGTAGTAGTGCTGGCCGAGCAGGCTGGAGAGAATATTTTTCTGTTTCAGGTAGATCGAGCCGCCCACATAGCCCAGGTAGTTTCCGCTCGCATCAAAGATGGGATGCGAGATAAAGATTACCAGGTTGCCCGCCGTCGACATATACGGCTGGGTGATCAGGGGACGGCGTTCGCGCAGCGCCTGCAGCGCCCCGCTTGACGCCAGCTGGCTGTTCTGCAAGGCCAGGGTTTCCGGCGAGACAGCCAGCACGATGCCGCGCGCGTTGACGATCAGCACGGAATTAAAACTGTTGGTCTGGCCGCGCAGGCGCTCGGCCTCGGCCGTCAGGGCGGAGGCATCGCCAAACCGGCGCGCCAGCAGGCCGGCGCTATACGCCAGTTGCTGGCGGTTCGACTGCAGGAAATCCTCGGTGCTGCCGGCCAGCTTGTGCGCATAGGCCTGGTTCGCTTCCAGGGTGGTATCGATCAGCAACTGCCGCTGCACCCGATACGTGGCGTAAAAGGTATTGGCCAGCGCGATGATGGCGCTGGCGAACGCCACCAGCACGATCAGCCGGCGCAGGTTTATTCGCAAAGGCAACTTGGGGTGATGCGGCATGAGGAGAACGCGCCTGAAAAAGACGCATTATACATATCTATAGAGCAACAAACGACGATGGCAACCGTTTGTTGTCCGCGATATCAAGGACGCGTCAAGTTCAGGCAATGGTGTGATCAGGCGTGAATCGCGTGCTTTTGCACCCACGACACATATTGCTTCATCCAGCCCTGGAAGAAGCCCAGGCTGGCCGCGCCGATATTGCCGTTTTCATCGAACAGGCCTTCCTTGGCCTGGATAAACATTTCCGGCTGGCCCAGCAGTGGCACGTCGAGGTAGGCCAGCACATTGCGCAAATGCTGCTGCGCCAGCGCGGTGCCGATGGCGCCGACCGACACGCCCAGCACGGCGCCCGGCTTGCCGGCCCACACGCTCTGGCCGTAAGGGCGCGAGCCATGGTCGATGGCGTTTTTCAGCACGCCGGGAATCGAGCGGTTGTATTCGGGAGTGATGAACAGCAGGGCCTGGGCATCGGCGATCTCGGTTTTCAGGCGCAATACTTGCGGTGCCTGGGCGCCGTCGTCGTCCTGGTTGTACAGCGGCAGGTCGCCGATCTCGATCTGCTTGAAGGAAAATTCAGGCGGCGCCAGCTTGACGATGGCGTCCGCCAGCTGGCGGTTGAAGGAATCCTTGCGCAGGCTGCCGACGATGATTGCAACTTGGTATTGACTCATGTAAATCCCCCTGTGATGGTTAAAGAAAAGGCCTGAAGTGAAGATCACGACAGGCCTATCTTGCCATACAAGTATTGCCGGCGTCTGCACGCCAGAAGGTCAGGTGGCGCCTGACGCAAGACCTGCAAGATCTGTATACACGCGGAAATACCGTCCACCGAGATTGGTCAGCACTTCATAGCCGATGGTATGGGCCATGGCGGCCACCGCATCGACCGGGTGTTCCGGGCAGATCAGGTCGACCAGCTGGCCCGGCGCGACCCGGCCGGCATCGATGTTGCTGACGTCGAGCGTGATCGAATCCATGGAAATGGCGCCCACCTGCGGCACGCGCACGCCATCGATCACCGCCACGCCCTGGTTGCTCATGCTGCGCAGCCAGCCATCGGCGTAACCGACGGACACGGTCGCCACCACGCACGGGCCGGTGGCCGTGTAGCGGCAACTGTAGCCGACATGGTCGCCGGCATTGATGCTGCGCGTCTGGATCACCTTGCCCTGCAGGCGCACCACCGATCGCAAGGGATTCGGCTCGCCCGCCTGCGGCGTGATGCCGTACAGGGCCGCGCCGGGGCGCACCAGGTCGAAATGGTAGTCGGGCGACAGGAACACGCCCGAGGAATTGGCCAGGCTGGCCGGATACTGCGGCAGGCGCGCGCGGATTTCCAGGAAGCGCGCCAGTTGCTGCGCGTTGGCCGGATGATAGCGCTCGTCGGCGCAGGCCAGGTGGCTCATGATATACCGCACCTTGATGCCATCAAGAAAATGCGCATCGGCCAGCCAGCCATCGATTTCCTGCGGCGACATGCCCATGCGCGACATGCCCGTATCGACCTGGACGATGGCGTCCAGCTCACGGTCGAGCGCGGCGGCATGCGCGCGCCAGCCGGCCACCTGCGGCTCGCTGTTGAGCACGGGGATCAAGCCATGTCGCGTGAATTCGCCTTCCGTGCCGACCGGCGGGCCGTGCAGCACAAAGATGGCGGCGTCCGGCGCCACGTGCGGACGCAGGCTGATGCCCTCTTCCAGGTGGGCGACAAAAAAATGCCGGCAACCCTCTTCATGCAGGGCCGCGGCCACCTGCGCCGCGCCGAGGCCATACGCGTCCGATTTCACCACCGCCGAACAGGCGGCCGGCTGCACGCGCTCGCGCAACAGCCGGTAATTGGCGCGCACGGCGTCGATATCGATGGTCAGAATGGCGCCGCTGCGCGCCTGTGCCGCCACCTTGCTGCTTGCTTCTGTTACCTTGCTCATTTCTGCTTACGCCTCCGCATATTGCAGCTTGCCGCGCTGCTCCCCGCCATTGTAGCGGCCCACGGACAGGTCGTCGGCCTGGATCGCCGGCTGTTTCGACGACATCAGGTCGGCCAGCAACTGGGCCGAACCGCAGGACATGGTCCAGCCCAGGGTGCCGTGGCCCGTGTTCAGGTACAGATTGCGCAGCGGCGTGCGGCCGACGATGGGCGTGCCATCCGGCGTCATCGGGCGCAGCCCGGTCCAGAAGGTGGCCTCCGCCGTGCTGCCGCCGCCGGGAAACAGGTCGTTGACCACCATTTCCAGGGTTTCGCGGCGGCGCGGGTTCAAACGCAGGTCGTAGCCGGCGATCTCGGCCATGCCGCCGACGCGGATGCGGTCGTCGAAACGCGTCACCGCAATCTTGTAGGTCTCGTCGAGAATGGTCGAGACGGGCGCCTTGGCCGCGTTGACGATGGGCACGGTAATCGAATAGCCCTTCAGCGGATACACAGGGATGCCCAGCAAGGGGTTCAGCAGGGTGGTCGAATAGGAACCCAGCGCCACCACGTAGGCGTCGGCCTTGACCACTTCGCCGCCGCACTGCACGCCGGCAATGCTGTCGCCCTGCGTCAGCAGCGCGTCGATCGATACGCCGTAGCGGAACTGCACGCCCAGGTTGACGGCCATTTCGGCCAGGCGGGTGGTGAACAACTGGCAGTCGCCGGTTTCATCGTTGGGCAGGCGCAGGCCGCCGAACAATTTGTCCTTGACACCTTCCAGGGCCGGTTCGGCGCGCGACAACTGATCGCGCTGCAACACTTCGAACGGCACGCCGGCGTCGCGCAGCACGTCGATATCCTTGGCCGCGTCGTTGTACTGTTTTTCAGTGCGGAACAATTGCATCGTGCCTTGCTGGCGGCCTTCATAGGTGATGCCGGCCTCGGCCCGCAAGACCTTGAAGCAGTCGCGGCTGTACTCGGCCAGCCGCACCATGCGCTCCTTGTTGACGGCGTAGGCGTCGGGGGTGCAGTTGCGCAGCATCTGCCACATCCATTTCAGCTGCGACAGGCTGCCGTCGAGCGAGATCGACAATGGCGCGTGGCGCTGCATCATCCATTTCACCGCTTTCAGGGGAATCCCGGGCGCCGCCCACGGCGAAGCGTAACCAGGAGAAATTTGCCCCGCATTGGCGAAGCTGGTTTCCAGTGCCGGACCCGGCTGGCGGTCGATGACGGTCACGTCATGTCCTGCCCGGGCCAGATAGTAAGCACTGGTGACGCCGATGACGCCGCTACCCAGAATCACGATACGCATAATTTCCTCTATTTATTTTAGGGCAGATTGCCAGATTTACCGCTATGATATTGGTAAGTGCCCAGCATATGTTCACGTATAAATCGAGATATTCAGCAAATAATCATAAAAATCCATGAGAATTCTAAAAGAATCGTCGCGCGGCCTGGACAAGCTGGACCGGCATATCCTGCGCATCCTGCAACAGGACGGCCGCATCTCGATGAAAGACCTCGGTGAACAGGTGGGTTTGTCGATCACGCCCTGCATCGAACGGGTCAAGCGCATGGAGCGCGACGGCGTCATCACGGGCTACCACGCCAAGGTCAATCCGGCCGCGCTGGGGGCCAAATTGCTGGTCTTTGTCGAGATCACCCTCAATCAAAAATCGGCGTCGGCCTTCGAGCAATTTCGCCGCGAAGTGCTGCAGATTCCCGAGGTGCAGGAATGCCATCTGGTGTCGGGCGATTTCGACTACCTGATCAAGGCGCGCATCCATGAAATGGCGGAGTACCGCAAATTGCTGGGCGACATGCTGCTGCAGCTGCCGGGGGCGGCGCAATCGAAAAGCTATGTGGTGATGGAAGAAATCAAGGAAACCCTGGCGGTCTCGACCGAAGTGCTGCAGGGCCGCTGAAAAGTAGCGGCTACCGGCACCATCGGTATCGATTTGTGCGCCTTTATAGAATCCGGTAGCACATCGTTACAAACGCAAGCACACTCCCCCTCGACATCACGCCCGTCCCCTCTGAGATTGGAAGCAGTGATGCGCACCGGGACTACTGCTATGAATACATTCTTGAAACTGGCGTTTTCTTGCCTCGCGGGCCTCAGCGTGGCCATGTGCACCGCCAGCGAATACACCGTCAACCGCGCACCCGCCAACGGCGCCATCTACCAGAACATTACCGTCGGCAAGACCACCCGCCTCGACCTCGACGCGGCCCTCGGCAGCGCCACGGTGGTCAGTTTCGACCCCGGCTATGAAGTCTGGGTCTACAAGAACCAGCTGCAAGCGCCGTCCGCCAGCCGCTACCTGCCTCTGCTCAACGCCAAGGGCACGCGCGAAGTGGCCGTCATGTTCGACCGCGCCGGGGTGGTCAGGAAATTCCGCATTCACGAACCGCGCAAATAAGCGGCCGGCAGGCTTGCCCAAACATCAGCGAATGAAAGTCCATGCGTCACCTTGACGCCAACGGTGCCAATTGTGAGCAACGCAGTCCACCTTACGCAAGGCCGTTGAATACATGAATACATCACTATTGGGGTGACGCAAAGCTCTTTTTGATGTGCTCGCTAAAGTCATTGCTACCACCATGCAATGGCAACGAGAATTTCATGAACTTCTTTGACGGCGACTCAATCGCATTGGCTGCGCTGCTCGGCGACATGCAGGGCGACCGCCTGCTGCGGCTGCACTTTCCGCAAGGCGACGCGCCCGCCGGCACCTTGCTGCTGGCCAATGCGCTCGACGCCAGCGAAAGCCTGTCGCGCGATTTTTCCTATGTCGTGGAAGTACTGTCCGATAACGCCTCCATCCCGCTGACTGCGCTGATGGGCAAGATGGTCAGCATCGAACTGGTGCG
>NZ_JAFCTQ010000008.1:0-200278 GCF_049896105.1 Janthinobacterium sp. PSPC3-1 | reverse complement strand
CTCGGGCGCGCCCTGAGCAGTACCGCACGATGGTGGCCGCAGGTGGCGCAAGGCGCGGCCTGGGTGCAGGGCGCGAGTGCGATCCTGCGCAATGACGAGGGGCTATCGGCGGATGCGCTCATGGCGCGTTATCGGGACTGGCTCGCGCAAATGGAGAGTGCCGCCAAGCGCGCCGACCTGCCTGATACTTTGTGCAAGGCCCTGTCGCACTTCGTCAAGGTGAGCGCCAGTTACGGCGGCGATGTGTTCCATTGTTACCGCATTGCCGGACTGCCCCGCACGAACAATGCGCTGGAGCAGGCCTTCGGCAGCCTGCGCTACCACGAACGGCGTGCCAGTGGCCGCAAGGTGGCCTCGCCTTCTTTGGTGCTCAGTGGCAGTGTGCGCATGCCGGCAGCGCTGTTTACCCGGACCGGCACGGTGACGCGCGACATGCTCGCCGCCGTACCGCAAGACCGATGGCGCGCGACGCGCGCCGACCTGGAGCGGCGTCGCCAGGCGCGCTGCCAGCGCCATCGTTTCCGCAAGGATCCCGCCCACTATCTGGCGGGACTGGAGAAACTGTGCGATGAGCTAAATGTGCTGACCTAGTTTTTTTTGCGTGTCGAACGCTTGATTGTCTTTTTAGTCAATCGTATTGCCTCTTTAAGTTGCATATCGCCAGGCCGTCAGCATATAAAACAGAAAATGTTACTTGTTTGAGATGCTAATTATATATTTCCAAAAAGAAATTTTGCAGAAGTAAATTGAATATCTTGTTAAAGCGTATCGGGTACGGGCACGCATTCCGTAGCGCCAGCAATCTGGTGACAGCGCAGCTCATCATGAGAGGCATGCGCGACAAGTCATGTCGCAAGCGATGATGCGGAAATAAAAAAGGCTATGGCATCGAAAAAAGTGGGAATGATGCCGGCATCACCGCCGTCTGCGGGAATGGCTGAGTGCGTTTCATGGCGTGGCGACGCGCTATCTGTCCAACTACTTGGGGTGGCGCCGGATAGTGGAGGCGCGGAGAATCTTTCCCCCCTGAACGTTTGCTCAAGGCCCTAATGCGCGTATTCCCTCACAGGACGGTGAGATAGCCAATACTTATATGTGGAAACGCGTATGCAAGGACGTTGCCGGCATGATGCGGCGCATGCCCGGCGGGCGTGCCGGGGCCTGCGTCTATCCGGCTACCGTGATTTTCAGCGTGGCACGCGCCGCGCGGTGCGCGGGGTGTCAGCTGAAGCGCTTGCCGTCGAGCGCAAAGCCCTTGATGAATTCCACCGCCGGCAAGCGCTTGCCGCCCGGCTTTTGCAATTGCGTCAGGCGCAAGGCGCCCGTGCCGCAGGCCACCACGATGCCATGCTGGGCGTCGGCCGCCAGCACCTGGCCGGCCGGCTGGGCGCTGTCGGCCTCGAGCACGTCGGCGGCCCAGATCTTGATGGCCACGCCATCGACCTGGCCGCAGGCGCCGGGGAAGGGATTGAAGGCGCGGATTTTCAGGCCCAGTTCCAGCGCGCCCTGGGAAAAATCGAGGGCCGCTTCGTCCTTGGCGATTTTTGACGCGTAGGTGACGCCCGCTTCCGACTGCGGCACGGCCACCAGTGGCGCTTCCTGCATCTTGCGCAAGGTGGCGACGATCATGCGTCCGCCCAGGGCGGCCAGCTTGTCGTGCAGGGTGGCGGTCGAGTCGCCCGCCTCGATCGCCACTCGTTCGATGGCCAGCATCGGGCCGGTGTCCAGGCCTTCTTCCATCTGCATGATGGTCACGCCGGTTTCATCGTCGCCCGCTTCGATGGCGCGGTGGATCGGCGCCGCGCCGCGCCAGCGCGGCAGCAGGGAACCGTGGATATTGATGCAGGGTTTAATGCCGAGCGTGCTGCGCGGCAAAATCAGGCCATAGGCGGCCACCACCATCACATCGTAGTCCGTCGCCAGCAGTCGTTCGTGGGCGGCGCGGGCTTCGGCCGCGCGCTGCGGGTCCTTGCTGTCCATGCGTAAAGAGAGCGGTTGCAGCACCTCGATATCATGCTGCTGCGCGTATTGCTTGACTGCCGAGGCGTGCAATTGCATGCCACGGCCGGCAGGCCGGTCGGGCTGGGTCAGCACCAGGGGAATTGTGAAACCCGCTTCGTGCAAGTCTTTCAGGGCGGTGGCGGCAAATTCAGGCGTGCCTGCGAAGATCACTTTCATCGGGTTCCTAGTCGTGAAGTGCGCAGGCTTGTGCCTGGCGGGTATGACAATGCCCGCCAGTTTACCAGCAGACGGTCAGAAACGGCGATTTTGCGCGCGCAGGCTTGCTTCGCGTTCCAGACCGCGGATTTCCTTGACCATCTTGGTCTTGATGCGGTTGCGCTTCAGCGGCGACAGGTATTCCACGAAGACCTTGCCCAGCAAGTGATCCATTTCGTGCTGGATGCACACGCCCAGCAAACCATCGGCTTCCAGTTCGAACGGCTTGCCTTGGCGGTCCAGCGCGCGCACCTTGATGCGGGCCGGGCGCTCGACGCCGTCGTACACGCCCGGCACCGACAGGCAACCTTCGTCGTAGACCTGCTTTTCTTCGCTGGCCCAGGTGATTTCCGGATTGATGAACACTTGCAGCTGGTTCTTTTCTTCGGTGATGTCGATCACCATCATCTGGATGTGCTGGTCGACTTGCGACGCCGCCAGCCCCACGCCGGGCGCGTCGTACATGGTTTCGGCCATGTCATCGATCAGGGTCTGCAACTGGTCGCCAAAGTCGGTGATCGGCTTGGCGACGGTGTGCAGGCGCGGATCGGGGTAACGCAGGATATTTAAGATGGACATACGAATTCGGTAGTTTGGCTGGTTGAATTAGCTGGGCACATGAAGGCTGTGCGCGGCGCTGGATCGCCGGTGGTTTTGCGCTGATTGAAGGAGAAATTTTATCACAGACGCCCGTCTCGCTGTGCAAGGCAGGCCGTTTGCCGCCAGGAACCGTGCACCGAAGTGTGCACCTTTGTTGCGCCCGTCGATATCGCCCGCCCCGGTGCGCCGCTACCATGGAAGACGGACGTCGCGGATCGAAGGGGCGAGGGTGTCATGGATGCAAATACGGTGAGCGAAGACCAGGGCGGCGAACTGGCGTTCTGGCTGCGCCTGCAATGGCTGCCAGGCGTGGGGCCGGTGGCGGCGCGCGCCTTGCTGGCGCGCTTCGGTTTGCCGCAGGGCATATTTTCCGCGTCCTTCGACGCGCTGCGCGAGGTGGTGCCGGCGGGCGTGGCGCGCGCCATCCTGCAGGCGCCGAGGCCGGTTGCCAACAGCCAACTGGAACTCACCCTGCAATGGCTGAGCCAGCCCGGCAATGCCGTGCTGACCCTGGCCGACTATGCTTATCCTTCGCTGCTGCTGGAAATTCCCGATCCGCCGCTGCTCTTATATGTACGCGGCCGCCCCGAACTGCTGTCGCGCCCCTGCGTGGCGGTGATCGGCAGCCGCAACGCCAGCACCCAGGGCATGCAGAACGCGGCCGCGTTTGCCGAGGCCTTGAGCCACGCCGGGCTGACGATCGTGTCCGGCCTGGCGCTGGGCATCGACACCCATGCGCACGAGGGCGGCTTGCGCGGCGAGGGCGCCACGGTGGCGGTGATCGGCACGGGCGCCGATCTGGTCTATCCCCGGCGCAACCTTGATCTGGCGCAAAGGATTGCCGCGCAAGGCTGCATCGTCAGCGAATATGCGCTGGGCTTGCCCGCCATTCCCAGCAATTTTCCACGCCGCAATCGCCTGATCAGCGGCCTGGCGCGCGGCGTGCTGGTGATCGAGGCGGCGGCGCAGTCCGGTTCATTGATCACGGCGCGCCTGGCCGGCGAGTACGGGCGAGATGTCTATGCCTTGCCGGGCTCGATCCATGCCACCCTGGCCAAGGGTTGCCACGCCCTGATCAAGCAGGGCGCCAAGCTGGTCGATTCGGTCGACGACGTGCTGCAGGAACTGCAGTGGCCCGCTGCCGCCGGCACGGTGGCGCCGGCCCACCCGCTCCTGGCTGCGCCGGCCCATCCCTTGCTGGCCGCGCTGGGCCACGACCCCTGCGACGCCGACACCCTCGCCGCGCGCAGCAGCCTGGCGATGGCCGAGGTGATGGGCGAACTGCTGGCGCTGGAAATGGCGGGGCTGGTGGAGCGCTTGCCGGGAGGACTGTTTCAACGCTGCAAATGACAGCTTGTCACTTGTGTGGCGGCCTTGCCGCACGGCGCCGCTTTGTCCGCTGGCGCACTTGTGTCGCAGCGAGCTTAGCTGATAGAGTAGAGTCATGTTCGATATCCTGGTTTATCTCTACGAGACTTATTATCGCCCCGATGCCTGCCCCGAGCCGGCGGCGCTGGCGCGCAAGCTGTCGGCTGTCGGCTTTGATGACGTGGAGATCTCCGAAGCGCTGGTCTGGCTGACCGACCTGAACGCGATGGCGGGCGCCGAGCAAGTCCTGACCGCCAGTTCCACCGGTACGCGTTTTTACGTTCAGCAAGAAAGCGACGTGCTGGGCACGGCCGCCATCGGCTTTATCCAGTTCCTCGAAAGCGCCAAGGTATTGTCGCCGCTGCAGCGCGAAATCGTCATCGAACGGGCGCTGGCCCTCGATGAAGCGCCCGTCACTTTGGGCAAGCTGAAAGTCATCGTGCTGATGCTGCTGTGGAGCCAGGGCAAGGAGCCGGACGCGCTGATGTTTGACGACCTGTTCGGTTCCGACGAAGAATTATCGCCCCGCCTGCTACACTGAATACAGCAAGGCGGCCTGGCCCTTGCCCGCCGCCCGCCGCCTTTTGCCCACCTGACTGTCTGCCCCGTGCCTGCATTTGCTCCTGCGCATTGTTGTCTTTAGATAACTTGCGGTTTTCTCACCAAGGCGCTTATCATTGGCCGCTTGACAAGACCACAAGTCACACGGCCCCGCGCAGACAAAAGCGTCGGCGCCCGGCAATGCACTGTATGATGCGCATGCTGACACTATCCTAGAGCATTTTTCGAGACTAATAACTATGACAAAAACCCTCATCATCGCCGAGAAGCCTTCTGTCGCGAACGATATCGCGAAGACGCTTGGCGGCTTTACCAAGCACGATGAGTACTTTGAATCGGATGAATACGTCCTGTCGTCGGCGGTTGGCCACTTGCTGGAAATCGCCGTGCCGGAAGAATTCGACGTCAAGCGCGGCAAATGGAGTTTCGCGCACCTGCCGATGATACCGCCGTATTTCGCGCTGAACCCGATCGCCAAGACGGAAGCGCGCCTCAAAGTATTGAACAAGCTGATCAAGCGCAAAGACGTGACCACCCTGATCAACGCCTGCGATGCCGGGCGCGAAGGCGAGCTGATTTTTCGCCTGATCGCGCAAAACGCCAAAGCCAAGCAGCCGGTCAAGCGGCTGTGGCTGCAGTCGATGACGCCGGGCGCCATCCGCGACGGTTTTTCGCACCTGCGCAGCGACGAAGAAATGCTGCCGCTGGCCGATGCGGCGCGTTGCCGTTCGGAAGCGGACTGGCTGATCGGCATCAACGGCACCCGCGCCATGACGGCGTTCAACTCGAAAGAGGGCGGCTTTTACCTGACCACCGTGGGCCGCGTGCAGACGCCGACCCTGTCGATCGTGGTCGAACGCGAAGACAAGATCAAGAAATTCGTGCCGCGCGACTTCTGGGAAGTGCGCGCCGAATTCGTCTGCGCGGCCGGTATCTACGAAGGCCGCTGGCTTGACACCAAGTTCAAGAAGGACGAGAACGATCCGGAAAAACGCGCCGAGCGCCTGTGGAGCAAGGCGGCGGCCGATTCGATCGCCACCGCCTGCCGCGGCCGCCAGGGCATCGTCACGGAAGAATCGAAACCGACCACCTCGATGGCGCCGGGCCTGTTCGACCTGACCAGCTTGCAGCGTGAAGCGAACTCGCGTTTCGGTTTTTCCGCCAAGAACACGCTGGGCCTGGCCCAGGCGCTGTACGAAAAGCACAAGGTGCTGACGTACCCGCGTACCGATTCGCGCCACCTGCCGGAAGACTATATGCCGACCGTGCTGCAGGCGCTGGAAACGGTCAAGGACAACAGCAACTACCACCAGTTCGCCAAGCAGATCATCGACAAGGGCTGGGTCAAGCCGAACAAGCGCATCTT
This sequence comes from Janthinobacterium sp. PSPC3-1, assembly GCF_049896105.1. Lineage (NCBI taxonomy): Bacteria > Pseudomonadati > Pseudomonadota > Betaproteobacteria > Burkholderiales > Oxalobacteraceae > Janthinobacterium > Janthinobacterium sp. PSPC3-1. The sequence continues at coordinate 194,166 of NZ_JAFCTQ010000008.1, read as the reverse complement.
CGACAACACGAAGATCTCGGATCACTTCGCGATCATTCCGACCACCATCGCGCCGAAGAACCTGTCCGAGCCGGAACAGAAACTGTACGACCTGGTCACGCGCCGCTTCATGGCCGTGTTCTTCCCGCCTGCCGAGTTCCAGGTCACCACGCGCTACACGGAAGTGTCCGGCCATCAGTTCAAGACCGAAGGCAAGGTCATGACCAATCCGGGCTGGCTGGCGATCTACGGCAAGGAAGCATCGACCGACGCCGACAAGGAAAGCAATGGCAACGGCAACTTGGTACCGGTCGCCAAGGGCGAAAAAGTGCAGACCGAAAGCGTCAGCGCCAATGGCCTGGTGACGAAACCGCCAGCGCGCTATACCGAGGCGACCTTGCTGTCGGCCATGGAAGGCGCGGGCAAGCTGATCGACGACGACGAGCTGCGCGATGCGATGGCCGGCAAGGGACTCGGCACGCCGGCCACGCGCGCGGCCACCATCGAGGGCTTGCTGACGGAACGCTATCTGCTGCGCGAAGGCCGCGAGCTGATGCCGACCGCCAAGGCCTCGCAATTGATGACCTTGCTCAAGGGCCTGGGCGTCAACGAACTGACGGCGCCGGAGCTGACGGGCGAGTGGGAATACAAGCTGTCGCAGATGGAAAAGGGCAAGATTTCGCGCGATGAATTCATGCGTGAAATCGCGCAGATGACGCAAATCATCGTCAAGCGCGCCAAGGAATACGACAACGACACCATCCCGGGCGAGTACGCGACCCTGGTCACCCCGTGCCCGAACTGCCAGAGCGTGGTCAAGGAAAACTACCGCCGCTTTGCCTGCACCAAGTGCGAGTTCTCGATGAGCAAGACGCCGGGTTCGCGCCAGTTCGAGATCGCGGAGGTGGAGCAATTGCTGAAGGACCGCACCATCGGCCCGTTGCAAGGTTTCCGCTCGAAAATGGGTCGTCCGTTTGCCGCGATTTTGCGCATCGTGCGCGATGAAGAGATCAAGAATTTCAAACTGGAATTCGATTTCGGCCAGAACGACGAGAGCGAAGACGGCGAAGGCGTCGACTTCACGGGCCAGACGGCGCTGGGACCTTGTCCCAAGTGCAACGGCGGCGTGTATGAAATGGGCCTGGCCTATGTGTGCGAACACAGCGTGGCGAAACCGAAGACGTGCGACTTCCGCAGCGGCCGCATCATCCTGCAGCAGGAAATCTTGCCGGAACAAATGGCAAAACTGCTCAACGATGGCAAGACCGACCTGCTGCCCGGCTTTGTTTCGCAGCGCACGCGCCGTCCGTTCAAGGCTTTCCTGGTGCGCGGCAAGGATGGCAAGGTAAGCTTCGAGTTCGAAGAACGCAAGGCCAAGCCGGGCGCCAAGGCGCCAGCCAAGGGCAAGGCGGCGGCCGAAGTCGAGGGCGAAGAAGCTGCGGCGCCGGTGAAAAAAGCGGCCGTCAAGAAGGCGCCGGCCAAAAAAGCCACGGCGGTGAAAAAGCCGGCGGTGAAAAAAGCGCCCGCCAAGAAGGCCGCGGCGGCCGAGTAAGCAGCAGTTTGCAGCAAGCAAAAAGCCAGGGACATCCCTGGCTTTTTTTTGTCTGTCGAACGTCGGCCGGCAGCTTGCGGCATCATTGTAAATACCTATTGAATCGATAAAATCAATTATCTTTTCCTTTATTGCTGCGCTCGTTACACTGTATCCATCAGTCACCAACGAAGGAAAGCACCATGAGCACGCCGCCGCCAAATACTCCCCTGTCCACCGCTTCCGGCATTCCGCTGGCCGATAACCAGAATTCCGCCAGCGCCGGTGCGCGCGGGCCCTTGCTGTTGCAGGATTTTCATCTGCTGGAAAAACTCCAGCATTTCAACCGCGAGCGCATTCCCGAGCGCGTGGTGCATGCAAAAGGTTCCGGCGCCTACGGCACGTTTACCGTCACGCACGATATTTCCGCCTATACCAAGGCCAGGCTGTTCAGTGAAGTGGGCAAGCAGACGGCCACCTTCGCGCGCTTTTCCACCGTGGGTGGCGAACGCGGCAGCGCCGACACCGAACGCGATCCGCGCGGCTTCGCCCTGCGCTTCTATACCGAAGAGGGCAACTGGGACCTGGTCGGCAACAATACGCCGATGTTCTTCATCAAGGACCCGATCAAGTTCCCCGACTTTATCCATACGCAAAAGCGCGACCCGCACAGCAATCTGAAATCGGCCGAGATGATGTTCGACTTCTGGAGCCATGCGCCGGAAAGCCTGCACCAGGTCACCATGCTGTTTTCGGACCGCGGCACGCCCGACGGCTACCGCCACATGGATGGCTTCGGCAGCCACACGTACAGCCTGATCAATGCCGACGGCCAGCGCGTCTACGTGAAATGGCATTTCAAGACGCGCCAGGGCATCAAAAACTTGCCGGCTGCCGAAGCGGGCCGCCTGGCCGGTGCCGATCCGGACTACGCCCAGCGCGACCTGTTCGGCGCCATCGAACGGGGCGACTTCCCGCAGTGGGAGGTCAAGCTGCAGGTGGCGACCGAGGCGCAACTCGTCGAGTGGGAACAGCGCACGGGCTGGAATCCGTTCGACCTGACGAAAGTGTGGCCGCATGCGGATTTCCCATTGCTGCCGGTCGGCATCTTTGAACTGAACCGCAATCCGGACAATTACCACGCGGAAGTGGAGCAGGCGGCGTTTTCGCCGGCCAATGCCGTGCCGGGCATGGGCTATTCGCCCGACAAGATGCTGCAAGGCCGCTTGTTTGCCTACCACGACGCCCAGCTGTACCGGGTCGGCACCAATCACCAGCATTTGCCGGTGAACGCGGCGCGCTGCCCTTTTCATAACCAGCAGCGCGACGGCGCGATGGCGGTCAACAACGGTGGTTCGGCGCGCAATTACGCCAATGTGGCCGCGGCCGGCAGCGCGCCGCAGGGCCTGGGCCATGGCGAGCCGGCCCTGGCGCTCGATGGCGGCGCGGCGCGCTACGATGGCCGTGGCACGGAAGACGACTACACGCAGGCCGGCAATCTGTTCCGCCTGCTGACGCCAGAGGGCAAGCAGAACCTGTTCGATAACCTGGCCGGTCCCTTGAGTCTGGTGCGTGAGGAAACCTTGCAACGCCAGCTGGCCCATTTCGACCAGGCTGATCCGGCCTACGGTGCCGGTGTGCGGGCCGCCCTGCAGGCGATCGGCAAGCAGGCGTAAGCCGCTGGCCCGTCCGGCATCGTGCCGGGCGGGCTTGATATTGCGCAAGGTCAAGCTGTCATTAAATATTGCCGTGTGGACATAATTGCCGACCATGCGTAGACTAGGCCGTCTGATGATCGCGCCGCCGCTTTGGTAGCGTGCAGGCTAGAAAGTTTGACGATGAATATGGCAAAGTTGACCGTGCATGGGGACGACCTCACGCTCAAGTCCATCCTGGAAGTCCTGCCGACCGAGCCCGAGCGCCAGTGGCGCAAGGGCGAGCCGAAAGGCGCGGGCCGCGTGTATCTCGATTCCGGTTTCGAACTGCTGGTGGCGCAGGCCAGCCAGGCGCAGGTCTTGCCCTCGCGCATACGCAGCTATTTGTCCGAATGCCGCTCGCGCGGCGTCACCTTCAGCATGCCGCGCATCGTGGCCGAGCTGCAATTTGAATTGCGCGGTGGCGAATCGCCAGGTGCCTCGACGGCGGTGCCGCTGGACTTGCCGCTGGGCGACCTGGCCGTCTTCAGCGAAATGGGCATCAGCCTGAGCGTGGCCACCCGCGCCTGATACCCTGGCCTGGCCTGGCCTGGCCTGGCGCCTAGCGCTCGCTGATATCGACTGCGATCATATTGTCGTCCGGCTTGCGGTCGATCAGCTTGTTGTCGGGATCGATGCCCGCCCTGGCCGGCCGGGTGGCCACCACCACCGTGTAGCTGGCCTGCTTGCTGCTCATCAGCTTGCGTTCGCGCAGCAGCGCATTGCCATCCTTGTCATCGACGCCGATCTCGATCAGGTCGCGCAGCGGCACTTCCTGCTCTTCTCCCTGTTCGCCCGCCTGCACCTTGCCGGCCTGCACCTTGATGGTGACTTCATAGCGTCCGTCCGTCAGCTTGCGCGCCGTGGCCGCCAGCGCGCGGTTATCGAACAGCACGATTTTCTCGAACAGATCATCGATCAGGTAAGCCTGCTCCGGCGGCGTGACCTGGCGCAAGCCATCGATCAGCGCCGTCACGCTGGCGTACGGCGGCGACTGGCGCCGATGCTGTTGCAGCAGTTCGCGCAGCACGCCGTTGATCTTGTCTTCGCCGACGATGTCCTGCAGCAGATACATGGCCAGCGCGCCCTTGTGATAGTGGATATAGTCCTGCCGTTCATTGTCGGCCAGCGGCAGCTCGCGGTTGCGCTCTTCCGCGCGGCCCATCAGGTAGCGGTTCAGGTCGTAGCGCAGGAAGCGCCGCATCCTGTTCGGGCCGCCGGTTTTTTTCATCACCATCAGCGCCGAATATTCGGCCAGTGTTTCGCTCAGCACGCTCGCGCCGCGCGTGTTGCCGCCCACCAGCTGATGGCCCCACCACTGGTGAGCCACTTCATGCGCGGTGACATAGAACGGATAGTCGAGATCCTTCGGGTTCTTGTCGTCGACCCTGGCGACAAAACCCAGGCCTTCGGAAAACGGTATGGTGCCCGGAAACGACTGCGCATAGGTTTGGTACCGTGGGAACTCGACGATGCGCACGATCTTCTGTTGGTAGGGGCCGAAGTTTTTCGTGTAGTACTCGAGCGCTTCCTTGCTGCCGCGCACGAAGCGGTCCAGATTATATTCGTGTCCCGGCTGGTAATACACATCGATGGCCACGTCCTGCCAGCGCTCGTGCCGGACGGCGTAGCGGGCCGACTGGACGGCATAGAAATTGAGGATGGGCTGGTCCATCTTGTAATGGAAGTAATGGCGGCCCTTGTCTATCCAGTCGTTGTCGAGCATGCCGGGCGCGATCGCCGTCTGGCCATCGACGGTGCTGACGGTCGCTTCAAAACCGATGCGGTCGGCGTCGTTGCCGACATGATTGTCGGCCAGGCCGCGCGCATCGTCGCGCGCCAGCGCCCGCGCGCGCGGCGGCAAACCGTGCCGCTTGCGGTCGCGCGGATCGTTCAGTTCCAGCTGCGGCTGGTAGCCGACATGCGGCAGCACGGCATTGGTAAAGAAGGTGCCGTTGGCCACCACCGGCGTGTCCTGGCCCAGGCCCAGCACGCCACGCGGCGCGTAGTCGACGTCGAAATCGAGGCCAAGGGTGGCGCCCGGCAGCAGCGGCGCGGCCAGGCGGTAGCTGTAAAAGCCCAGGCGCGTATCGTCCAGGCCCGGATGGACGCGCGTATCGAAGCGCAGCCGCATGCTGGCGGTCGGGTCTTGCTGGATGAAAATCTGGCTGATTGGCACGGCGGTGCGGTTTTCCAGCAGGTAGTGCCCCTTGACCTTCAGGGTGCGCTGGGCCGGGTAGATGGCCACGTCAAGCTTGACGTCGGCGATGCGCGGCTGCGGCGTGGCCGCCAGCTTGCGGTACTGGCGCTCGAAGCTGGCGCGCTCGGCGTCGCGCGCATAGCCGGACTTGTAGTCGTTGGCGATATGGAAGGTATAGAACAGGATGCTCCCGGCGACCAGGAAGACGGCCAGGCCGGCGCCGAAGCTGGCCAGCACCGGCTGGCTCAGGGCGTGGCGCGCCAGGCGCAGACGGATGCGCCAGCTGTCGTGTGCGCCGCGCGGCCAGAACAGCAGGGCCAGCACGGTCAGCATCACGGCCGCGCCGCTCCAGTACAGCAGGTACCAGCGTTCGCGCAGCAGGTAGTGGCCGGCGCCGTTCATGGCCGAGTAGAGGAAGCCCGGTGTATTGCCATACAACAGCAGCGGATTGCTCAGGTCCAGCGAGCCGAAGGTCAGGGTCGCGCCGTAATACAGGATCATGGCAAAGTAGGCCAGGTAGCGCTGGTTGATCAGCACTTGCAGGAAAATCGCCAGCACGGCCGTCAGGGCATAGCCGGGCAACTGGGTCAGAAACAGCGCTTCAAAGTACAGGCCGGGATCGAGCCGGTAATAGCCCTTGACGATCTGGATCGACATGCCGCACAACATGATCACCAGGCTCAGCAATGCCTGCAGGCCGATCAGCGCAAACAGTTTCGACAGCAGTGGCAGCCAGTTCGGCACGGGCAGGGCGTCGAGCATCAGCTGCAAGCCGCTTTCGCGCTCGCGCCACACCAGTTCGCCCGCATAGAAGGTGGTGATCACCAGCATGAACAGCGCGAACGCGCCGCTGACGATGTCCAGCACTTTTTCCGTCACCGGATACGTATTGGTGCCATATATCGAACCCATGTCCAGCGCGCTGGCGTACATCACCAGCACGCCGGCCAGCACGATGACGACAAAATAAATGTTCTTGATGGTTTCGCGCAGGTTCAGCCAGCTCATCTGCAGCAGCAGGGCGGCCAGGCTGCGCCGGGCAAAATCGGGCGGCTCATGCGTGTCGAGCGCGCTGTTCGACAGGCGCGCGGGCGGCGTGGCGTCGCCTTGGCGCCTGGCCGAGCCGCTGTCGGGCGCGGCGTGGAAGTGAAAGCGCCAGTAGCCCAGCAGCAAGGCCAGCAGGGCCAGGCCGCACCAGATGGCGCGGTTGACCAGATACACGCCCTCGAGCGTGACCAGGCGCGTGTTGCGTTCGGCATTGGGCCAGTATTCGGTCAGGTTGATCAGGGCCGTGGTGCCGAAGGGGTCGATCAGCGCGGCCACCGTCTTGAAGTCCAGGTCGCGCGCCAGCGACGGCGCCACCAGGTAGCCGATCAGCATCACCACCGAGCTGATATAGACGGGCAACATGCGCCGCGTCAGCGCGGCAATCACGAAAAAGATGGCGCCGAAGATGAACAGGTTGGGCAGCAGGGTAAAGACATACGGCATCAGATAGGCCAGCAGGCGCTGCGGCCCCAGCCGTTCCTGGTCGATGCCGGGCAACCAGCTGCCCAGCCAGGCACCGAGGATAATGCTGGCAAACACCACCGCCAGCACCAGGGTGGCGCCGAGAAAGCGACCGAACACATACTCGTATTTGCGGATCGGCGCGCTGAAGAAGAAATGCTGCATGCCGTATTCGATATCCTGCTGCACCGAGCGGCCCATCATGGCGGCCACCACCACCGCGCCGAAGCAGCCCAGCACGGCGCAGCTCAGGGCCAGCGAGCGCGGCGCATTGATCAAAAACCTGCCGCCCATGCTGATCGACACTTCCTTGAAGGCGCCGCCCGAGGCGGCCATCCACAGCATGGACAGCGCCAGGAACATGGCGAAATACACCCAGGTGGACAGCAGCTTGAAACGCTGTCGTGCTTCAAAGAAGGCAATCGCAAACATGCTTACTCCTCGCCGCAGCTGGGGTCGACGCGGTGGCGGCCGGCGATGGTGGCGAAATACAGGTCTTCCAGGTCGCCGATGGCTTCCTCGAAACCGTCGCCCGGATCGTCATCGCTGTAGACATGGATCAGGGTACGGCCCGACAGCAGCCGGGTCGATATCACGGCGTGGCGCTGCTGGAAGCTGGCCAGCTCCTTCTTGTCGACAAAGCGCGCCCAGATCTTGCAGCTGACATCATCGATCAATTCCTGCGTCTTGCCGCACAACAGCACATGGCCCTTGTTGATGATGGCCATGTTGGCGCACAGGTCGGCCACGTCGGACACGATATGGGTCGATAAAATGACGGTCTTGTCTTCGCCGATGTCCGACAACAGGTTGTGGAAGCGCACCCGTTCCTGCGGATCGAGGCCGGCCGTCGGTTCGTCGACGATGATCAGCTTCGGGTCGCCCAGCAGCGCCTGGGCGATGCCGAAGCGCTGGCGCATGCCGCCCGAAAACGTGCCCAGGCGCTGGTGGCGCACATCGAACAGATTGGTTTGCTGCAGCAGGCCGTCGACCACTTCGCGCCGGCGCGTGCGCTGCGACAGGCCCTTTAAATTGGCGAAGTGATCCAGCAGTTCGTAGGCCGTCACTTTCGGATACAGGCCGAAGTCCTGCGGCAGATAGCCGAGCATGCGGCGGATCTCGTCCTTGTCGTCGAGCACGTCGTAGTCGCCGAAGAAGACCGAGCCGGAATCGCACTCCTGCAAGGTGGCCAGGGTGCGCATCAAGGTCGACTTGCCGGCGCCGTTGGGGCCCAGCAAACCGAACATGCCGGGTGGGATCGCCAGCGAAATATCGTCCAGCGCCACGACACCGTTGGCGTAGGTCTTCGACAAGTGACGAATCTGCAATTCCATACAATTCCTTGCTCATGCTGTTAGACGTGCGGCACCCGGCGCCTGGCAGGCGGTCCGGGGCTTTTCCATGATGGCATTGTATTGAATAAAAGACGTGCTGGGCAGTTGCTTGCGATATACGGTATTTTCGCGTGCCCAGAGTGCAATTGGCGGGGTGGAACGGCGGCGCGGCCGTGCCGGCGCGCGCCGCCCGTGAGGATCAGTTGCGGAACAGCACCGCTTCGCGCTTGAACCACCAGCGGCACAGCAGCAGCAGGGCGCCGGCAATCACCGTGGTCGAGGCCAGGATCACGCCGAACATGCTGTAATCCATGGTGCCCTTGACCAGCTCCTTCATGGCCAGCGAGACATTGGTCAACGGCACCATCGCCCACAGCCAGTTCAGTTCCACGCCCGGCAGCATGGCCACCACGATAGGCAAAATGGTCAGCAGCATCAGCGGCGTGATCATGCCGGCCGCTTCCTTGTAGCTCTTGGCGTAGATCGAGATCGACAGCAGCAGCGAGGCGAAGATGGCAGCCGTCGGCACCAGCATCAGGGTCACCATCGCCAGGTCGGGCAAGGTAATGCTGCGCACCATGACGGCCAGGTTGCCTTCCAGCGAGTTGCCGAAGCCCAGCAGCAGGGCGGCCATGCTGCCCACCATCAGCACGGCCGAGGTCATGCCGACCGTAAACAAGACCAGGAACTTGGCCAGCACGATGGCGCCGCGCGGCACCGGTGCCAGCAGCAAGGTTTCCAAGGTGCCCCGTTCCTTTTCGCCGGCGCCCATGTCGATGGCCGGATACATGGCGGCCGTCAGGCACACCATCAGCAGCAGGTAAGGCAGCATGCCGCCGATGATCGCGCCCATCTGTTCGCGCTGGTCGGCGGTGGATTTTTTCTCCAGCAGCACCGGTGCCAGGGCAAACGCCAGTTGTTCGGCATTCAGGTTCAGGGCCGACAGCGACTCCTGGCGCAAGCTGGTGTTGTAGCCGTCGATCACCTCGCGCACGCGCTGCTGCGTCACGTCGACCGTGCTGGCGCTGTTGTAGTGCAAGGTGATGCTCGCTTGCCGCTGCTGCTGCAAGGCGGCATCAAACTGCGGCGGTATCACCACCGCGAACTTGATGCGTTCGTCCGCGATGGCCTGGCGGATCTCGCTTTCATCGGTCAACGGCACCAGGCGCAAATTGGTTTGCTGGCCAAAACGCGCGCTCAGTGCCGGTGCGTGCTGCTGGCCGAACAGGGCGTAGCGCAGCTCGGCCGACTTGGCGTTCTTGAACATATTGCTCGATACATAAGCGAAGCCGCCAAAGATCAGCGGCATGGCGAAGATCGGAATCAGGATGGTGAAGATCAGGGTCTTGCGGTCACGCGTGAGTTCCAGCAATTCCTTCAAATAAATGGTCCACATGCGTTCAAGCTCCCCGGTTGATGACGCCGACAAAGGCGTCGTACAGATCCGCACTGCCGCCCAGGTGGCGCAACTCGTCCACCGTGCCATTGAAGGCGGTCGTGCCATGGTTGATGATGCAGACGCGGTCGCACAGCTTTTCCACCTCGTGCAAATGGTGGGTGGAAAAGATCAGCGGCACGCGCAGCGCCTTGTAGCTGGCGATAAAGTCCAGCAGGATCTTGGCCGACATCACGTCCAGGCCGGTGGTCGGCTCGTCGAGGATCACCACCTGCGGCGCATGCACGACCGTGCGCGCGATCGCGCATTTCTGCTTCATGCCGGTCGACAGCTGGTCGGCGCGCTTGTTGCCGTAATGTTCCATCTGCAGCAGGGCGAACAGTTCATCGCAGCGCTGCTTGAGCTTGTCGGCCGGCATGCCGTGCAGGCGGCCGAAGTATTCGACGTTTTCGCGTGCCGTCAGGCGGCCATACAAGCCGGTCGAACCGGACAGGAAGCCGATGCTCTGGCGCGCCACCAGCGGTTGCTGCAAGACATCGATGCCATTGACGAGGGCGCTGCCCGCGTCCGCCTGCAGGGCGGTCGACAACAGGCGCAAGGTGGTGGTCTTGCCGGCGCCGTTCGGTCCCAGCAAACCCAGCACTTCACCGGGTGCGCAGCTGAAACTGACATCGCGCACGGCGTGAAACCAGCCGTCGTGGTCGCGCGGATCGGGAGCCGACGTGGTTTTGTCTTTCTGTGGCGGCATGCGAAAACGCTTGGCCAGGTGCTTTACCTCTATCATGGGCACATCCATTCTGGGTGGGGGCTTCAGGGTAGCATGCAAAAAAAGTAACTTGCAAGAAGGAAATAGAGAATCGCTATTGAAAAAGGCCGCATCTTCATGCAAGCTGCGCCGATGGGCGCTGCGTGACGGTGCAGGGGGAATGCAATGAGAAACATAGACGAGGCGATGCAGCAGAAAGTGCTGGCCGTGGCGCGCGCCGGCATGACCAGCGCGGAAGCCATCGGCTTCTTTCGCGTCAGCCTTGGACTGTATTACCTGGCCGGCCTGATGACGCAGGAAGAGCTCGATTTCAAGAAGATCGATGCCAAATACAATCGTTTCATTTACCACACGCTCGGTGGTGGCCACAGTATTGCCAGCGTATTGCAATTCATGAGCGGTGAAAAAGTGCTGCGCGTGCTCGAGTCGCCGCGTTTCCTGGCCGCCTTCGCCACCCATTGCCCCGATGTTCCCATCGACAGCATGTTTTTCCTGATTTCCCTGAACCTGGGCGTGGCGAAAAGCCTGTCGGGCCTGGACGCCGTCGGTCCCGTGGTGGACTGGATCGAAAAGGAAAAAGCGCGCACAGGTCAAGCAAGCCAATAAAGCCCGGTCCGCCTGTGGGCCGCACCGGGACGCCTGGCCGTGATCGTCCTATAATCATGTTTTCCCCTAGACATGAGTTCCGTGACGATGACCGCACACCGCTACTTCAATCCCCTGGATCGCCTGATTGTCGATGCCGACAAGGCCTTGCGCGTGATCGCCGGCGTGGCTTCCGCTACACGCCCGACGCCGGCCGCGCAATCGCCCGACGCCACCCTGAGCGCGGCCGAGCAGCGCCACAGCGCAGGCTTGATGCGGGTCAATCACGTGGGGGAAGTGTGCGCGCAAGCCTTGTACAATTCGCAGGCGCGCCACGCGCACAGCCCGGCGGTACGCGAACAGTTCGACGAAGCGGGCCGCGAAGAGGAAGACCACCTGGCCTGGACGGCGCAGCGCGTGCGTGAACTCGGTTCGCGCCTGAGCCTGCTGAACCCGCTGTGGTATGCGGGCTCGTTCGCGCTCGGCACGCTGGCCGCGCGCATGGGCGACGGCCAGAGCCTGGGGTTTGTGGTGGAAACGGAAAAGCAGGTGGAAGCCCACCTGGAAAGCCATCTGGGCGAGTTGCCGCCGCAGGACGCCAAGTCGCGCGCCATCGTGCGCCAGATGCAGCTCGACGAGATCGAGCACGGCGCAGCCGCCCAGCGCCTGGGTGCCACCGTCACCCCGGCGCCGGTCAAGGCGCTGATGGGGGTGATGGGCAAAGTCATGACCAAGACCGCGTATTACGTCTGATGGGCACCTGAGAAAAAGTCCATGGCTGCGTTGCACTGCCTCGCCGTACTATTCGTACTGTCTTCGGCAATGCGCCTTGCCCTGAACATTTTTCAGGCGCCCGACACGCCTTGGCAGATCACTCTTCGATGATTTCGAACGAGTGGGTAATTTCGGCCGTCTTGGCCAGCATGATCGATGCCGAGCAATACTTGTCGTGCGACAGCGCCACGGCGCGTTCCACCGCGGTCGGTTTCAGCGACTTGCCGCGTACGGTAAAGTGGAAGTGGATCTTGGTAAAGACCTTCGGATCGGTCTCGGCGCGGTCGGCCTTGAGCGTCACTTCGCAGCCACTGACGGCTTCGCGGCCCCGTTTCAGGATCAGCACCACGTCATAGGCGGTGCAGCCGCCCGTGCCCAATAACACCATTTCCATCGGCCGCGGCGCCAGGTTGTGGCCGCCGCCGTCCGGCGCGCCATCCATCGTCACCAGGTGGCCGGAGCCGGTTTCTGCCCGAAAACTCATGCCCGACGGGCCATTCCAGCTAACTTTGCATTCCATCGTACTTCTCCGAAAATTGTAGGCGTTTTGTATTGTAATAGAGGAATGACTGTCCATGTTTGGCCGGCCGAGGCGCAACCGGCCGTGATTGCGGCGTTGATTGTCGCTTGACCGGGCAGGGCAAAGCCGCTTATACTTGTCGGCTTTCCGTTCGCTCAGGAAAAGTAAATAAGGCAGAGTCCGCGCATTTACCAGGCGGAACCACCATTTGAGCGTGTAATCTATTAGGAAGTCAACATGAAAACATTTTCCGCTAAAGGACATGAAGTCCAGCGCGATTGGTTCGTGGTTGACGCGACGGACAAAGTCCTCGGACGTGTTGCCAGCGAAGTGGCACTCCGACTGCGCGGCAAACACAAACCAGAATTTACTCCTCACGTCGATACCGGCGACTTTATCGTCGTCATCAACGCAGGCAAACTGCGTGTGACCGGTACCAAAGCTACTGAGAAAATTTACTACCGTCACTCTGGCTATCCAGGCGGCATCTACGAAACCAACTTCCAGAAAATGCAACAGCGTTTTCCAGGTCGCGCGCTTGAGAAAGCGGTCAAAGGCATGCTGCCTAAAGGCCCACTCGGCTACGCAATGATCAAGAAGCTGAAAGTGTACGCGGAAGGTTCCCATCCGCACGCAGCTCAGCAACCTAAAGCACTTGTTCTCTAAGGAACTGACATGATCGGTAATTACAATTATGGAACCGGCCGTCGCAAGAGTGCAGTGGCTCGCGTTTTTATCAAAGTTGGCACAGGCTTGATCGTTGTTAACGGCAAACCAGCAAACGAATACTTCTCGCGCGAAACCGGTCTGATGGTTATCCGTCAACCACTGGAGCTGACCGGCAATGTCGAGCGTTTCGACATCAAAGTCAACGTCCATGGCGGCGGTGAATCGGGCCAGGCTGGTGCAGTTCGTCACGGCATCACCCGCGCTCTGATCGACTACGATGCAGCGTTGAAACCGGAACTGGCAAAAGCCGGCTTCGTGACCCGCGATGCACGTGAAGTCGAGCGTAAAAAAGTTGGTCTGCGCAAAGCACGTCGCGCAAAACAATTCTCGAAGCGTTAATTTCTACGCTACAGCGTCTTCGGGCGCTGTCTCAAAAGCCGCCGGCCTTCAAGCTGGCGGCTTTTTGCATTTCTGCGTGCTGCGCCATTGCGCTGTAAAATACGCGCAAAACCGCGCAGGCTTGCGGTATCTCCCCTGATTTATCTTATTTTATTTACTCAAGGAAAAAACATGATCAAAGTTGGCATCGTCGGCGGCACTGGCTACACTGGCGTGGAATTGCTGCGCCTGCTGGCAACCCATCCGGACGTCGAGTTGACGGCGATTACCTCGCGCAAGGAAGATGGCTTGCCGGTCGCCGACATGTATCCTTCCCTGCGTGGCCACGTGAAACTGGCGTTTTCCTCGCCCGACAAGGCCAACCTCGAACAATGCGACGTGGTGTTCTTCGCCACCCCGCACGGCGTGGCGATGGCGCAAGCACCAGCGCTGCTGGCCGCCGGCGTGAAAGTGATCGACCTCGCCGCCGACTTCCGCCTGAAGGACCAGGCCAAGTTCGAGCAGTGGTACAAGATCCCGCATACGGCGCCCGAGCTGATAGCCCAGGCCGTGTATGGCTTGCCGGAACTGAACCGCGAAGACATCAAGCAGGCCACGCTGATCGCCAATCCCGGTTGCTACCCGACCACCATGCAGCTGGGCTTTTATCCACTGCTGAAAGCCGGCCTGGTCAATGCCGGCAGCCTGATCGCCGACTGCAAGTCGGGCGTGTCGGGCGCCGGCCGCAAAGCCGAGATCGGCATCCTGTTCTCGGAAAGCAGCGACAGCTTCAAGGCCTATGGCGTGGCCGGTCACCGCCACCTGCCGGAAACCACCGCCCAGCTGCAGCGCTTTACGGATGACAAAGTGGCGCTGACGTTTACGCCGCACCTGGTGCCGATGATACGCGGCATGCATTCGACCCTGTATGCGCAGCTGAACAAGGATGTCAGCAATGAAGAGCTGCAAGCCTTGTTTGAAGAGCAATACAAGGATGAGGCATTTGTCGACGTGATGCCGTTCGGCTCGCATCCGGAAACCCGTTCCACGCGCGGCTCGAACATGCTGCGCCTGGCGCTGCACCGTCCTGAAGGCGGCAATACCGTGATCGTGCTGGTGGTGCAGGACAACCTGGTCAAGGGTGCATCGGGCCAGGCCGTGCAATGCATGAATCTGATGTTTGGCCTGAAGGAAACGGCTGGCCTGCAGCATATCGCGCTGCTGCCGTAAGCCTTGCGGGGCACGCCCCCGGACTGTGAGCAATAACAACGCTGTGGCCGTTGAAAAAAGGGCGGCCACAGCGCGACTTGCGCCAACAGTCTATAATGAACGCATGTTTTCTGAGGAGTATGAAATGAATGCTGTCGCCGAAATGCAAGATGTGATCCCATCGCCTATCATCTTTACCGATAGCGCCGCTGAAAAAGTCGCGCAGCTGATCGAGGAAGAAGGCAATCCCGACCTGAAATTGCGCGTGTTCGTGCAGGGTGGCGGTTGCTCCGGCTTCCAGTACGGTTTCACCTTCGACGAAATCGTCAATGAAGATGACACCACCATGGTCAAGAACGGCGTCCAGCTGTTGATCGATTCCATGAGCTACCAGTATCTGGTCGGCGCGGAAATCGACTACAAGGATGACCTGGAAGGCGCGCAGTTCGTGATCAAGAATCCGACAGCCACCTCGACCTGCGGTTGCGGTTCCTCGTTCTCGGTATAAAGTAGTTTCGCCGGAATGAAAAAATAGCGGATCATTGATCCGCTATTTGTGTTTGTGCTGCCGTTCAATGCGGATACAAGGCACCCAGTACCCGTAAGCCCCTGGCTCCCGTCACCGCCGGCAGATTGCCCGGTTTCCTCTGTGTAAAACGCCAGGCCAGCCAGGCAAATGCCAGCGCCTCGACCTGGTTCGGCGCCACGCCCAGTGCCTGCGTCGATGTCACCGCCATGCCCGGCAATTCTTTTGCCAGCGCCGCCATCAGGCTGGCGTTATACGCGCCACCGCCACACACATAGACCGTATCGGCCTGTGCGCCGTCGCGCAAGATCGCCTGCGCCAGGCTGGCGGCCGTCAATTGCGTCAGGGTCGCCTGCACATCGACCGGCAAGGCATCCGGATAGGCAGCCAGCTTGCCGGCCAGCCAGTCGGCATGAAACAGGTCGCGGCCCGTGCTTTTCGGCGCCGGCAGGGCAAAATACGGCTCATTCAACAACTCCGACAGCAGGGCGGGGATGACCTTGCCGCTGGCGGCCCAGGCGCCGTCCGCGTCATAGGGCTGGCCCTGGTGGTGCAAGATCCAGCCATCCATCAGGGCGTTGCCCGGTCCGCTATCGTAGCCGGTCACCGTGCCGTCGGCCTGCAGCACGCTGATATTGCTGATGCCGCCGATATTGGCCACCACCCGCGTCTGGCCCGGCGCATTGAACAGCGCCTGGTGAAACGCGGGCACCAGGGGCGCGCCCTGGCCGCCGGCGGCCACGTCGCGGCTGCGCAGGTCGGCGATGACGTCGATGCCGGACAGCTCGGCCAGCAGGGCCGGATTGTTCAGCTGGCGCGTAAAACCCAGTTCGGGGCGGTGGCGGATGGTCTGGCCATGCGCGCCGATGGCGGCCACGGCGTCCGGGCCGATGCCGGCCTGGGCCAGCAGGCTGCCGACGCAATCGGCGTAGTGGCGCACCAGCGCGTTGGCGGCCAGCGCCTCGCGTTCGATTTCATTGTGGCCGGGCGCTTGCAGGGCCATCAGGTCGGCGCGCAGGCTGGCGGGAAACGCCACATAGGCGTCACCCAGGCTGCGCACGCCATCCTGCGAGAAGTCGACCAGGGCGCCGTCGACGCCATCGAGGCTGGTGCCGGACATCAGACCGATATACAACATGCTGTTTTCCTGTCTTGAGTGAGTGCCTGAATAAAACAAAGGCACCGGCCATCGGAATGGGCGGTGCCTTTGCCTGTTGCCCGAAGGCATGCGGTGCTTAACGCGAAGCGAGCGCCGTATCGGCAGGACGCAACAGGGTGAAGCGGTGCATCATGTCGGCCGACACCATGCGGAAGCGCGACAGTTCGGCGGCCGTCAGCGGCGCCTGTGCTTGCACGTTCAGCTTGCTTGGGTCTTGCGCCACGCCGCCCACGCGGAATTCGTAGTGCAGGTGGGCGCCGGTCGACCAGCCGGTGGTGCCGACGTAGCCGATGACATCGCCCTGGCTGACTTTCTGGCCTTTTTTCAGGCCCGAAGCGAAGCGGCTCATGTGCGCATAGGCGGTGCTGTAGTTGGCCCAGTGCTTCAGGACCACCACATTGCCGTAGCCGTTTTGCGAACCGACCGTATCGACCACGCCGTCGCCCGAAGCGCGGATCGGGGTGCCGGTGGCGGCCGCGAAATCGATGCCTTTATGGGCTTTCCAGTTGCCGGAAATCGGGTGCACGCGCATCGAGAAACCGGACGAGATACGGGAGAATTCGAGTGGGGATTTGAGGAAGGCTTTTTTGAGGGACTTGCCGTCGAAGCTGTAGTAACCGCCGCCTTGCTTGCTGGCCGGGTCTTCGAACCACACGGACTGGAACGTCTTGCCGCGGTTGGTGAATTCACCGGCCAGGATGCGTCCCGCTCGGACAAATTCGCCGTCTTGCCAGAAGGTTTCATAGACCACGTTGAACGAGTCGCCGCGTTTCACGTCGGAACGGAAGTCGATATTGGTCGAGAACATTTCAACGATCTGCTTGGAGATCGCGTCTGGCAGGCGGGTGCCGTCCAGGCTGGAATCGGTGGCGGCAAACAGGGTCGAGGTGATCTTGCGCGCATGCATTTCCACACGGCGTTCCAGCTGCGCGGCCACTTCCGTGGCAACGAACTTGTCGCCCTTGCGGGTGATCAGGATATTTCTGGCCGAGGTGCCGGTGTCATCAACGAGAGTGGCGCGCAGCCAGTTCAGTTCGCCGTTTTCGGACGTTTGCGCTTGCACGCGCTTGCCCGTTTTCAGCATCATCACGCGGCGCGCGACCTTGTCGGTCTTGATGAAGTTGCTGGCCACCGCATCATCGACGCCGAGGCGTATCAGCATGGCGGACAGCGTATCGCCCGGACGGACCTTTTCTTCGTGGGTGAAGTTCTGGTCTACCTGTTCCAGCGCGGTGATTTGCGAGGACAGATCAGGCATTTCCAGGTTTTCCGCGATCGAACGGACCGGCAGGTCCGACGCATCGGGCGCCATCGGAGAGACCGCCACAGCGCCAAAAGCGACCACGGTCAGCAGCACTGCGGACGCGCCGACGATGCGTGCTTTGCGAGTGGTCGCGAGCTGGGTGTACAAGCGTGAGCCTGTGATTTTATGTATAGGGTTCATGCAATCAGTTAAAATTTGCCCTTGAACGATTCGTGAACTGCTACTCTTTTTTATTGTTATTTTGGTTCGTTTTCATACGGCAAGATTGATGGGATCGGGCATTATACCAAACTCTGCAAACCTACTACCATTTTGAGATCTACAGCAAAAATTTATGGAAATCAACACCACCGCATCGCCTGCCAAGGCTAACGCAGCTCAGACGCCGCTCGTGCTGTCGGACAGAGTACAAGAAGCGCTCGCAATTACCAAGCGTGGCGTCGACGAACTCTTGATCGAAAGCGAATTTGCGCAAAAATTAGCCCGCTCCGAACAAACTGGTGTGCCGCTGCGTATCAAGCTGGGCCTGGACCCGACCGCGCCGGACTTGCACCTGGGCCATACCGTGGTGCTGAACAAGATGCGCCAGCTGCAGAACCTCGGCCACCAGGTGATTTTCCTGATCGGCGATTTCACTTCCATGATCGGCGATCCGTCGGGCCGCAATGTCACGCGCCCGCCGCTGACGAAAGAACAGATCGAGATTAACGCGATGACGTATTTCGCGCAAGCATCTTTAGTGCTCGACGCCAGCAAAACGGAAATCCGCTATAACTCGGAATGGTGCGATCCGCTGGGCGCGCGCGGCATCATCCAGCTCGCTTCCCACTACACGGTGGCGCGCATGATCGAACGCGACGACTTCACGAAACGCTTCCAGGGCGGCGTGCCGATTTCCGTGCATGAATTCCTGTACCCGCTGATGCAGGGCTACGATTCGGTGGCCTTGAAATCGGATCTGGAACTGGGCGGCACCGACCAGAAGTTCAACCTGCTGGTGGGCCGCGAACTGCAGAAGCAATATGGCCAGGAGCAGCAGTGCATCCTGACCATGCCGTTGCTGGAAGGTCTGGACGGCGTGGAAAAAATGTCCAAGTCGAAAAACAATTACATCGGCATCACGGAACCGGCCAACACCATGTTCGCCAAGCTGATGAGCATTTCCGACGTCATGATGTGGCGCTACTACGAGCTGCTGTCGTGGCGTTCGATCGCCGAACTGGCGCAACTGAAGAGCGAAGTCGAGGGCGGCCGCAATCCGCGCGACGCCAAGGTGGCCCTGGCGCAGGAGATCGTCGCCCGCTTCCACTCGCAGCAGGCGGCCGAGGAAGCGCTGGCCGATTTCGTCAACCGTTCGAAGGGCGGCATCCCGGACGATATTGCGGAAGTGACGCTGGCCGGCGCGCCGCTGGCGATCGCCCAGTTGCTCAAGCAAACGGGTCTGTGCCCATCGGTATCGGAAGCAACCCGCATGATCGACCAGGGCGGCGTGCGCATCGATGGCACAGTGATCAGCGACAAGGCCTTGAAAGTCGAGGCCGGTGTGTTCGTGTTGCAAGTGGGCAAGCGCAAATTTGCGCGCGTCACCCTGAGCGCATGATCGCGCTGCTGCAACGGGTGACCCGCGCCAGGGTGGAAGTCGATGGCGCCACCATCGGCGCCATCGACGCCGGCCTGATGGTGCTGGTGTGTGCCGAGCGCGGCGACACCGAGAAGGAGGCGGACGCCTTGCTGGCCAAGCTGCTGGGCTACCGCGTGTTCGCCGACGAGGCCGGCAAGATGAACCGCAGCGTGACCGATGTGGCCGGCGGCTTGCTGCTGGTGCCGCAGTTCACCCTGGCGGCCGATACCAAGTCCGGCACGCGTCCGTCGTTCACCCCGGCCGCCAGCCCGCAGGACGGTTTGCGCCTGTTCAGCCATTTCGTGGAGCAGGCGCGCAGCCGCCATGCCAGCGTGCAGACGGGGCAGTTCGGCGCCGACATGCAGGTGTCGCTGACGAATGACGGACCGGTCACGTTCTGGCTGCAAGTCGATCCGAAACCGCAGTAAGCGAGTAGATAAGGAGCAGCGATGAGATTGTGGAGCGACACCTTTCGTGACGGCGGCCTGCTGCCGGCCGGGTACGCGTTTGCCGAGATCGACCCGGTCAGCCGCGTGCGCCTGGCGGCCAACCACAATCCCCATCTGGCCTGGGATGAGGTGCCCAATGGCACCGAGTCGCTGGCCCTGTTCTGCATCGACGGCGACGCACCGCAGGACGCCAGCCTGGCCAACCGCGCCGGTCAAACGCTGCCGCTGGCCAGTGCGCGCGGCGATTTTTTTCACTGGAGCTTGCTCGACATTCCGCTGGCCATGCGCAGCATTGCTGCCGGCCAGTTCTCCAGCGCCGTGACGGCGCGTGGCAAGCCTGCCGCCAGCGGGCCCGGCCATCTGCGCCAGGGTCTCAACGACTACACCGGCTGGTTTGCCGGCGACCCCGACATGGCGGGCGACTATTACGGCTATGATGGCCCGTGTCCGCCGTGGAACGACGAGCGGCTGCACCATTATCTGTTCCGCCTGTACGCGCTCGACGTGCCGCGCCTGGCGCTGGCCGAGCGCTTTACGGGGCGCCAGGCGCTGGACGCCGTTTACGGCCATATCCTCGATGAGGCCCGGCTCGTCGTTGCCTACTCGCTCAATCCCGCGCTGGCACTTACTTTGAAGAAATAACGCATGAGCACCACGATACTATTGATACGCCATGGCGAAACGCCGTGGAACGCCGAGCGCCGCCTGCAGGGGCATATCGACATTCCCCTGAACGACGTTGGCCTGCGGCAAGCCGCGGCCGTGGGCCAGGCGCTGGCCGGCGAGCCGCTGGCCGCCGTCCTGGCCAGCGACTTGCAGCGCGCGCGCCAGACGGCGCAGGCCGTGGCCGATTTGCATGCGCTGCCGGTGCAGGCCGACCCGCTGCTGCGCGAGCGTTGCTATGGCGCGTTCGAAGGCTTGCTGTATGCCGATATCGCGGCGCAGTACCCGCACGAATATGCGCAATGGCAAGCGCGCCAGATCGACGCCGTGATGCCGTCCGGCGAGCGCCAGGCCGAGAGTTTCCGCCAGTTTTATGCGCGCGCCAATGCGGCCATCGCGCGCTGGGCCCGGCAATATGACGGCCAGACCATCGCCATCGTCGCCCACGGCGGCGTGCTCGAGTGCGCTTACCGCGAGGCGGTCGGCATGACGCTCGACAGCCCGCGCGATTTCCAGGTCAGGAATGCCAGCGTGAATCGTTTTTCCTATGCCGACGGCAAGTTGCATTTAGTGCACTGGGGAAACATCGAACACCTGGCGGCGCCCGCCATGGACGAGCTGGGCTAATGGCCACTTTCGCCGCCACCGGCGCACTGGCGCACTGGGCGTTAAAAAATAGTGCTTATTAATTAGGCAGGGAATCGGTTAAAATAGCAGGTTCCTCCGTCCATTCCAGGTTCTTCAGTGCAAATCGGCCCTTACATTCTGCGCAACAACGTTTTCGTCGCCCCCATGGCTGGCGTGACGGACCGGCCATTTCGCCAGTTGTGCAAACAGCTGGGCGCCGGCTATGCCGTCTCGGAAATGGCGGCCTCGAATCCGCGACTATGGGCGACCGAGAAAAGTTCGCGCCGTACCGATCACGCGGGCGAAATGGAGCCGAAAGCCGTGCAGATCGCGGGCGCCGATCCGCAGGACCTGGCCGATTGCGCCAAATTCAATGTGGACCGTGGCGCGCAGATCATCGACATCAATATGGGTTGCCCCGTGAAAAAAGTCTGCAACAGCTGGTGCGGTTCGGCCCTGCTGCAGAACGAAAGCCTGGTCGAAAAGATCCTGCATGCGGTGGTGAATGCCGTCGACGTGCCCGTCACCCTGAAATTTCGCACGGGCTGGAACCGCGAAAACAGGAACGCCTTGCGCATCGCCCGCATCGCCGAGCAGGCCGGCATCCAGATGCTGACCCTGCACGGCCGCACGCGCGCCGACGGCTACAAGGGCGAGGCCGAGTATGAAACCATTGCCGCCGTGAAAGCGTCGGTCGCCATCCCGGTGGTCGCCAATGGCGACATCACCAGCCCGCAAAAGGCCCGCTATGTGCTGGACCAGACGGGGGCGGACGCCGTCATGATCGGCCGCGCGGCGCAGGGCCGGCCGTGGATCTGCCGCGAGATCGACCATTTTTTGCGTACCGGTACTTTATTGCCGGCGCCGTATGTGGACGAAGTGCGCAGCCTGATGGACGAGCATTTGCGCGCCCATTACGCGTTTTACGGGGAATTTCTCGGCGTGCGCACGGCGCGCAAGCATATCGGCTGGTACGTGAAAGACCTGGAAGGCGGCGAGGAGTTTCGCCAGCAAATGAATTTGCTGGAATCGACGGACGCGCAATTGCTGGCCGTCGACCAATTTTTCGAGTCGCAATGGAAGTTTGGCGAACGGTTACAATACCGCCTCTCCGAAGATAGCGACAGCGGCCTGATAGAAGTGGCCGCAGCAACATAAAGAACAAGGGTGGTATCGGTGTGCGTCTGATTTACGCGTTTGCGCGACAGTCATCCGTACACCCCATAGCGCCTTGATAAATCAATTAGCCGGTTGAAGCATAAAAAATGAGCAAAGAAAGCATACAGGAAGTCGTTCAGAAAAGTCTGGAAGATTATTTCAATGACCTGGGCGAGCAGCAAGCGTCGAATATCTATGACATGGTCGTGCTGACCGTCGAAAAGCCCATCCTGGAAGTCGTGATGACACGCGCCGATGGCAACCAGTCGCATGCCGCGCAAATGCTGGGCATTAACCGCAATACCTTGCGCAAGAAGTTGCAGGAGCACGGTTTGTTGTAATGCCGGCTCGCAAGTGACGCCAAGCTTTGAATCCGCCGCGGTCCGGTACTGACACCGGGCTGCGCATTCGCCAAGAACACTTAACCACCTAGCCACAGCCATGATCAAACAAGCTCTCCTTTCCGTTTCCGACAAGACCGGCGTCCTCGATTTCGCGCGCGCCCTGTCTGCCCTCGGCGTCAACCTGCTGTCGACCGGCGGCACCGCCAAATTGCTGGCCGATAACGGTGTGCCCGTCACGGAAGTGGCCGACTACACGGGTTTTCCCGAGATGCTCGATGGCCGCGTGAAGACCTTGCACCCGAAAGTGCATGGCGGCATCCTGGCGCGCCGTGATTTCCCCGAGCACATGTCCAAGCTGGTGGAACACGACATGCCGACCATCGACATGGTGGTGGTCAACCTGTACCCGTTCCAGGGCACCGTGGCCAAGGCCGACTGCACCCTGGAAGACGCGATCGAGAACATCGACATCGGCGGCCCGACCATGCTGCGTTCGGCGGCCAAGAACCACAAGGACGTGATCGTCATCTGCGATCCGAGCGACTACGAGGTGGTGCTGGCCGAAATGCGAGCGGCCGACGGCAAGGCAGGCGAAGTGAGCTACGACACCAAGTTCATGCTGGCCAAAAAAGTGTTTGCGCATACGGCGCAATACGATGGCGCCATCACCAATTACCTGACCAGCCTGGGCCCGACCAAGGTGCACGCCGAGCGCGGCGCCTATCCGCAAACCCTGAACGTGGCGTTTGAAAAAGTGCAGGACATGCGCTACGGCGAAAACCCGCACCAGAGCGCCGCCTTCTACCGCGACCTGGTGGTCACCGACGGCGCACTGGCGAACTATCGCCAGCTGCAAGGCAAGGAATTGTCGTACAACAATATCGCCGATGCCGACGCGGCCTGGGAATGCGTGAAGAGCCTGGGCGGCTTCGAGCAAAGCGCCGCCTGTGTCATCGTGAAACACGCCAATCCATGCGGCGTGGCGCTGGGCGCGAACGCGGCCGAAGCGTATGCGCGCGCGCTGCAGACCGATCCGACCTCGGCGTTTGGCGGCATCATCGCCTTCAATACCGAACTGGACGGCGCCACCGCCGGCGAAATCGCCAAATTGTTCGTCGAAGTGCTGATCGCGCCATCGTTCTCCGCCGAAGCGAAACAGATCCTGTCGAGCAAGCAAAACGTGCGCATGCTGGAAATCCCGCTGGGCAATGGTGTCAACGCGATGGACTTCAAGCGCGTCGGTGGCGGTCTGCTGGTGCAGTCGCCCGATGCGAAAAACGTCGCCATGGGCGACCTGCGCGTGGTGTCCAAGCTGAAACCGACGCCACAGCAGCTGGCTGACCTGATGTTCGCCTGGAAAGTGGCAAAATTCGTCAAATCGAACGCCATCGTTTTCTGCGGCAACAACATGACGCTGGGCGTGGGCGCCGGCCAGATGAGCCGTATCGACTCGGCCCGCATCGCCTCGATCAAGGCGCAGAACGCCGGCCTGTCGCTGGCCGGTTCGGTGGTGGCGTCGGACGCCTTCTTCCCGTTCCGCGACGGCCTGGACGTGGTGGTCGACGCGGGCGCGACCTGCGTGATCCATCCGGGTGGCTCGATGCGCGACCAGGAAGTGATCGATGCGGCCGATGAGCGCGGCGTGGTGATGCTGTACACGGGCACGCGTCATTTCCGTCATTGATCGGCATGTCGGATTACGCGTTCCGCTAATCCGACCTACCGCCCGTGGCGGTTGAACATTTAACGGCAGGCTCCGGTATCACCGGGCCTGCCGTATTCATTATAGAATCTGGCGATGATTATTCTTGGCATCGATCCTGGCTTGCGCACCACCGGCTTCGGGGTCATCGAAAAACACGGCAGCAAGCTGCGCTATATTGCTTCGGGCACAGTCAAGACGGCGTCCGAAGGGGCGTTGCCGCCGCGCCTGAAGATCATTCTGCAGGGCGTGTCGGAAATCGTCGCCACCTACCGGCCCGACTGCGCGGCCATCGAAAAAGTCTTTGTCAACGTCAATCCGCAATCGACCTTGCTGCTGGGCCAGGCCCGTGGCGCGGCCATTTGCGCGCTGGTCAATGCCGACCTCGAGGTGGCCGAATACACGGCGCTGCAGCTGAAACAGGCCGTCACCGGTCACGGCAAGGCGGCCAAGGAGCAGGTGCAGGAGATGGTGGCGCGCTTGCTGTCCTTGCCCGGCCTTCCCGGCAGCGATGCGGCCGATGCGCTGGGCGTGGCCATCTGTCACGCGAATAGCGTCGATGCGCTGGCCATGATCGGCGCGCTGGCGCCGCAGCTGCAGGGCTTGCGCATGAAGCGCGGCCGCCTGGTCGGCTAGGGCATACTCGGGCATACTTTGAATTTAACATTAGGAACACGCGATGATAGGCCGTCTCTCCGGTATTTTGCTTGAAAAGAATCCGCCACAATTGCTGGTCGATTGCCAGGGCGTCGGCTATGAAGTCGATGTGCCGATGAGCACGTTTTACAATCTGCCGCACGTGGGTGAAAAAGTCGTGCTGTTCACGCACCAGGCGATCCGCGAAGACGCGCACCTGCTGTTCGGCTTTGGCAATGCGGCCGAGCGCGCCGTGTTCCGCCAGCTGATCAAGATCACCGGCGTCGGCGCGCGCATGGCCCTGGCCATCCTGTCCGGCATGACGATCGCCGACCTGGCGCAGGCGATTACCTTGCAGGACTCCGGCCGCCTGGTCAGGGTGCCGGGCATCGGCAAGAAGACGGCCGAACGCCTGTTGCTGGAACTGAAGGGCAAGATCGGCGCCGATCTCGGCCCGCTGGGTGCGCACGCGGCCCCGGACGCGCAATCCGATATCCTCAACGCGCTGATGGCGCTCGGCTATTCGGACAAGGAAGCGATGGCGGCCGTGAAAAACGTGCCGGCCAGCAGCGGCGTGTCGGACGGCATCAAACTGGCGCTCAAGGCGCTGTCGAAAGGCTAACGGGAACACGGCATGAGCATCCAGACCGATATCTTCACGGAACAGCGCATCATCGATGCGGCGCCCATCTCGCACAATGAAGAGGCGATCGAACGGGCCTTGCGGCCCAAGCAGCTCGACGAGTACGTGGGCCAGGAAAAGATCCGCGACCAGCTGGAAATCTTTATTACTGCCGCGCGCCAGCGCAAGGAAGCGCTCGATCATACTCTGCTGTTCGGCCCGCCGGGCCTGGGCAAGACCACGCTGGCGCACATTATCGCGCGCGAGATGGGCGTCAACCTGCGCCAGACTTCCGGCCCGGTGCTGGAGCGTCCGGGCGACCTGGCGGCGATACTGACGAACCTTGAAGCGAACGACGTGCTGTTCATCGACGAGATCCACCGCCTGTCGCCGGTGGTCGAAGAGATACTGTATCCGGCGCTGGAAGACTACCAGATCGACATCATGATCGGCGAAGGCCCGGCCGCCCGCTCCGTGAAACTCGACCTGCAGCCGTTTACCCTGGTCGGCGCCACCACGCGTGCCGGGATGCTGACCAATCCGCTGCGCGACCGCTTCGGCATCGTCGCCCGCCTGGAGTTCTACAACACAAGCGAACTGACCAAGATCGTCACGCGCAGCGCGGCGCTCTTGAAAGCGCCGATCGACCCGGACGGCGCGCACGAGATCGCCCAGCGCGCGCGCGGCACGCCCCGCATCGCCAACCGGCTGTTGCGCCGCGTACGCGACTTTGCCGAAGTGAAAAGCAATGGCGAGATCACCAAGGTGGTGGCCGACCGCGCGCTGGCCATGCTCGATGTCGACTCGGTCGGCTTCGACGTGATGGACCGCAAGTTGCTCGAAGCCGTGCTGTTCAAGTTCGGCGGCGGTCCGGTCGGCATCGGCAATCTGGCGGCGGCCATCGGCGAAGCGGCCGATACCATCGAAGACGTGCTGGAGCCGTACCTGATCCAGCAGGGATTCCTGCAGCGCACGCCGCGCGGACGGGTTGCCACGCCGGCCGCCTATCTGCACTTCGGCGTCAGCGCGCCGCGCATCAGCCCCAACGGCGAAGCGTGGGCGCTGTGACGGACAAGGCAGGCATGCAGATCTGGGTCGACGCCGACGCCTGCCCGGTGGTGATCAAGGAGATTCTGTACCGCGTGGCCGACCGGCTGGAACTGCCCGTCACCCTGGTCGCCAACCAGGGCCTGCGGGTGCCGCCGTCGCGCTTTGTCCGCACGGTGCAAGTGCCGTCCGGCGCCGACGTGGCCGACCAGGAAATCGTACGCTTGCTCAATCCTGGCGACCTGGTGGTGACCGGCGACATTCCGCTGGCGTCGGATGTGCTGAAGAAGGGCGGCTACGCGCTCAATCCGCGCGGCGAGTTCTATACGAATGACAATATCGCCCAGCAACTGAGCATGCGCGCCTTTATGGAAGAGCTGCGCAGTGGCGGTGTCGACACGGGCGGCCCGGCCGCGTTCAACCAGGGTGACCGGCAAAGTTTTGCCAATAGCCTGGACCGGCATTTGCAGAAACATCATCGCAAGCCGGTCGGATAGAATGCCTTATTCTTCGCGCAGCCAAGTTTGCGTGCGGCCCAGCATCGGTACGCCCTTGTAGGCGCGCATGCTGATTTTTTTTCCGCCATCCGAGACGCTCAACTTGCTCTTATAGACCGTGCCACTTTTAGGATCGACGATTTCACCACCGGTAAATTCATTGCCATCTTTTTTCAAGCCAGTCAGGATGACCATGCCGATGATCGGCTGATCCTTGCGCGCGCCGTCGCATTTTTCGCATTTCGGAGCCGGGTCTTCGCTGGGCTCGCGAAACAGCTTTTCAATCTGGCCTTGCAACACACCATTGTTTTCCGTAATGCGTATCAGCGCTTTCGGCTTGCCTGTTTCATCATCGATGTTTTTCCACAGGCCGACCGGCGTTGCATCGTCGGCAAAGGCGAGGGCAGGGGCAACACACAACATGGCGCTGATGGCCAGTGCAGCAAATTTCATGATAAGTCTCCTGATTGGTTTTTGTCTGACGAGTGTAGCAAATAAATGACCGGTCGTACTATTTCCATTCAAATTAATCATCGCGCGTCACGCCGCCATCGTACCGGCAAAAAAAAACCGCTCGGATGAGCGGCTTTTCCAGGCAACCACTGTACTGCTTATGCGGTCGGCAATTTGGCAAATTGCTCGCGCATCTTGTCGAGTGTGGCGGAAAAATTCGCGACGCGGGCTTTTTCCTGTGCCACGACTTCAGCAGGCGCGCGTGCCACAAAACTTTCGTTCGACAGCTTGCCGTTGGCTTTGTTGATCTCGCCTTCGATGCGTGTCATTTCCTTGCCCAGGCGCTCGCGTTCGGCCGCCACGTCAATCTCCACTTTCAGCATCAGCTTGGTGGTGCCAACGATGGCGACGGCAGCTGGCGAATCCGGTAGCGCATCGACGATCTGCACTTCGGCCAGCTTGCCCAGCGACTGGATATACGGCGCGTAGGTGGCCAGCGTGGCCTTGTCGGTGGCGTTGCCCGCTTCGACGATCAGCGGCACGCGCACCGATGGCGAGATCTGCATTTCGCCGCGCAGGTTGCGCGTCGCGTCCGTCAGCGCTTTCAATTGCTGCATCCACGCTTCGGCCGCTTCGTCGATCTTGCTGGTGTCGGCGATCGGATATGGCTGCATCATGATCGAATCGCCTTCGGCTTTCAGCGTCTTGCCGGCCAGCGGCGCGACGGTCTGCCACAAGGCTTCCGTCACGAACGGAATGATCGGATGGGCCAGGCGCAGCACCACTTCCAGCACGCGCAGCAGGGTGTGGCGGGTGGCGCGCTGCTGGCCTTCCGTGCCTTGCTGTACTTGGACCTTGGCCACTTCCAGGTACCAGTCGCAATACTCGTCCCAGACGAACTTGTAGATGGTGGCGGCGATATTGTCGAAGCGGAAGTCTTCAAAACCCTTGGCCACGTCCAGCTCGGCTTTTTGCAGCAGCGAAATGATCCACTTGTCGGCCTGCGACAGGTCGGCGTCATTTGGACGGTCCGCCGGTGCGGTGCAATCCTTGCCTTCCGTATTCATCATCACGAAACGGGTGGCGTTCCACATCTTGTTGCAGAAGTTGCGGTAGCCTTCGCAGCGGCCCAGGTCGAAATTGATGTTGCGGCCCAGCGATGCATAGCTGGCCATGGTAAAGCGCACGGCGTCGGTGCCGTAGGCGGAAATGCCGTCCGGGAATTCCTTGCGCGTGGCCTTGGTGATTTTTTCCGCGTCGCGCGGGTTCATCAGGCCGGTGGTGCGCTTGACGATCAGGCCGTCCAGGTCGATGCCGTCGATCAGGTCGATCGGGTCCAGGGTGTTGCCTTTCGACTTGGACATTTTTTGCCCGGTCGAATCGCGCACCAGGCCGTGCACGTAGACGGTTTCAAACGGCACCTTGCCGGTGAAGTGCGCCGTCATCATGACCATGCGCGCCACCCAGAAGAAGATGATGTCGAAACCGGTGACCAGCACCGACGACGGCAAAAAGGCCTTCATGTCCGGCGTTTCTTCCGGCCAGCCCATGGTCGAGAACGGCACCAGGGCGGACGAGAACCACGTGTCGAGCACGTCGTCGTCGCGTTTCAACGGACCCGTGCTGCCGGCGGCCTGCGCCTTGGCCTGTGCTTCGGCTTCGGTTTTTGCGACAAAGATATTGCCGGCCTCGTCATACCAGGCCGGGATCTGGTGGCCCCACCACAGCTGGCGCGAGATGCACCAGTCCTGGATGTTGTTCAGCCACTGGTTGTAGGTGGTGCTCCAGTTTTCCGGCACGAACTTGATTTCGCCGTTGGCGACTTTTTCCAGCGCCGTCTCGGCGATCGATTTGCCAGGGAAGAAAGTGCCTTCCGGCGCCGGTTTGCTCATGGCGACAAACCACTGGTCGGTCAGCATCGGTTCGATCACGACGCCCGTGCGGTCGCCGCGCGGCACCATCAGCTTGTGCGGCTTGACCTGTTCCAGCAGGCCCAGCGTGTCCAGGTCGGCGACGATCTGCTTGCGCGCGGCAAAGCGGTCCAGGCCGCGATAGGCTTCCGGCGCATCGTCGGTGATTTTCGCGTCCAGCGTCAGGATGACGATCTGCGCCAGCTTGTGGCGCTGGCCGACGGCGTAATCGTTCATGTCGTGCGCGGGGGTGATCTTCACGCAGCCGGTGCCGAATTCCTTGTCGACATATTCGTCGGCGATGATCGGAATTTCGCGGTCGGTCAGCGGGAGCTTGAGCATCTTGCCGACCAGCGCCATGTAGCGCTCGTCGGTCGGGTCGACCGCCACCGCCACGTCGCCCAGCATGGTTTCAGGACGGGTGGTGGCCACTGTCAGGAAGCCGCTGCCATCAAGCAGTGGGTACTTGATGTACCACATCGAGCCGTCTTCTTCTTCCGACACCACTTCCAGGTCCGACACGGCCGTGCCCAGCACCGGGTCCCAGTTGACCAGGCGCTTGCCGCGGTAGATCAGGCCTTGTTCGAACAGGCGCACGAAGACGTCGGTGACGACTTTCGAGCGCGGCTCGTCCATCGTGAAGTATTCGCGCTGCCAGTCGGCCGAAGCGCCCAGGCGGCGCATCTGGCCGGTGATGATGGAACCCGATTTTTCTTTCCACTCCCACACTTTTTCCACGAATTTCTCGCGGCCCAGGTCATGGCGCGAAATCTTTTGCGCGTCCAGCTGGCGCTGCACCACGATCTGGGTGGCGATGCCGGCGTGGTCGGTGCCGGGAATCCAGGCCGTGTTGTGGCCCAGCATGCGGTGGTAGCGCGTCAGGCCATCCATGATGGTCTGGTTGAAGGCATGGCCCATGTGCAGGGTGCCGGTCACGTTCGGCGGCGGCAACTGGATGCTGAAGGAAGGTTTTCCGGCATCGAGGGTGGCGGTAAAGTAACCGCGCTGCTCCCACTCGGTGCGCCAGAATTGTTCAATGTCGGCGGGCTCGAAAGACTTGGCTAATTCCATGATTTGGCGTGTGTTTGGCAAAAGGAATCATTATAGATGACACGGCAACGGCTGCGCCGTGGCCAGCCCTGTTTTTCAGCATTCTGGCGGCTTTGCGGGCCGCCAGCCGGCAGGCGTGCGGGGGTAAAAGTTGCGCCAGTGCTATAATGTCGGCCTTGTCGCCTCTTGCAATCACTTGCGGACGGCGCCAGCGGCCGCAGTTTTATCCAACTCACGGCCATGCCAGCGCATCAGCGATGCCGGCAACTTTTCAGTGCGTCCCCTGCGGGCCGGGCGCCTGAGCCACGCGCACCGCCAGCGGTGCACCATTCACGGCGGAATTCCCGCGGCCGGCAGCATTGCAGGCCGTGTCCGCCACAGCTTTGCCAGGAGTGTCCGGCCCGCCGTCTGTCGATACGGCAGCGGCACGCATGCGCCTTGCCGCCTGCGCGGGATTCCTGGCCCGGCGTTTATCAAGGAAACCTGCATGAAAACCACCACTGTCTGCCTGGGACTCGCCTCGGCCATGATTTTGCCCACTGTCCCCGCTCACGCCCAGTCCTCCGTCGACATGTACGGCCTGATGGATGCCGCACTGGTACAGGAACGCTCGATCAGCAAAGTATCGAGTGGCGTCTCGGCTGGTTCGCGCCTCGGTTTTCGCGGCGCCGAAGCGCTGGGCAATGGCTGGCAAGCCGTGTTCACGCTGGAAGCCGGCTTGCTGACGGACACCGGCCGCTCGGACCAGGCCGGCCAGCTGTTCGGCCGCCAGGCTTTCGTCGGCCTCAGCAGCCCGCTGGGCATGCTGACCATCGGCCGCCAGTACAATCTGCAGAGCCAGGCGCTGACCGACGTCGCCGATCCGTTCGAGGGCGGCATGGCCGGCGCCTCGACCAACGTGGCCGGCTATTCGGCCACCCGCATCGACAATACCGTACGCTATACCTCGCCGACGCTGCGCGGCGTGACGGCCACCGTGATGTATGGCGCTGGCGAACACAGCGGCATTGCGGCCGACCAGCGCTCGCTGGGCCTGGCCCTCGGTTATGTCAACGGCCCGCTGACCTTGCGCCTGGCGCGCCAGAGCCGTGGCGGCGACGCCGGCAAGGCCGACGTCAACAACACGATTTTGGCCGGCAACTACAATTTCGGTCCGGCCACGGCCTTTGCCGGCTACGGCAGCAACACGGGCGATGGCAGTTCGATGTTCTTTGCCGACAATCCGTATGGCGCGGCCACGGCGCCGCGGCAATCGACCGACAGCCGCGACGCCATCGTCGGCGTCTCCGTGCCGCTGGGCGCGGCGACCTTGCTGGCGTCGGTGGTGCACAAGGACGACCGCGATGCGGCCAACCGCGATGCGCAGCAACTGGCTGTTGGGGCCACCTATGCCTTGTCGAAACGCAGCAAGATCTATCTGGCCTATGCGCAGATCCGCAACCGCCATGGCGCCGCCTACATGGTCGGCAATGCCACCGAGGTCGGCACCGGCGACCGGGCCTTCAACCTCGGCCTGCGCCACGCTTTTTAAGGTTTTAACGCATCAGGCCGCCAGCATGCGGCCCTGGCGCAGCAGCGCTTCGAAGGCCGGCACGGCCAGCGGACGGCTGTACAGATAGCCTTGCATCTGGTCGCAGCCGTGCTGGCGCAGGAAGTCCAGCTGCGGCGCCGTTTCCACGCCCTCGGCGATCACTTTCAGGCGCAGATTGTGCGCCAGTGAAATGATGGCGCAGACGATGGCCGCATCGTCGTTGCTGTGCGTGATGTCGTTGACGAACGATTTGTCGATTTTGAGCACGTCGATCGGGAAGTGGCGCAGATAGGCCAAGCTGGAGTAGCCGGTGCCGAAGTCGTCGATCGACAGTTGCACCCCCAGCGCCTTCAGGTTGCCCATGATGGCCGTCGCTTGTTCCACGTCGTGCATCACCATGCTTTCCGTCAGTTCCAGCTCCAGGCAGCTCGCATCGAGGCCGGTTTCCATCAACACGGCGGCCACCGCATGCAGCAGATTTCTTTGCTTGAACTGCCGCGCCGACAGGTTCACCGCCACGCGCAGCGGGCCATGGCCGGCCAGTTGCCAGGCGCGCGCCTGGGCGCAGGCGGTGCGCAGCACCCAGTCGCCGATCGGAATGATCAAGCCCATTTCCTCGGCCATGCCGATAAAGCTGGCCGGCGAAATCAGGCCCAGCTGCGGATGGCGCCAGCGCAGCAGCGCTTCCATGCCCACCATCCGGCCGCTGGCCAGGTCCAGCTGCGGCTGGTATTCGAGGTGGAACTGGCCGCGTTCGAGCGCATGGCGCAATTCGCTTTCCAGGCTCAGCCTTTCCAGGGTGTCCGCATTCATGTTCGAGGCATAGAACTGCCAGTGGCCACGGCCCTGTTCCTTGGCGCGGTACATGGCGATATCGGCGTGCTTGATCAGCATTTCGGCGCTGCAGCCATCGTCGGGGTAGACGGCCACGCCCAGGCTGCAGCTGAGAAAAAATTCGTATTCGCCCAGCTGCATCGGCTGCGCCACGGCATCGAGTATGCGCTGCAGGATGGCCATGCCGGGGTCGCCATTGCCATGCTGCGGCAACAGCAGCACGAATTCGTCGCCGCCCAGGCGCGCCACCGTATCGACTTCGCGGGTGGCCGCCAGCAGGCGTTCGGCCACGCCCTTGAGCAGGGTGTCGCCGGCATCGTGGCCCAGGGTGTCGTTGACGAACTTGAAGCGGTCCAGGTCGATGAACACCACCCACAGCGGCAAGCCTGTGCGTTGTGCAACAGCCATTTCATGTTCCAGGCGCTCGCGCAGCAGGCGGCGGTTGGCCAGCCCGGTCAGGATATCGTGGCGTGCCTGGAAGGCCAGTTCGGCCTCGAAGTGCATGACGGCGCTGATATCGTATTGCGCCACCAGGAAGTGGCTGATCGGCGCCGTGCCGTCATCGCTGGCCGCGGCGATGCCGCGCACGGGCGCGACAAAGCTTTCGTTCCAGTAGCTGTCGCCGTTCTTGCGCACGTGGCGCAGGATGGCCTTGCCTTCGCGCTGCTCGCGTATCGCCGCTTGCAGCTGCTCCATGGCGGGCTGTTCCTGGTCATTGCCGTGCAGGCTGGCCAGCGGCTGTCCCACCACTTCCTGCGCCGTGTAGCCGGTGATGCGTTCAAACGCCGGATTGACGTATTCGATCAGGTAGCCGGGCGCTTCGGCGCTGCAGATGGCGATCGCGTTGGCCGACACTTCGATGATGCGCTCGCGCAGCCGCAGCGCCTGGTCGCTTTGCAGGCGCGCCGCGATATCTTCCGACAGGCGCAGGTTGGCAAAGCGCAGCGCCGCCGTGCGTTCTTCCGTGATGCGTTCGATCACGCTGTTGCGCGTCACCAGCTGATACACATAGGCGGCCGCCAGCAAACTCGACAGTATTCCGCCCAGCAGCACATACAGCGAGCTGCGCCGGCCCGCGTCGAACAGCGACAGCCCATTTGCCGGCAGCATGGCGGCGCTCAGGTCTTGCGTGCCGCCATAGTGCTGCAGCAGTAGCCGCGCGCTTTCCGATTCGATCTGCCGCGTCGAGGCATAGCACAGCGCCGTCACGGCCAGGCCGATCGCCAGGGTGATCAGGGCGGAGACGGAAACAGAGATGGAAATGCGCTTGATGAGTGATTGCATGATGGCGTCCGGTGGATGCGTGTGCCAGCCCTGATCCGCGATCTGGCAGCCCATGCAATGACTAACTGTAGGTGGCCGGGCGGCGCAGCGTCCGTTCGGTACCGAACGGACGGTCATGCCACCAAGTAATATAGTCAGGCCGTGTTCAGGGTCCTGTGTTACCCTGCACCGCGTGGCGCCTCTCGTTCAGACGCCTCCCCATTACCGCCTAGCTGACGACTGGAAACCAGGAATCCTGACCATGTCCAGTCCGCATGCCGTGTTGCACAACCCCAACCAGAACCATTTGCTGGCCGCCATGCTGGACGCCGATTTTGCGCGCCTGGCGCCGCACCTGGAGCAGGTCGCCATGCGCCTGGGCGACGTGATCTATGACTCGGGCGACAAGCTGCACCATGTGTATTTCCCCACCACCGCCATCGTTTCGCTGCACTATCTGCTCGAGAACGGCGGCTCGTCCGAAATCGCCGGCGTCGGCAATGAAGGCGTGGTGGGCGTGTCGCTGTTCATGGGCGGCGACTCCACCCCCAGCCGCGCGGTGGTGCAGACGGGCGGCGTCGGCTACCGCCTGAAGGCGCATGTGCTGATGGAGGAATTCAACCGCGCCGGCCCCGTGATGCGGCTGCTGCTGCGCTACACGCAGGCCTTGCTGACGCAGATGTCGCAGACGGCCGTGTGCAACCGCCATCATACGGTGGAACAGCAACTGTGCCGCTGGCTGCTGCTGACCCTGGACCGCTTGCCCGGGCGCGAACTGACCATGACCCAGGAACTGATCGCCAACATGCTGGGCGTGCGCCGCGAAGGCGTGACGGAAGCGGCCGGCAAGCTGCAGGCGCGTGGCCATATCAGTTACCGGCGCGGCCATATCACGGTGCTGGACCGCGGCGGGCTGGAAAGCACGACCTGCGAATGCTATGGCGTGGTGAAGAAGGAATTTGCCCGCTTGCTGTCGGATGTGCGCCAGCGCCAGGCTTGAGCGGCGCCGCCTCCTTGATGCTATTCATTGTTGTACTTACCGGCTGATCCCATGAACACAGTTGAAAAAATCTCCACCGGCCTGCCATCGCGCTGGCCCGTCGCGCTGGCGTTCGCCTTCAGCGCCATCGTGCTGGTCGCGATCGCCGCGCTGGCCTGGCGCGGCCCTTCGGACACGGCCATCCTGACCGGCGTGCTGGTCCTGCTGCTGCTGGTGCTGCTGGCCGCCCTGTACCGGCGCACGCTGGCCGCCGGACTGCCGCGCCAGCTGCTGAAAGCGGGCGCCCTGCAGGACGCGATTTTCAACAGCGCCAATTTTTCCAGCATCGCCACCGATGCCCAGGGCGTGATCCAGATCTTCAATGTGGGCGCCGAGCGCATGCTGGGCTATGCGGCGCATGAGGTGGTCGACAAGCTGACCCCCGCCAGCATTTCCGACGCGCAGGAAATCGTCGCCCGCGCGCAGGCCCTCTCCACCGAACTCGACACGCCCATCACGCCCGGCGTGGAAGCGCTGGTGTTCAAGGCCAAGCGCGGCATCGAAGACATTTATGAACTGACGTATATCCGCAAGGATGGCAGCTGCTTTCCCGCCATCGTCTCGGTGACGGCCTTGCGCGACGCGCAGAACAAGGTTATCGGCTACCTGCTGATCGGCACCGACAACACGGCGCGCAAGCGGGTCGAAGCCGAGCAGGCCATGCTCGACAAGCGCTTGCAGGAGCAGCAGGCCTATACGCGTTCGCTGATCGAAACCAATAATGCCGAGCTGGAAAAAGCGCGTCAGGTGGCCGACAAGGCCAACCGCGCCAAGTCCGAATTCCTGTCCAGCATGAGCCACGAATTGCGTACGCCCTTGAACGCCGTGCTGGGCTTTGCCCAGCTGATGGCGTCCGACGTGCCGCCGCCGACCCAGCCGCAGCAGCGCTCGCTCGACCAGATCCTCAAGGGCGGCTGGTATCTGCTGCGCCTGATTAACGAGATCCTCGACCTGGCCATGATCGAGTCGGGCAAGGTGACCATGTCGGAAGAGGCCATGTCGCTGCTCGACGTGCTGCAGGATTGCGAGGCGATGATCGCGCCGCAGGCGCAAAAACGCGGCATCGGCATGCATTTCCCGCGCTGCGGCGCGGCGTTCTATATCCATGCCGACCGCACGCGCGTGAAGCAGGTGATGATCAACCTGCTGTCGAACGCCATCAAGTACAACCAGAGCGGCGGCAGCGTGCAGGTCGTTTGCAGCCAGCGCGGCGACCGCGTGCGCGTCAGCGTCACCGACAGCGGCGCCGGTCTCGATGCAAAGCAGATGTCACAGCTGTTCCAGCCCTTCAACCGCCTGGGCCAGGAAAACAGCCAGGAAGAGGGCACCGGCATCGGCCTGGTGGTGACCAAGCAGCTGGTGGAATTGATGGGGGGCGCGATCGGCGTCGACAGCACGGTCGGTGTCGGCACCACCTTCTGGGTCGAGTTCAAGGCCTCGCGTGCGCCGCAACTGGTGCTGGGCGAAGGCGAAGTGTTGCCGGTGGCGCAGGAAGACTCCGATACCCAGCGCACCTTGCTGTACGTGGAAGACAATCCGGCCAACCTGGCGCTGGTCGAGCAACTGATCGCGCGCCGCAGCGACCTGAAACTGCTGACCGCCATCGACGCCCACCTGGGCATCGACCTGGCGCGCACCTGCCAGCCGGACGTGATCCTGATGGACATCAACCTGCCCGGCATCAGCGGCTTTGGCGCCTTGCGCATCCTGCACGAGGATCCACTGACCAGTCATATCCCGGTAATGGCGCTGTCGGCCAACGCCGTGCCGCGCGACATAGAAAAAGGGCTGGAAGCGGGCTTTTTCCGCTATCTGACCAAACCGATCAAGGTTGTCGAATTCATGGATGCGCTCGACGTGGCGCTGCACCATGCGGCCAAGCACGGCCTGGCCGACGACACCACCGCAGCACGCTAATCAAGCACTTACCAGGACTACCGCCATGCTACAAGCCACCGAGATACTGAACGCCAGCATCCTGATCGTCGACGACCAGGAAGCCAATGTGATGCTGCTGGAACAGGTGCTGCGCAATGCGGGCTACACCCGCATCACCTCCACCATGGACCCGCAGGCGGTGCGCGCGCTGCACCAGCAGCACCGCTACGACCTGATCCTGCTCGACTTGCAGATGCCGGAAATGGATGGCTTCGAAGTGATGGAAGGCTTGCGCGACATCGAGGCGGGCAGTTATCTGCCGGTACTGGTGATCACCGCCCAGCCCGGCCACAAGCTGCGCGCGCTGCAGGCAGGCGCCAAGGATTTCGTCGCCAAGCCCTTCGACCTGGTGGAAGTCAAAACCCGCATCCACAATATGCTGGAAGTGCGCCTGCTGTACCAGAAGCTGGCCGACTACAACAGGTCGCTGGAACAGGCGGTGCAGGAACGCACGGCCGAGCTGCGCGAAAGCGAAGCGCGCTTCCAGCGTTTTACGGAACTGTCGTCGGACTGGTACTGGGAACAGGATGCGGCAGGCAACCTGACACGCTTTTCCGGCCCGGTGGCCGAGATGCTGGGCATCGGCAGCGAAGACGAACCGCAGCGCTGGAACGCCGCCGAGCGCGCCCTGCTCGACGAAAAAATCGCCGCGCGCGAACCGTTTTTGGATTTTATCTACAGCCGCCAGAATGCGGATGGCAGCATGCAATACCTGCAGGTCAGCGGCGAACCGATGTTCGACCATGGCAGCCGCTTTGTCGGCTATCGCGGGATCGGGCTCGATATTACGGCGCGCCAGCAAAAAAGCTGATTTATACTGGCTGCTGTTCATTACAGTCCAGTTAAATCATGACCGACAAATCTCCCTCCTACTGGTTCCCCGCCAAGACCTATGGCTTCGGCTGGGGCTTGCCCATCACCTGGCAGGGCTGGCTGGTGTTCATCAGCGCGCTGGCGCTGCTGGCCGGCGGCGCGGTGCTGTTTCCGCCAACCCAGGTGCCGGTCGCCTATGTCATCTACGAAGTGGTGATCGTTGCCTTGCTGGTCGGCATATGCTGGTGGAAGGGCGAGCCGCCGCAATGGCGCTGGGGCAAGAAATAATCATCTGGCGCGCGACCTGAAACGCGTATAATTGGCCCGCTGCCGCAAGGCGGCAAACGCTAGGGGTCCTGCTCTTTGCTGTGGAAACACGGTGAAGCGCGGGTGAGAAATACCCTCCGAACCTGATCTGGATAATGCCAGCGAAGGGAAGCTTTAGGATGAACGCACCCCGCTTTTGTCGCGTGCGCGCAGCCGAACCTCCTTAGCTGGCTCCAGGCTTATACACAGCCAGCTAGCCAAGGAGCCAAAATGAACGCCAATCCGAAATTTCTTTCCGCCACCGCCACGGTCGACGAGGCCGCGATCGCGCCGCTGCCCAATTCACGCAAGATTTATGTACAGGGCAGCCGTCCCGACATCCGCGTGCCGATGCGCGCCATCAGCCAGTCCGATACGGAAGCGTCGTTCGGCGGTGAAAAAAATCCACCCATCTACGTCTACGATACGTCCGGTCCGTACACCGACCCGGACGTCGCCATCGATATCCGCTCGGGCCTCGATACGCCGCGCCTGCCGTGGATACTCGAACGCGCCGACACCGAAGAGCTGCCGGGCCCGACCTCCGACTACGGCATCGCCCGCCTGGCCGATCCGAAGCTGGCCGAGCTGCGCTTCAACCTGCACCGCAAGCCGCGCCGCGCGCTGGCCGGCAGGAACGTCACGCAGATGCACTACGCGCGGCAAGGCATCATCACGCCGGAAATGGAATTCGTCGCCATCCGCGAAAACATGCGCCGGCAGCAATACCTGGAAGAGCTGAAGTCCTCCGGACCGATGGGCGAGCGCATGGCCGAGATGATGGGCCGCCAGCACCCGGGCCAATCGTTCGGCGCCAGCATTCCGGCCGAGATCACGGCCGAATTCGTGCGCGAGGAAATCGCCCGTGGCCGCGCCATCATCCCCGCCAATATCAACCACCCGGAAGTCGAGCCGATGATTATCGGCCGCAATTTCCTGGTGAAAATCAACGCCAATATCGGCAACTCGGCCGTCACCTCGTCGATCGGCGAGGAAGTGGAAAAGATGACCTGGGCCATCCGCTGGGGCGGCGACAATGTGATGGATCTGTCGACCGGCAAGCATATCCATGAAACGCGCGAGTGGATCGTGCGCAACAGCCCGGTGCCGATCGGTACCGTGCCGATCTACCAGGCGCTGGAAAAGGTCAATGGCAAGGCCGAAGATCTGACCTGGGGAATCTTCCGCGACACCCTGATCGAGCAGGCCGAGCAGGGCGTCGACTACTTCACCATTCACGCCGGCGTGCTGCTGCGCTATGTGCCGCTGACAGCCAAGCGCCTGACCGGCATCGTTTCGCGCGGCGGCTCGATCATGGCCAAGTGGTGCCTGGCGCATCACCAGGAGTCGTTCCTGTACACGCATTTCGAAGAAATTTGCGAGATCATGAAGGCGTATGACGTGTCGTTTTCGCTCGGCGACGGCTTGCGCCCCGGTTCCATCTACGACGCCAACGACGAAGCGCAGCTGGGCGAACTGAAGACGTTGGGCGAGCTGACGCAGATCGCCTGGAAGCACGATGTGCAGGTGATGATCGAAGGCCCCGGCCATGTGCCGATGCAGCTGATCAAGGAAAACATGGACCTGCAGCTCGAGCAGTGCGGCGAAGCGCCGTTCTATACCCTGGGACCGTTGACCACCGATATCGCGCCCGGCTACGACCATATCACCTCGGGCATCGGCGCGGCCATGATCGGCTGGTACGGCACCGCCATGCTGTGCTACGTGACGCCGAAGGAACACCTGGGCCTGCCCAACAAGGCGGACGTGAAAGACGGCATCATCACCTATAAAATTGCCGCGCATGCGGCCGACCTGGCCAAGGGCCATCCGGGCGCGCAGATCCGCGACAACGCCCTGTCCAAGGCGCGCTTCGAATTTCGCTGGGACGACCAGTTCAATATCGGCCTGGACCCGGACAAGGCGCGCGAATTCCACGATGAAACCCTGCCCAAGGATTCGGCCAAGGTGGCCCACTTCTGTTCGATGTGCGGCCCGCATTTCTGCTCGATGAAAATCACCCAGGAAGTGCGCGAATACGCGGCCGGCATCGGCATCTCGGAAGAGAGCGCCGTCAAGCAGGGCATGGAAGTGAAAGCGATCGAGTTCATCAAGAACGGCGCCGAGCTGTACCGCAAAGTCTGAAGGAGGGTGCCATGATCCCCATCATGCTCAACGGCGCACCGCACCAGGTGCCGCCCCAACACACGCTGGACCAGCTGATCGAAGCGCTGTCGCTGCAAGGCCAGGCGCTGGCGCTGGCCGTCAACCGCTCGGTGGTGCAGCGGAAAAACTGGCCGGCGCATGTGCTGCAGGCAGACGACAAAGTGGACATTGTGCGCGCCATCGGCGGCGGCTAACAAATTGAAAGAACAGAACATGCATACCGAAACAAATAACGACTTGCTGACCATCGCCGGCAAGACCTATGCGTCGCGCCTGCTGGTGGGCAGCGGCAAATACAAGGACTTGCCGCAAACGCGATTGGCCACCGATGCGGCCGAAGCGCAGATCATCACGGTGGCGATCCGCCGCGTGAATATCGGCCAGGACCGGAACGCGCCCAGCCTGCTCGACGTGCTGCCGCCCGACCAGTACACCATCTTGCCGAACACGGCCGGCTGCTATACGGCAAAAGACGCCGTCTACACCCTGCAACTGGCGCGCGAGCTGCTCGGTGGCCGCAACCTGGTGAAACTGGAAGTGCTGGGCGACGAGAAAACCCTGTTTCCGCATATGCCGGAAACGCTGATTGCGGCTGAACAACTGGTCAAGGATGGCTTTGACGTGATGGTGTATTGCAGCGACGATCCGATCCAGGCGCGCATCCTGGAAGAGATCGGCTGCGTGGCGATCATGCCGCTGGCTTCCCTGATCGGCTCGGGCATGGGCATTTTGAATCCGTGGAACTTGTCCTTGATTATCGAACAGGCCAAGGTGCCGGTGCTGGTCGATGCCGGCGTCGGCACGGCCTCGGACGCGGCGATTGCGATGGAACTCGGTTGCGATGGCGTGCTGATGAACACGGCGATTGCCGGCGCGCGCGACCCGGTGCGCATGGCGCATGCGATGAAGCTGGCCGTGCGGGCCGGGCGCGAGGCGTTCTTGGCCGGCCGCATGCCGAGAAAATTTGCCGCCTCGCCGTCGTCGCCGATGGCGGGCCGGCTGGCGTGAGCGTGCTCGCGTTGCCATGTGTGCTGGTCTTTGCCGGGCTCGATCCTTCCGGTGGCGCCGGCATCGCGGCCGATATTCTGGCCATCGCCGCACAGGGCGCGCATGCGCTGCCGATTGTCACCGCGCTGACGGTGCAGGACAACGACCGCGTGTTCGAGGTACAAGCGGTGGACGCGGCGCTGCTGCTGCGCCAGGCGCAGGCCTTGACCGGCAAGATGGCGATCGATGCCGTGAAAATC
Organism: Janthinobacterium sp. PSPC3-1; assembly: GCF_049896105.1. NCBI lineage: Bacteria > Pseudomonadati > Pseudomonadota > Betaproteobacteria > Burkholderiales > Oxalobacteraceae > Janthinobacterium > Janthinobacterium sp. PSPC3-1. The sequence continues at coordinate 152,757 of NZ_JAFCTQ010000008.1, read as the reverse complement.
GGCATCCCGGGCAGCGCGGCCAATGCGGCGGCGATTGCCCGGGTGATCCTGCAATTGCGGGTCGAGCATCCCGGCTTGCCGGTGGTACTTGATCCCGTGCTGGCCAGCGGCCATGGCGATCTGCTCGGTGTCGATGACGCGGTACGGGCGCTGGCGCCGCTGTTGCCGGTGACTACCGTGATAGTACCGAACGGACCGGAGGCCAGCCGCTTGACGAATGTTGCCGATGTTGCCGGCCAGGCGGCGACTTTGCAGGCACAAGGCTGCGGCCATGTGCTGCTCACCGGCGGCCATGGCGTGGGCAGCAGCGTCGTCAACCGCTGGTTTGGCGCGGCGGGCGAGGGGCGGGAGTGGCAATGGCCGCGCCTGCCCGGCGAATTTCACGGCAGCGGCTGTACTCTGGCGGCCGCCATCGCGGCGCGGCTGGCGTCGGGGCAGGCCCTGCCCGATGCGCTGGCGCAAGCGCAAGCGTATTGCCATGCGGCCCTGGCGCAGGCCTATGCCGTCGCACCGGGCCAGCTGATGCCGCAGCGGCTCACCACTTTCACTTTATAAGGAGGAACTCATGCGTGGACTGTATCTGCTTACCCCGAACTGGGATGATACCGACCGCCTGCTCGATGTGACGGAGCAAGCCTTGCAGGAGGGCGTGGCGCTGCTGCAATACCGCCACAAGAATGCCGATGCGGCGCTGCGGCGCGAACAGGCGGGCGCCTTGCTGCTGCTCGCCCGCAAATACGGCGTGCCTTTTATCGTCAACGATTTTATCGACCTGTGCGAGGAGCTGGACGCCGATGGCGTGCATGTCGGCGGCACGGACATCTCCGTGGCGCAGGCCCGTGCCCGGCTGGGCAAGCAAAAACTGGTGGGCGCATCGTGCTATGGCGATCTGCAGCTGGCGCGCCAGGCGCAGCTTGGCGGCGCCAGCTATATGGCGTTTGGCGGCTTTTATCCCTCGCTGGTCAAGCAGTATCCTGTCACCACCGATCCCGACATCGTGCTGCAGGCCAAACGCGAGATCGCCCTGCCGTGCGTGGTGATTGGCGGCATGACGCCGGAAAACGCCGCGCCGCTGGCCGCGCGCGGCGCCGACCTGGTGGCGGCGATCAGCAGCGTGTACCTGGCGGATGACGTAACTATTTCCGTGCGGGAATTTAATAAGCTGTTTGGCAACTAAGGCAGGCAGCGCAAGCGGGTCTGGTTTCACGGAATAATCGGCATATAATAAGACCATCCGTTTATCCCTTTTACTATGACCGAGGTTCCCTTGCCCATGAATCAGCCAGCCGCCAAACGCCTTATCCTGATCGTTGACGATGACCAGCTGCTGCTGGAGTTTCTCGGCGAAGTATTGCGCCATGCAGGCTATGAAACGGCGTTGGCCAGTTCGGCCGAAGCGGCCTTGCAACTGATCGCCCAGCGCGAGCCGGACCTGGCCCTGCTCGACATCCATATGCCCGGCATGTCCGGCCTGGAACTGGCCAAGCGCCTGCACGCGGAAACCGCCGTGCCGTTCATGTTCCTGTCCGGCAGTGGCGACAGCGAATCGGGCAAGCAGGCGGCCGCCTATGGCGCCGTCGGCTATGTCGTCAAGCCGGTCGATGAAGGCCGCCTGATGCCCGCCTTTGAAGCGGGCCTGGCGCGTGCCGACGATATCCGCCAGCTGCGCCGCACCGAACTGAACCTGAATGCGGCGCTGGCCGCCGGCCGCGAAACCAGCCTGGCCGTGGGCCTGTTGATGGGCAAGTTCCAGACCGACCGCAACACCGCGTTCGAGGTGCTGCGCGACCATGCCCGTTCCAGCCGCCGCAAGATCAATGAAATCGCCAGCCAGCTGCTGCTGGCCGAGGAAACCCTGAACGGCCTGCATGGCGCGTTTTTGAACCGCGCGAAAACGACCAAGTAAGCATCCAGATACCTCTTTACAGGACAACCATGAAAACCAAAGCAGCCGTGGCCTGGAAGGCCGGCGCCCCCCTGACCATTGAAACAGTCGACCTGGCCGGCCCGCGCGAAGGCGAAGTGCTGATCGAGCTGAAAGCGACCGGCATCTGCCATACCGATTACTACACCCTGTCGGGCGCCGATCCGGAAGGCATCTTCCCCGCCATCCTGGGCCATGAAGGCGCCGGCATCGTGGTCGATGTGGGCCCTGGCGTGAAAACGCTGAAAAAAGACGACCACGTGATTCCGCTGTACACGCCGGAATGCCGCGAGTGCAAGTTCTGCCTGTCGCAGAAGACCAATCTGTGCCAGAAAATCCGCAGCACCCAGGGCCGTGGCCTGATGCCGGACGCCACCAGTCGTTTCTCGCTGGACGGCAAACCGCTGTTCCACTACATGGGCACCTCGACCTTTTCCAACTACATCGTGGTGCCGGAAATCGCCCTGGCCAAGATCCGCGAAGACGCGCCGTTCGACAAGGTCTGCTATATCGGCTGCGGCGTGACCACCGGCGTGGGCGCGGTGCTGTTCTCGGCCAAGGTCGAAGCGGGCGCCAACGTGGCCGTGTTCGGCCTGGGCGGCATCGGCCTGAACGTGATCCAGGCCGCGAAAATGGTGGGCGCCGACAAGATCATCGGCATCGACATCAACCCGGCGCGCCAGGCGATCGCACGCAAGTTCGGCATGACGCACTTCATCAACCCGAACGAAGTGGACAACGTGGTCGACGCCATCGTCCAGCTGACCGACGGCGGCGCCGATTACAGTTTTGAATGCGTCGGCAACACCACGCTGATGCGCCAGGCACTCGAGTGCACGCACAAGGGCTGGGGCAAATCGTTCATTATCGGCGTGGCGGCGGCGGGACAGGAAATTTCCACCCGTCCGTTCCAGCTGGTGACGGGCCGCGAATGGCGCGGTTCGGCCTTTGGCGGCGCGCGTGGTCGCACCGACGTGCCGAAGATCGTCGACTGGTATATGGAAGGCAAGATCAATATCGACGATCTGATCACGCACCGGCTGCCGCTCGAACGCATCAACGAAGGTTTCGATCTGATGAAGAGCGGCGAGTCGATCAGGTCGGTGGTGCTGTACTAAGGAATCCAGCCGGCGCACCCGCTGCGCCGTCTGTTCCCCGTTTTCTGCTGTTTATCGCATGGCGCGCGCCGTGCGACCGCAATCTCGCTACAGTCAGGCTCCCAACGTCGACCGTAGCGAGGAATACCATGCTGATCCCATCCCGTCTGTGCCTGGCCTTTGCCGGCGCCATCCTCTCCTTCGGCGCCATGGCCGCTTCCGGTGAACCTTTTACGCTGGTACAAGGCAAGAATGGCGCCATCTCCACCTATGGCAGTGGCTCCGATAACGACGAGCTGGACCGCCTGAAGCGCACCAGCAATGGCCCCTTCCTGTGGTTCCGCGACCATGGCAAATCGTATGTGATCGAGGACCGGGATTTGCTGGCGCGCGCCGATACGGCCTGGAAACCGGTGCAGGCGCTGGGCCAGGAAATGTCGGTGCTGGGCCAGCAGATGGGCGAGCACGGCAGGCAGATGGGCAAGCTGGGCCGTGAAATGGGCGAGCAGGGCCGCCAGGCGGGCCAGGTGTCCCGGGCGGATGCGGCGGACCTGAAAAAGCTGTCGGCCCAGCTGGGCGAGGCGCAGCGCAAGCTGGCGGCGGCGCATCAGCAGCAGCGGCAGGCAAAATCCGAGGCCCAGCGCGATGTGGCAGAAAACCATGTCGAACAGGCCCAGGATGCGGTGGAAGTACTCCAGGACGAGATCGAAGCCGTGCATGAACGCATGGCCCACCGCCAGGATCGCGCCCATGACGCCGCGCTGGAAGCGAAAGGGCGCCAGATGGACCAGGCCGGCAAGCCGATGGACAGCCTGGGCAAGCGAATGGGCGAACTGGGCGAGCGCCAGGGACGTGCCAGCAAGGAAGCCGAACGCGCCACGCGGGGCGTGATCGAGGAAGCCTTGCGTACCGGAAAAGCGAAGCCGGTACGGGCCGGTTGACAAATCACCGCATCACACAGTAACTGGACAAATCCACAGTGAAATGCGGCATGCCGGTATAATCGGGGGATGCAAAATCTTCTTCACAACCTCAATCCCGAACAACTGGCCGCCGTCACTTTGCCAGCCCAGCATGCCCTGATCCTGGCGGGCGCCGGCTCGGGCAAGACCCGCGTGCTGACCACCCGCATCGCCTGGCTGATCCAGACCCAGCAGGTGTCGCCGCCCGGCATCCTGGCCGTCACGTTTACCAACAAGGCTGCCAAGGAAATGCTGACGCGCCTGTCCGCGATGCTGCCGATCAATACGCGCGGCATGTGGATCGGCACCTTTCACGGTCTGTGCAACCGGCTGCTGCGCACGCATTACCGCGATGCCGCCTTGCCGCAGACCTTCCAGATCCTCGACTCGCAGGATCAGCTGTCGGTGATCAAGCGCTTGCTCAAGGCAAACAATATCGATGATGAAAAATTCCCGCCGAAGACGGTGATGTATTTCATCAACAACGCCAAGGACCAGGGCCTGCGCGCCACCGACGTGGAAGCGTACGACGCGCACGAGCGCAAGATGGTCGAGCTGTACCAGCTGTACGACGACCAGTGCCAGCGCGAAGGGGTGGTCGATTTTGCCGAACTGCTGCTGCGCACGTATGAACTCTTGAGCCGCAACCAGCCGCTGCGCGAGCATTACCAGGCGCGCTTCCGCCATATCCTGGTCGACGAGTTCCAGGATACGAATAATCTGCAATACAACTGGCTCAAATTGCTGGCCGGCCATGGCAGCCGCGATGGCGGCGCCCTGTTTGCCGTCGGCGACGATGACCAGAGCATCTATGCTTTCCGCGGCGCCAACGTCGGCAACATGAGCGCCTTCGAGCATGAGTTCCAGGTGAAAAACCTGATCAAGCTGGAGCAGAATTACCGCTCGCACGGCCATATCCTCGACAGCGCCAACGTGCTGATCGCCAACAACAGCAAGCGCCTGGGCAAGAATCTGCGCACCGACGCGGGCCATGGCGAGCAGGTGCGCGTGTACGAGGCCAGCTCGGACCTGCAGGAAGCGCAGTGGATCATCGAGGAAGCGAAAAGCCTGATCGCCGAAGGCGCCTCGCGCAGCGAAATTGCGATCCTGTACCGCTCGAACGCGCAGTCGCGCGTGATCGAACACGCGCTGTTTTCGGCCGCGATTCCGTATCACGTGTACGGCGGCCAGCGCTACTTCCAGCGCGCCGAGGTCAAGCATGCGATCGCCTACTTGCAGCTGATGGACAATCCGCACAACGATTCGGCCTTCTTGCGCGTGGTGAACTTCCCCACGCGCGGCATCGGCATGCGCTCGATCGAGCAGCTGCAGGCCGCCTCCGAGCAGTACGGCATTTCGCTGTATGCGTCCGTGCCGTATGTGGCGGGCAAGGCGGGCAGTACCCTGGCCGGCTTCGTCAAGCTGATCGAGGGCGTGCGCTTCGAAACCCAGCAATTGTCACTGCCGGAAATGGTGCGCGTGGTGCTCGAAGCGAGTACCTTGCTGCAGCACTATCAGAATGAAAAGGAAGGCGCCGACCGTATCGAGAACTTGGAGCAGATGGTCAGCGCGGCCACCCAGTTCGTTTCCGAAGAAGGGTTTGGCCAGGCCGCGCCGGCGCACCTGGGGCCGTCTGCCCAGGCGCAATCGGGCGCGCCGGTCGTCAACCAGGATGGCATCGAAATTCTCGATGCCGACGCGCCGCTGCCGGCCGTGATGTCGCCGCTGTCGGCCTTTTTGTCGCACGCCTCGCTGGAAGCCGGGGATAACCAGGCGCAGGCGGGTCAGGATGCGCTGCAGATGATGACGGTGCACTCGGCCAAGGGCCTGGAATTCGACAACGTCTTTATTACCGGCCTGGAAGAGGGCCTGTTCCCGCACGAAAGCAGTTCCAAGGAAGACAACGGCGTGGAGGAAGAGCGGCGTTTGATGTACGTGGCGATCACGCGCGCGCGCAAGCGTTTATACATGAGCTTTTCGCAGACGCGCATGTTGCACGGCCAGACCCGCTACAACATGAAGTCGCGCTTCTTCGACGAATTGCCGGAGGAAGCCCTGAAATGGCTGTCGCCGAAAGTGCAGGCCAACTGGTTCGGCAACCGCAAGTCGGCCTGGGACGAAGCGCCGCGCACGGTGGGCAGCCTGGGGTCCGATAATGCGATCGCGCAGAAGATCGCGCAAAAGTCACCGGGTGGCGGCTGGCGCATCGGCGAATCGGTGGCCCACGCCAAGTTCGGCGAAGGCGTGATCGTCAATATCGAGGGCGGCGGTGGCAACGCGCGCGCCCAGATCAACTTCGGCCAGCATGGCATGAAAGTGCTGGACCTGGGCATTGCCAAGCTGGAGCGGCTGGGACGGTAAGGTTGCACCAATAAAAAAAGGGGCGCTCCATATGGACCGCCCCTTTTTTTGTTTGCTGCGATTTTATTGTGTTTTGTCCAGCGACACCGTCTTGCCACTATCTGCCGGCACCCCAAAAATCTGCCGGTACGCCGCATAGAACGAGCAATGCATGATCACCGTCAGGATCATCGACAGCGGCATCATCAGCTGGATGGCCATCTGCGTGCGGCCGACGATCATGAACAGCAACTGGCTGGTGACGATGCTGATGGCGAACCAGGTCGAGGCCAGCACGATAAAGGCCGACAGCGAGCGCCAGACGGCAAAAAAGCTGAAGAACAGCGCCTTGCCCAGGCTGACGTGCTGCCAGTAGATCAGCGGCGCGGCAAAGAAGAAGGCCATCAGGGCGGGAATCGACATGGCCATGGTCAACAGGATGGCCGAGCCGATATTCGATTCGCGGATCACCTCGGGCGAGGTTTGCGGATTGAGCTGGCCTGTCACCAGTTGCCACAGGGTACCGCCGTCGACCAGCGACGAGGCGCCGATGGCCACGATGACCATGATGAGGTACAGCACGCCCAGGCCGAACAGCACCGGCAGGGCCGGCTTGCGAAAGCCCGACAGCAGCAAGCTGGGCAAGACGCGCTTGCCCTGGTCGATATTCAGACAGCCCTGGGCAAAGGCGACGGAAAAGATCGGCACCAGGATCACGGGCAGAAATTGGCCCAGCAGGGGAATGACGCTGACGAGCAGCATGCACACCATATAGCCGAGAAACAGCATCGACATGCCGCCAGGTTGCTTGCGAAACAGGCCGAAGCCTTGTTTCACCCAGTGCCAGCCTGTGCTTGCAGGTAATTTTTCCATGTTCTTAAAACAGTTCCGGTGCAGGTGTAGCGATACGTTCGCGCAAGATGCGTTCAAAATGCGCGGGATCATGGGGCGTCAGCATTTCGGCGGCGCGCGGCTGGTAGTAATCGTACAGGCGCGACAGCCAGAAACGCAGCGCGGCGGCGCGCAGCAGCGGCTGCCAGGCCGTGTGTTCTTCCGCCGTGAACGGGCGCACGGCCTGGTAGGCGTCGAGCAGGGCGCGCACGCGCTCGACGTCGAGCTTGCCGGTGGACAAATCAATGCACCAGTCGTTGACGGTGACGGCCACGTCGAACAGCCAGGTATCGCAGCCGGCGAAGTAAAAATCGAAAAAGCCCGTCAGCCGTTCGCCGTCGAACATCACGTTGTTGCGGAACAGGTCGGCATGCACGGGGCCGCGCGGCAAGGCTTTGTAGGTGGCGCAGGCGGCAAACGCGTCCTGGAAATGAATTTCGGCGCGCAGCAGATGCGCGTTGCCTTCGTCCAAGTGGGGCAAGACCAGCGGCGTGGTGGCGTTCCACCAGTCCAGGCCGCGCAAGTTCGGTTGTTGCAGCGGAAAATCCTGCGCCGCCAGATGCATTTTCGCCAGCATGGCGCCGACAGCCGCGCAATGCACGGGCTGGGGATCCATCTGTGAGCTGCCGTCGAGCTTGCTGACGATGGCGGCCGGCTTGCCTTGCAGGCTGCAGACCAGTTCGCCGTCGGCGTTCGGGATCGGCGCCGGCACCAGCACGCCGCGTTCGGCCAGGTGGCGCATCAGCTGCAGATAGAACGGCAATTGCTCGAAGCTCAGGTTTTCAAAGATCGTCAGCACATGCTCGCCGCGCTCGGTGCTGAGGAAAAAATTGCTGTTTTCAATGCCGGAAGCGATGCCCTTGAGCGCCAGAGGCTTGCCGAGTGGGAATTGCGTAATCCATTGGCCGATATCGTCCAGGTGTAGCGCGGTAAAAACTGCCATGGGAAAGAAGAGAGATCAAAAAGGTCAAAAAAAGCCTGCTGCCCCGCAGACGGCCGGGGCAGGGCAGGGCAAGAGTGGATGCTTACTTGGCTGGCGGCGGTGGCGCAGGCACGTCGTCGGCCGCTTCCTCGTCACGCTGTTTCTGTTTTTTCTTGCCCAGGTCAAATTCCATCACCTTCCATTGCGGGCCGCGCAGGGCGCTGCCATGGGCCTGGTCGCCGCCGGCCGACGGCTTCATGTAATAGGTGCTGCCGCCCGACGTCACTTTCACTTCCGACGTCACGCCATTCTCGCGCTTTTCGGTGATCTGCTGGGCAGGTGCCGCTGGCGTGACGGTAATGGGCGCTTCGCCCATTTCTTCGATTTTTTCCAGCTGCGGTGGCGCATCGCTGGGTTTCGGTGGCGTCTGGGCGCCGGCGATCGCCGACACGGCCAGCAGGGGCAGTGCCAGGAGTCGCCAGAAGGTGGAGGTACGCATCATGATGGGGTCGCTTCCAAGTGTGACCGCGGCGTGACGCCGCAGTGTACAGACTGTCAATAAGCCGTTGTTATCTATGGGGCATTGTAACAAACTGCCAAGCAAGCTGTTTTAAATGCAGAGAAATAGTGGGGTGCGCCGGCACGCCCGGCCACGCAGCAGAAAACAGCGCTGCGCGCGCCAGGTGGCGCGCTCACAAACTCTGCGATAATTGAACGATATTCCACCCGCCCGCCCCATGTTTCCCTCTGGCAGGCGCGGCTCACCTTTATTTATTGGCATTATGCAAAACACCCTGCTGTTAGTCGACGGTTCCAGTTACCTTTATCGCGCCTTCCACGCGCTGCCCGACCTGCGCAGCCCGGACGGCTACCCTACCGGCGCCATGCACGGCATGGTCAACATGCTGCGCCGCCTGCGCGCCGACTACCCGGCCGCGTATATCGCCTGCGTGTTCGATGCCAAGGGCAAGACTTTCCGCGACGATATGTATCCGGAATACAAGGCCACGCGCGCCTCCATGCCGGAAGATTTGCGCCTGCAGATCGAGCCTATCCATGAAGCCGTCAAAGCCATGGGCTGGCCCATCCTGATGGTCGACGGCGTGGAAGCCGATGACGTGATCGGCACCCTGGCCGTGCAGGCCGCTGGCGCCGGCATGAACGTGGTGGTGTCCACCGGCGACAAGGACCTGGCCCAGCTGGTCAACAGCCAGGTGACCCTGATCAATACCATGAGCAATGAAAAGCTCGACGAAGCGGCCGTGCTGGCCAAGTTCGGCGTGCCGCCGAACCGCATCATCGACTACCTGTCGCTGATCGGCGATACGGTCGACAATGTGCCGGGCGTGTCGAAATGCGGTCCGAAGACGGCCGTCAAATGGCTGACCCTGTACGACAGCCTGGACGGCGTGATGGAAAACGCGGCCAATGTCGGCGGCGCCGTCGGCGAAAACCTGCGTACGGCGCTGCCGTGGCTGCCGCAGGCGCGCGCCCTGATCACGGTCAAGACCGACTGCGATCTGTCGGCACACATGACGACGATCGCCGACTCCCTGGCGGCGAAACAAGAAGACCGCGACGCGCTGCTGGCCTTCTTCAACCGCTACGGCTTCAAGGCCCTGCTGCGCGAACTCGGTGGCGCGCCGCCGCCGATGTCGCCAGTCGGTGCGCCGCCTGCCGCGAATGCTGCTCCGAACACCACCGGCGATATGTTTGCCGACACCGCTCCGACGCCCGAGGCCGTATATGAAACCGTGCTGACCGACGAACAGCTCGACAAATGGATCGCGCTGATCGATGCGGCGCCCTTGACGGCGGTCGATACGGAAACCACCTCGCTGGAACCGATGACGGCGCAGATGGTCGGCATTTCATTGTCCGTGGCCGAACACGCGGCCTGCTATATTCCTTTGGCGCACGATTATGCGGGCGCACCGGACCAGCTGTCGCGTGAACATGTCCTGAGCAAGCTGCGGCCTTGGCTGGAGGACGCGAACAAGCCCAAGCTGGGCCAGAACCTGAAATACGACAGCCATATCTTCGCCAACCACGGCGTGACATTGCGCGGCATCGTGCACGACACCCTGCTCGAATCGTATGTGTTTGAATCGCACAAGAAACACGACATGGACGGCCTGGCCTTGCGCCACCTGAACTACACCACCATCCCGTTCGAGGACGTGTGCGGCAAGGGCGCCAAGCAGATCACCTTCAACCAGGTGGAAGTGGGACAGGCGGCCCGCTATGCGGCCGAGGATGCCGATGTCACCTTGCGCCTGCATAACGCCATGTGGGGCAATGTCGCCAATGACGAAAAGCTGACCTTTATCTACGAAAAGATCGAGCTGCCGACGGCGCAGGTGCTGCAGAAGATCGAGCGCAACGGCGTGCTGATCGACGACGCGCTATTGAATTTGCAGTCGGCCGAGCTGGCCGTGAAAATCCTGGAACTGGAAAAGAAAGCGTATGAACTGGCCGAGCAGCCGTTCAACCTCGGGTCGCCGAAGCAGATCGGCGAGATTTTTTTTGAAAAACTGAAACTGCCTGTGGTCAAGAAGACCCCGACCGGCGCGCCGTCCACCGATGAGGAAGTGCTGCAAAAGCTGGCCGAGGATTATCCGTTGCCGAAAGTGCTGCTCGAATACCGCGGCATGGCCAAGCTGAAGTCGACCTATACCGACAAATTGCCGAAGATGATCAACGCCAGCACCGGCCGCGTGCATACCAATTATGCGCAGGCCGTCGCCGTCACCGGGCGCCTGGCGTCGAACGACCCGAACTTGCAGAATATTCCGATCCGCAGCGCTGAAGGGCGCCGCATCCGCGAAGCCTTTATTGCGCCGCCGGGCAGCAGCATCGTCTCGGCCGACTATTCCCAGATCGAACTGCGCATCATGGCGCATATTTCGGGCGACGAGGCGATGCTGCGCGCGTTTGCCGACGGCATCGACATTCACCGCGCCACCGCGGCCGAGATCTTCGGCGTGCCGGCCGACGAGGTGCAAAGCGAGCAGCGCCGCTACGCGAAAGTCATCAACTTTGGCTTGATCTACGGCATGAGCGCGTTTGGCCTGGCCGGTAATCTGGGCGTCGACCGCACGGCCGCGCAAAGCTATATCGACCGCTATTTCGCGCGTTTTTCAGGCGTGAAACAGTATATGGAAGACACGCGCCAGCAAGCCAAGGCGCGTGGCTATGTGGAAACCGTGTTTGGCCGCCGCCTGTGGCTGCCGGAAATCAATTCGCCGAACGGCCCGCGCCGCCAGGGCGCCGAACGGGCCGCGATCAATGCGCCGATGCAGGGCACGGCGGCCGACCTGATCAAGCTGGCCATGATCGCCGTGCAAAACTGGCTGGAGCAGGACGGCCTGCAAACGAAAATGATCATGCAGGTGCACGATGAGCTGGTGCTGGAAGTGCCGGACGCCGAGCTGGAACTGGTCAAGCGCAAGCTGCCCGAGCTGATGGCCGGCGTGGCCGAACTCAAGGTGCCGTTGACGGCGGAAGTTGGCGTCGGCAAGAATTGGGACCAGGCGCATTAATGTTTTTAAACGCAACACTTTCAGGAGAAACGCATGAAAGACATGATTAGCGATGTGGAAAGTCTGTTGGGCCAGAGCAGCCTGTCCGGGGCCGATGGCCGCCGTGGTTTCCTGAAAGTGGCGCTGGGCACGGGTTTTGCCGTGGCCGCGCTGCCGGTGGTGGCGCAAAACGTGATCAAGACCGATGGCGCGGGCCTGATCTCGGGCACCATCATGGTCAAGATCGACGGCCAGGACGTGCCCGTCTATGCATCCCAGCCCGAAGGCAAGACGGGCTTGCCGGTGATCCTGGTGATTTCCGAGATCTTTGGCGTGCACGAGCATATCGCCGACATGGCGCGCCGCTTTGCCAAGCAGGGTTACCTGGCGCTGGCGCCCGACCTGTTCGTGCGCCAGGGCGACGCCACCAAGGCGCCCAGCATGCCCGAACTGATGAAGAACATCGTCGGCAAGACCCCTGATGCGCAGGTAATGAGCGACCTGGACGCCATCGTCGCCTGGGCCAGGCAGAATGGCGGCGACACCGCGCGCCTGGGCATTACCGGTTTTTGCTGGGGCGGCCGCATCACCTGGCTGTATGCGGCGCACAATCCGGCCGTGAAAGCGGGCGTGGCCTGGTATGGCCGCCTGGTGGGCGAGTCGACCGCGATCACGCCGCAGCACCCGGTCGATATCGCACCGGCGCTCAAGGCACCGGTCCTGGGCCTGTATGGCGCCAAGGATACCGGCATCAGCCAGGAATCGATCGCCACCATGAAAGCGGCGCTGGCCAAAGGGAGCAGCAAATCCGAATTCGTCGTCTATCCGGACTCGGGCCACGCCTTCAACGCCGACTACCGCCCCAGCTATGTGGCGGCCGACGCCAAGGACGGCTATGCCCGCTGCCTGGCCTGGTTCAAGGCCAATGGCGTGGTGTAAGCAGCATCTCAGCGGCATCTTTCCTCATTGACTGGATAAGCCGAACCGGGCCGTAAATGCCCGGTTCTTCCGCCAATGCAGTACAATTGCATCTTACTCGCGCCACGCCGCCGCCAAGGTCGCAGCAATCAACAATACGCAATACCGTACTGAGCAGGCTCCAGCACAGCGGACGCCAGTATTCTGGCGCCCCTTTTGAGGTAAGAAATCATCGATCCCGTCCTTATATCCATTTTGCTCGCGACCACGATCGCGGGCCTGTTCAGCATTACCGCAGCGGCGATCTTCTCGTTTGCGTTCCTGTCCAAGGTGGTCGAGCGCATGGTCAGCCTGTCGGTCGGCATCATGCTGTCGACCTCGCTGCTGCACGCCTTGCCCGAAGCGTTCGAGTCGCAGGCCGATCCGCGCAGCCTGTTCGCGACCTTGCTGGCCGGCTTGCTGGCATTTTTCATGCTGGAAAAATTCGCCATCCTGCGCCATTCGCACCATCACGAAGGCGACGGCCACCACCATGCGCACGGCCATGACAAGCACGAGGCGGGCAAGGCCGGCTGGATGATTTTGGTCGGCGACGGCATGCACAATTTCACCGACGGCATCCTGATCGCCGCCGCCTTCCTGGCCGACCCGAAGCTGGGCCTGGTCACCGGCCTGGCGATCATCGCGCATGAAATCCCGCAGGAAATCGGCGACTTCATCGTGCTGCTCAATGCCGGTTTCTCGCGCCTGCGCGCCTACATTTTCAACCTGCTGTGCAGCCTGATGGCGGTGGCCGGCGGCCTGCTGGGCTACTTCACGCTGGACCGCGCCAGCAACCTGATTCCCTACGTGCTGGTGTTTGCCTCGTCCGGCTTCATCTATATTGCGCTGTCGGACCTGATGCCGCAGATGCAGCGCCGCTCCACCTTGCGCGAAACCATCCCGCAAGTGCTGCTGATCGCGCTCGGTGTCTGCATCGTGCTGTTTTTGACGCGCCACCGGCACGGTTGAAACCCGGCACATAACGGTGTAGCATGGCCTTTCTTGTTCACTTGAAAAGAAAGGAGGAAAATATAATGGAAGAAAACTTGTTGCTCGCCTTGTGGCGCGCGCGCTCTTTAAGCGCATTTGCCAGCTCTTGCCCTCGTTCTATCGCGTCGCGATAACCGGGTCAGAGTCCCCCTCTCCATAGAGTCTTGCTCGACTCAAGGTTGTCGTTGGCGCTCCTGTTAACGCGGATGCTTGCATCCCGAACAAAGACAAGAGCCATGACTACCCTTATTTCTGCACAAGCATTACAGCTCGATACCCATGACGGTTTCCTGTTCCACGAACTCGCCTTTACTTTGCGCCAGGGCGACCGCATCGGCCTGATCGGCCATAACGGCTGCGGCAAATCGACCCTGCTGGGACTGCTCGCCGGCACGCGTGAAGCGACGGCCGGCACCATCACCCAGGCGCGCGCCTGCCGGCTGCAGCATGTCGAGCAGCATCTGCCACCTGCATTGGCCGAACTGAGCCTGCATGAGGCCCTGCTGGCACCGGTGCTGGACCAGCCCGAACTGCATTGGCGCGTCGACAGCCTGCTGGCCGAACTGGGTTTTGACGCCGGCACGGCGCAGGTGCCGGTGCGCTCGCTGTCCGGTGGCCAGCACACGCGCCTGCTGCTGGGCAGGGCGCTGCTGCAGGAGCCGAACGTGTTGCTGCTCGATGAGCCGAGCAACCACCTGGACCTGCCGTCGCTGCTGTGGCTGGAGCAATTCCTGCTAGCCTGGCGCGGCGCCTTCATCCTCGTCTCGCACGACCAGCGCCTGCTCGATAACGTGGCCACGCGCAGCTGGATCATGCGCGATGGCCGCATCCACGATGTCGACTTGCCCTGCGGCCCCGCGTTGCTGGCGTTGGCCGAGGCCGATGCGGCAGCGGCAGCCCGCCATGCTTCCGAGCAAAAGGAAATCGACCGCCTGGCCGTCAGCAGCACCCGCCTGGCCCTGTGGGGCCGCATGTATGACAATGAAGGCATGGCCCGCAAGGCCAAGAACATGCAGCGGCGCATCGACAAACTGAAGGAGGAACAGGCCTTCGTCAGCGACGGCGCGCCGTGGCGTTTGAGCCTGCACGGCAAGGCGCTGGCGGCCGACCAGTTGCTGGCTTTCGATGGACTCGAGGTGCGCGCCGCTGCCGATGCGGCGTGCCTGTTCCGCATCGACCAACTGTGGCTCAAGCCGGGCGACCGCATTGCCTTGCTGGGTGCCAATGGCAGCGGCAAGTCGTCCCTGCTGCGGCTGTGCTGGCAGGCAATACAGGGCCAGCACGAACGGCCCGGCCTGCGCTGGCACCGCGCTGCCCATATCGGCTATTACGACCAGTCACTCAAACAGTTGGCGGACGATGCCGATCTGTCCGATGCGCTGTATCCGTTCACCTTGGCGAACGAGGCCGCGCGCAGCCAGGTGGCGCGCCGGCAGGCGCTGATCGGCGCCGGCTTTGCCTATGCGCGCCACGGGCAGGCGGTGGCCACCCTCAGCGGTGGCGAACGGGCGCGCCTGCTGTTCCTGGCACTGTCGCTGGCCCATTATCATCTGCTGCTGCTCGACGAACCGAGCAATCACCTGGACCTGCAGGGCAAGCGCGAACTGGCGCAGGCTTTGCAAGGTTACGAGGGCGGCTGCCTGCTGGTGTCGCACGACCGCGACCTGATCGAAGCGGCCTGCAACCGCTACTGGGTGGTGGCCGACGGGCGCCTGGAGGAATGGCCTGACGCGACCAGCGCGTATGCGCGCCTGAACGCAGGGCAGGGACAGTCGGCATCGATACCGCCGCCGGCGATAACGCTGGCGGCGCCGGCCGACAGCGAGCGGCAGCTGGAGCGTCTGTGCGAACTGGAGCAATTGCTGGCGGGCGACCTGGCGCGCAAGCTGCGGCACCAGAAACCGGCCAGCCAGCAGGCATGGCGGCTGGAACTGGACGCCTTGAGCCGCGCGCTGGGCATCAACCTGTGATTGGCTGATGCCGGAGGTTATGGATTACCGGTCGCCACCGGCCGCGCCGGATCGGCGCACCATTCGCTCCACGAACCCGGATACAGAGCGGCGCCTGGCAAACCCGCCACTTCCAGCGCCAGCAGGTTGTGGCAGGCGGTCACGCCCGAGCCGCATTGCATGATGGCGGATTCGGGTTTGCCGATCAGGCCGGCGAATTCCTGTTCCAGTTCCCGGGCCGGCTTGAAGCGGCCGTCGGGCTGCAGGTTGTCCTTGAAGAAGCGGCTTTTCGCGCCCGGGATATGGCCGCCTACGGGATCGATGGTTTCGTTTTCGCCACGGAAACGGTCGGGCGCGCGCGCGTCGAGCACCTGCAGCTCCTGCGTGGCCAGATTCGCCACGACATCCTGCACGCTGACGGTGCGCGCCAGGCTGGCTTGTTCCGTGATATTGCCCGCCGGGCGCGGCGCCACGGGCGTCACCACCGGCAAGCCCTGCGCCTGCCAGGCGGCCAGGCCGCCGTCGAGCACGGCCACGTTGGCGTGGCCGATCCAGCGCAGCAGCCACCACAGCCGCGCGGCGAACATGCCGCCCTGGCCATCGTAGGCCACCACTTGCGTGTCGTCATCGATACCCCAGCCGCGCAGGGTGGCGATCAAGGTGTTGCGGTCGGGCAGCGGATGGCGGCCCGTGAAGGTCGTGCCGGCCGGGGCTTTCGCGCCGGACAGGTCGGTGTCGATATTGGCGAACTGCGCATTTTGAATATGCCCGGCCGCAAATGCGTCGCTGCCGGCCGTGGGTTGCAGCAGGTCGTGGCGGCAGTCAAAAATGGCCCAGTTGCTGTCGTTCAGGTGGCTGGCCAGTTCGCTGGCACTGATCAAGGTGGTGTAGTTCAAGCATTGCTCCTTCACACTTCGCTGGCAATCGGATCCGTGCGCGCAATCGCGGCGCCACGGGCGGTGTTGCGGGTATTGTAATAGGTGGCGGCAATGCCGGAAGCGAGAATGATGCCGATGCCGGCCCAGCCGTGCCAGTCGAACAGGTCGCCGAAGATCACCACGCCCCAGAAGCTGGAAAACACGATGCCCGTATATTGCAGGTTGGCCACCACCAGCGTCTTGCCCAGGCGGTAGGCGCGCGTCATCGCCATCTGCGCCATGGTCGCGCACAGGCCGATGGCGGCCAGCAGGCCCACGCCATAGGCGCTGGTATGTGCATGCCAGACCACGGGGCCGCCGCCTGCGCTGGCCACATGGCCGATCACGCCGGCGACGAAATTGACGATGGAAAAGTAAAACACCACCCGGTATTCGGGTTCGCCCAGCAGGCCAAGTTTCCTTACCTGCAAATATGCCAGCGCCGACAGCATGCCGGAGATCAATGCCGTGATGGCGCCAGCCGCCTGGTCGGTTTCAAATACCGGTTGCAGCAGCAGGGTGACGCCGACAAAGCTCATGGCGATTGCCGCCACCAGCGGCCACTCGACCTGCTGGGAGGCTTTCCACCAGCCGCCGGCCAGCAGGATCACGGCGATCCAGATCGGCGCCATGTAGTTCAGCGTCATGGCGGTGGCCAGCGGCAAAATGGCGATCGCGTAAAACCACAGCCACAGGGCGACCACGCCGACCACGCCGCGCCACAGATGCTGTCCCCACATGCCGGTCTTGAAGCTGCCGCCTTGATACAGGATGGTGCAGGTCATCACGGTGATGCCGATGATGCCGCGATACATGACGATCTCGGACGTCGAGTACATGTCCGAGGCGATCTTCACGCACACGCCCATGATGGCGAACATAAAGCTGGCAAACAGCATCCAAAGTGATTGCATCTGATTCCTGGAAAACGTGAGGATAAAAAAAGGCCGCACGCGGCGGCCCTGGAAACTACAGTTCGATATTGTCGCGATACCATTCGTGGAAGTGCTGCATGCCGTCTTCCATCGGCGACTGGTAGGGGCCGACTTCGCTGACGCCGCGCGCCATCAGCACCTTGCGCCCGGCATCCATGCGCAGGGCGATTTCATCGTCCTCGACGCAGGTTTCCATGTAGGCGGCGCGTTCGGCTTCGATGAACTCGCGCTCGAACAGCACGATTTCTTCCGGGTAATAGAACTCGACCACGTTGCGCGTCTTTTGCGGACCATCGGGCCACAGGGTCGACACGATCAGCACATGCGGATACCACTCGACCATAATGTTCGGATACAGGGTCAGCCAGATGGCGCCATACGGCGGCGGTTCGCCGCCACGGAACTGCAGCACCTGCTCCTGCCATTTCTTGTAGGCGGCCGAGCCCGAATGCTGAAGGCCGCGGTGCACGCCCACCGTCTGCACGCTGTAATCTTTGCCGAATTCCCAGCGCAGGTCGTCACAGCTGACAAAGCTGCCCAGGCCCGGATGGAACGGTTCGACGTGATAATCCTCGAGGTAGACTTCGATGAAGGTCTTCCAGTTGTAGTCGCATTCGTGGATTTCCACGTGGTCGAACATGTAGCCGGAAAAATCGAGATCTTTCGAGACGGACAAGTCTTTCAACTTTTCCATCACGTTGTAGCCGTTCTGCTCGAACAGCAGGCCGTTCCAGCTTTGCAGCGGCGTTTTCGACAGGTTCAGGCACGGCGTCTCGGGGAAGTGCGGCGCACCGATCAATTCACCCTTGAGGTCGTAGGTCCAGCGGTGCAGCGGGCAGACAATATTGTTCGCATTGCCACGGCCATTGAACATCAGCGCCTGCCGGTGACGGCACACGTTGGACAGCACTTCGATGCCATTGGCGTTGCGCACCAGCATGCGTCCTTCGTTTTCGGACGCCAGGGTGGCAAAGTCGCCCGTTTCGGGCACCATCAGCTCGTGCCCGATATAGCGCGGGCCGGCATGGAACAATTGCTGCATTTCACGCTGCAACAGCGTTTCGTCAAAATAGACGTGGACCGGAAGTTGCGCGTTTGAACGCGCCAGCTTGGCGTGAGTAGCCAGATCGGACATCCCAACCCCCCATAATATGTACAACGGTCAGCAGCTTCCCGGGTCATCCCCTGGGCCAGCGCTACAGAGAGAAAGAATCCGCAAAGACCTGAATTCAAATTGGTTGAAACGGTATTTCGGACAGAACCGGCGATTATAGCGTGAATCGGCCCCATCCATGCCAAAAGCCCTGACAAAAACGGGAGTATTCGGCCCGCTCGTCAAGAAAACGCTGCTTTGCCACAGGTTTTCGCGCAGATGGGGGCGGTTTCGTCAAAATCCACCGCCAAACGGGCCATCTGTCTTGCTTTGAGCACGCCGCGCGCGCTTTAGTTTTCACTTAAGACAGTGGTTTGTTCTAAAATAACGCTACTATGCTGGCCGGGTATTCCCGGCATCCCCCGGCAAGCCCCCCGTGCCACGAAAAGATCTGAGTTTATGTCCAAGAAAATAACTGCCGCTGCCGCTGTTACTGCAGCTGTGCCGGCCTCGTTTGAAGAGGCCATGGCCGAGCTTGCTCAGCTGGTCACCCAAATGGAAGCGGGCCAGTTGCCGCTGGAAGCGTCGGTCGCGGCATATCAGCGCGGCTCCGAACTGGTCAAGTACTGCGCCGGCCAGCTTGACGGCGTCGAGGCGCAAGTCAAGGTGCTCGAAGGCGACATGCTGAAACCGTTTGCCGATGGCGAGGCCTTGCAATGAGCGCGGTAATAACGGCCGGCATGACCTTCGGCGACTGGATGCAGACCACCCAGGCCGGCGTGGAAAGCGCGCTCGACCAGTTCCTGCCCGCGCCTGACGCCGTGCCGCACAAGCTGCACGCGGCCATGCGCTATGCGCTGCTCGGTGGCGGCAAGCGCGTGCGCCCGCTGCTGGTGATGGCGGCCGGCGAGCTGTTCGATGCCGATGCCGCGACGCTGGCGCGCGCCGCTTGCGCGCTGGAAATGATACATGTGTATTCGCTGGTGCATGACGACATGCCCTGCATGGATGACGATGAATTGCGCCGTGGCAAGCCTACCGTACACGTCGCCTACGATGAAGCGACCGCCTTGCTGGTCGGCGACGCGCTGCAGTCGCAGGCGTTCACCATCCTGGCCGAAGGCGCGGCGATTGCGCCGGGGCGGCAGATGGCAATGATACGGCTGCTGGCGCAGGCGTCCGGTTCGTCCGGCATGTGCGGCGGCCAGGCGATCGACCTCGACAGCGTGGGCCTGGCCTTGTCGCTGGAGCAGCTGGAACAGATGCATCAGTTGAAGACGGGGGCGCTGCTGCGCGCGGCCGTGGTGCTCGGCGCGCTGGCCGGCAAGGATCTGGAACCGGGCGACATGACGGCGCTCGACGCCTATGCGAAGGCGGTGGGGCTGGCGTTCCAGGTGGTTGACGATGTGCTCGACGCCACGGCCGATTCGGCCACCCTGGGCAAGACGGCAGGCAAGGATGCGGCGGCCAACAAGCCGACCTATGTATCGATACTGGGCCTGGAGCCGTCAAAGGCCCTGGCAGAACAATTGCGGTGCGACGCCCATGCGGCGCTGGCGCCATTCGGGGACAAGGCACGCCGCCTGCGCGAGCTGGCGGACCTGGTCGTGCAGCGGAAGGCTTAAATGAAACTGTTAGAAACCATCAATGAACCGGCGCAAGTGCGCCAGCTGGCGCGTTCGCAACTGGTGCCGCTGGCACAGGAACTGCGCAGCTTTTTGCTCGACTCCGTGTCGAAAACGGGCGGCCATCTGTCGTCCAACCTGGGCACGGTCGAGCTGACCGTGGCCCTGCATTACGTATTCAACACGCCGCACGACCGCATCGTGTGGGACGTGGGCCACCAGACCTATACCCACAAGATCCTCACCGGCCGTCGCGGACGCATGCATACCCTGCGCCAGAAGGACGGCATTTCGGGTTTCCCGAAACGCGACGAAAGCGAATACGACACCTTCGGCACGGCCCATTCGTCGACCTCGATCTCGGCCGCGCTGGGCATGGCGCAGGCGGCCAAGATCAAGGGCGATCCGCTGCATGCGATCGCCGTGATCGGCGACGGCTCGATGACGGCCGGCATGGCCTTCGAGGCGATGAACAATGCGGGCGTGCAGGAAGACGTCAACCTGCTGGTGATCCTGAACGACAACGACATGTCGATCTCGCCGCCGGTGGGCGCGCTGAACCGCCACCTGGCGCGCCTGATGTCGGGCCAGTTCTATGCGGCCGCGAAAAACGTCGGCAAATCCGTCTTGCCGGGCCCGGTGCTGGAACTGGCAAAACGTTTTGAAGAACACGCGAAAGGCATGGTGGTGCCCGCCACCATGTTCGAGGAATTCGGTTTCAACTACATCGGCCCCATCGATGGCCACGACCTCGATTCGCTGATCCCGACCCTGCAGAACATCAAGCAGCTGAAAGGCCCGCAGTTCCTGCACGTGGTCACGAAAAAAGGCCAGGGCTACAAGCTGGCCGAGGCCGAGCCCATCCTGTACCACGGCACCGGCAAGTTCAATCCGCTGGAAGGCATCAAGCCGGCCAGCGCGCCGGGCAAGATGACGTACACGGAAGTGTTCGGCAACTGGCTGTGCGACATGGCCGCGCACGACAAGCGCCTGGTGGGCATCACGCCGGCCATGCGCGAAGGCTCGGGCATGGTCAAGTTCGAACAGCAGTATCCGAACCGCTATTTCGACGTCGGCATCGCCGAGCAGCACGCGGTGACGTTTGGCGCCGGCCTGGCCTGCGAAGGCCTCAAACCGGTGGTGGCGATCTATTCCACTTTCCTGCAGCGCGCCTACGACCAGCTGATCCACGACGTGGCGCTGCAAAACCTGGACGTGACGTTCGCGCTGGACCGCGCCGGCCTGGTCGGCGCCGATGGCGCCACGCACGCCGGTAACTATGACATGGCTTTCCTGCGCTGCATCCCGAACATGGTCATCATGGCCGCCTCGGATGAAAACGAATGCCGGCAAATGCTGACCACCGGCTATTACTACCCGGGGCCGGCGGCGATCCGCTATCCACGCGGCGCCGGCGCCGGCGCGGCCATCGTGCCGGAACTGGCCAGCCTGGAGATCGGCAAGGGCGAAATCAAACGCCAGGGCAAGAAGATCGCCATCCTGGCGTTTGGCTCGATGGTGGCGCCGAGCGTGGCGGCCGGTACCCAGCTCGACGCGACGGTGGCCAACATGCGCTTCGTCAAGCCGCTCGACGTGGCCCTGGTCAAGCAGTTGGCCGCTGACCATGACTACCTGGTGACGGTGGAAGAGGGCGCCATCATGGGTGGCGCCGGCTCGGCCGTGGCCGAAGCGCTGGCCGCCGAGGGTATCGTCAAGCCTATCCTGATGCTGGGCCTGCCCGACCAGTTCATCGACCATGGCGACCCGGTGCAGTTGCTCAAAGGCGTGGGGCTGGACGGTGCCGGCATCGCCGCGTCGATCGAACAGCGCTTCGGCGGCGCGCAGCCGCGCCTGGCCGTGGTCAGCTCGTAGGTCGGATTAGCGCGCAAGCGCGTAATCCGACACCACCGCTGGCGTCAACAATGTTGTCGGATTACGCGCGAAGCGCTAATCCGACCTACCGACCACCGGGTTTGGCGGGGCCGTCGAGGCGCGCACCACCAACTGCGGCGGCGGTGCGATGCGCATCGGCGCCTGCGCCTGCGGACTGGCAATCAGTTCCAGCAGCAGCGCGATGGCCAGGCTGGCCGCTTCGGCGGTCGGTACCGCCACCGTCGTCAACGCGGGGCGTGCCTGGTGCGCACCGTGGATATCCGTCAGGCCGATTACCGACAACTGCTGCGGCACCTTGATGCCCAGGTCGGCCGCCGCATGCATCAGGCCCAGCGCCGGCAAGTCATTGGTGGCAAACACCGCCGTGATCGATGGCATGGCCGCCAGCATGGCCGCACCGGCCTGCAAGCCTCCCTCCACCGAATCGTGCACGCGGATGGTCCGCACCACCGCGTCCGCATGGCCCAGTTCAGCCAGCGCATCGTTGAAACCGCGTTCGCGCTCGGCATGCACGCCATTCGCACCGCCGACCAGCACGCCGATGCTGCGGTGGCCCAGCGCGATCAGATGGCGCGCGGCCAGCGCGCCGGCCAAGTGAAAATCGACCGCCACGCACGGCAGGCCCGGCGGCTGGTGCGGCTTTTCCCACATGCCCAGCACCACGGTGGCGCCGCGCCGCTCGGTTGCCTTCAGATCGTCCAGCGACGGGTCGGCATTCATCACCAGCACGCCGTCGGCCAGGGTGCCGGCGATCTGGTCCAGGTAGGCGCGGCCGATGGCGCGGTCGTCGTTGGTATTGCAGACGATCAGGAAGCGGCCATGCTGGCGCGCCGCCTGTTCGGCCGCCAGCGCGTATTCGGGGTAAAACGGATTGGCGATGCTCGACACCATCAGCGCCAAGGTGGGGGCGCGGCCTTCGGCCAGCGCACGCGCCGTCAGGTGCGGCCGGTAGCCCAGCGCTTCGACGGCGGCCAGCACGCGCGCGCGCGTGTCGGCGCCGACCTTGCCGCGCTGGCGCAGGACGTTCGAGACGGTGGCGGAGGTCACGCCGGCGCGCTGGGCGACTTGGGACAGGGTGGTCATGGTGGAGGCATCGGTAGCATGCCTGCATTCAACAGGGTTAGGCGGCCGCTGTCAATGTCCGCCTGGACTGGGGTCACGATTGCTGCAATGCGTCACAGGATTAGATTGCCTGAAAAAAAATCCTTTGGTATATTCGGTTCAAACGAGCGTATCCGAAACCATAATCATAAAAAAAATACTTAAAAGAGCGTGCCTGGCCAGCCTGGCACTTTTTTTAGATAGCTTGGTTAAGCGCTTAACCTACTGGAGACCAGGAATGGCAAGCATTACCCTCAAGGCGGTGCAGAAGTCGTATGGCAATGGCGCGGCGGTGATCCGCAACGTCGACCTCGACATCGGCGAACATGAATTCTGCGTCTTTCTGGGCCCCTCGGGCTGCGGCAAGTCGACCTTGCTGCGCATGATCGCCGGCCTGGAAGACTTGTCCGGCGGCGAACTGCGCATCGCCGGCGAATTGATGAACGATGTGCCACCGGCCGAGCGCGGCGTGGCGATGGTGTTCCAGAGCTATGCGCTGTTTCCCCACATGTCGGTGTACGACAATATCGGTTTCGGCCTCAAGCTGGCCAAGACGCCAAAAGACGAGCTGGACCGGCGCGTGCGCGAAGCGGCGCGCGTGCTGCAGCTCGACGAACTGCTGGAACGCAAACCGAAGCAGTTGTCCGGCGGCCAGCGCCAGCGCGTGGCGATCGGCCGCGCCATCGTGCGCCGCCCCGGCGTGTTCCTGTTCGACGAACCGCTGTCCAACCTCGACGCCACCTTGCGCGGCCAGACCCGCATCGAGATCGCCCGCCTGCACAAGCAGTTCGTCGACGCCAGCGTGGTCTACGTGACGCACGACCAGGTCGAGGCGATGACCCTGGCCGACAAGATCGTGCTGTTGCGCGCCGGCCCCGACGTGCAGCGCCTGGGCAGCATCGCCCAGGTCGGCTCGCCGCTGGAGCTGTACCACCGTCCGAACAGCCGCTTCGTGGCCGGCTTTATCGGTTCGCCGCAAATGAATTTCCTGCCGGCCAGGGTGGTCGCGGGCGATGCCGCCGCCGTGCGCGTCACGCTCGAGCACACGGGTGAAACCATTACCATTGCCGCCGATGGCCGCGCCTTGAGCGCCGGGCAGGGCGTCTGCGTCGGCGTGCGGCCGGAGCACCTGCTGCTGGCGCCGCAAGAGAGTAATCGCCTGGTGCGCAGGGTGATGCTGGTCGAGCGCCTGGGCGAACAGACCTATCTGCATTTCGAGCAGGCCGGCGGCGAGCCGCTGCTGGCCAAGGCGCCCGGCAATGTCGCCACCGAGGCCGGCGCCGAGCTGACCCTGGGCATGCTGGCGCAGCACTGCCATTTGTTTACCGACGATGGCAACGCCGTCGCCGCACCGTTCCATCCCCCACATCTTGCACAGGAGATCGCATGCGCTTAGGAGTCTGTTACTACCCCGAACATTGGCCTGAATCGATGTGGGAGGACGATGCGCGGCGCATGAAGGCGCTTGGCATCGCCCAGGTGCGCATCGGCGAATTTGCCTGGAGCCGCATCGAACCGGCAGCGGGCCAGCTGCAGTGGGCCTGGCTGGACCGCGCCATCGACGTGCTGGGCGCGGCCGGCCTGGAAGTGGTGATGTCGACGCCGACGGCCACGCCGCCGAAGTGGCTGATCGACCTGCATCCCGATATCCTGCCGGTCGGCGCCGACGGCCGCGCGCGCGCCTTCGGTTCGCGCCGCCACTACGATTTTTCGTCGAACGCCTATTTCGAGGCCTCGCAGCGCATCGTCACCCTGCTCGCCGAGCGCTACGGCAACCATCCGGCCGTTACCGCCTGGCAGACCGACAATGAATATGGCTGCCACCAGACGGTGGTCAGCTATTCGGCCGACGCCGTGGCGCGTTTCCGCGACTGGCTGCGCGCGCGCTACACCAGCATCGAAGCACTCAATGCCGCCTGGGGCACGGTGTTCTGGAGCATGGAATATACGAGTTTCGACCAGATCGATGCGCCGGTCGGCACCGTCACCGAAGCGCACCCCTCGCACCGCATGGACTACCGCCGTTTTGCGTCGAGCGAAGTGACGCGCTACAACCGCATGCAGGTCGAGATCTTGCGCCGCCATGCGCCGGGCCGCGTGATGGTGCATAACTTCATGCAGAACTTTTTTGAGTTCGACCATTATCCGGTCGCGGCCGACCTCGATGCGGCCACCTGGGACAGCTATCCGCTGGGCGCGCTGGAGGAATTCTGGTTCTCGCCCGAACTGAAGGCGCGCTGGCTGCGTACCGGCCACCCCGACTTCGCCTCGTTCAACCATGATTTATATCGCGGTATGTCGAAACAGCCGTTCTGGGTGATGGAACAGCAGCCTGGCCCGGTCAACTGGGCCAAGTGGAATCCGGCGCCGCTGCCCGGCATGGTGCGCCTGTGGAGCTGGGAAGCGTTCGCCCACGGCGCCGGCTGCGTCTCGTATTTCCGCTGGCGCCAGTGCCCGTTCGGCCAGGAGCAGCTGCATGCGGGCCTGAACACGCCGGATAATCTGCTCGATATCGGCGGCGCCGAAGCGGCGCAGGTGTCGCAGGAGCTGCAATTGATTGCGAATCAAAATGCCACGGTCTCGACCAAAGTCGCGCTGGTATTCGACTACGAAGCCAAGTGGCTGTTCGAAGTACATCCGCAGGCCCAGGATTTCCAATATGGCCCGCTGGTATTCGAATATTATTCCGCCCTGCGCTCGCTCGGTTTCGACGTCGACGTGATTCCGACCTCGAGCAACTTCGAGGGCTACCGCCTGATCGTGGTGCCGCCGCTGCCGGTGCTGCCGGACGACTTGCCGCAGCGCTTGCAGGACAGCGGCGCCCATGTCGTGTTCGCGCCGCGCAGCGGTTCGAAAACGGTGGACCTGTGCATACCCGCCAACCTGGGACCGGGCCCGCTGGCGCAGCACTTGCCGATGCGTGTATGGCGCGTCGACGCCATGCGCCCGACCACCCTGGTGCCGGTGCAGTGGGGATCGCAGCAGGGCCAGGCGCGCATCTGGCGTGACCTGATCGAGGTGGCCGGCGATACCACGGTGGTGGCGACGTTTGACGACGGCCATCCGGCCATCGTGCGCAGCGGAAGCCTGCATTACCTGGCGGGCATCTTTGACGAGCCGCTGCTGCGCGACTACCTGGCGTCGGTGGCCAGGGAAGCGGACTTGCCGGTGACGCGCCTGGCCGATGGTGTGCGCATCAGCCGCCGCGGCGACCTGACGTATGTCTTCAATTATGGCGATGCGCCGCTTGATGCGCCGCACCCGCCGCAAGCGAGGTTCGTGATCGGCGCGGCGCAAGTGCCGCCGCAAGGGGTATCGGTATTCCAGTCATAAGCGGACGCCAGATCCGCAAGCTGTCGTAGTTCTTGATAAAAACTAGCTTGATAAAACTGAGGAGACACAATGAAACGCATGCTGCAAGCAGGACTCATATCGGCGACCCTGTTCGCCACCGTGGCGCAAGCCGGCACCCTGGCCGTGAACATCGCCTTCAAGGGCGCCAGCCAGCGCACCGTCTGGCAGTCGACGCTCGACGAATTCAAGAAAGCCAACCCGGACGTGGAGCTGAAGGTGGCCTTCGTCGACGAGGAGGCCTACAAGATCCAGCTGCCGAACTGGCTGTCGAGCCAGGCGCCCGACATCGTCACCTGGCACAACGGCGAGCGCATGGCGTATTACGCCAGCCGCGGCCTGTTCGAGGACTTGAGCGGCGACTGGGCGAAAAACAAATGGGACGAGACCTACGCATCGAGCAAGGAAGCCTCGTCGTACAAGGGCAAGCAGTACGCCATGCCGACCGTCTACTACTCGTGGGGCATGTTCTACCGCAAGGACCTGTTCCAGAAGGCGGGCATCGCCGGCGAGCCGAAGACCTGGGCCGAATTCATGGAGGCGAACAAGAAGCTAAAGGCGGCCGGCATCAGCCCGATCGCCGTCGGCGGCCGCGACGCCTGGACCCTGGCCGGCTGGTTCGACTACCTCGACCTGCGCATCAACGGCTATGCCTTTCACCAGCAGCTGATGAACGGCGAAGTGCCGTACACCGACCCGCGCGTAAAAAAGGTCTACACCACCTGGAAGACCTTGCTCGACAATAAATACTTCATCGACAATCCATTGTCTTACGACCTCGATGCGGCGCAACCGTTCGTGTTCCAGGGCAAGGCGGCGATGATGCTGATGGGGACCTTTATCGCCAAGGGCTTCCCGCCGAAACAGAAGGAAGTGATGGGCTACTTCCAGTTCCCGGCCATCGACCCGGCCATCACCGGCGCCGAGGAAGGCCCGATCGAGTCGCTGCATATTCCGAGCCGCGCCAAGAACAAGGTCGATGCGCGCCGCTTCCTGGCGTTTGTCGGCACGCCGGCCATCAGCGCCAAGCTGGCCGACGGCCTGGGTTCCTTGCCGGCCAACAGCAAATCGGCGCCGCCGGAAGAACCGATTTCGCGTATCGGCTTCGACATCCTGTCCAATACCAAGGGCGGCATCGCGCAGTTCTATGACCGCGACATGACCAAGGAAATGGCCGATGAAGGCATGAAGGGCATGCAGAAATTCATCAACGATCCGAACGCGCTCGATGACATCCTGGCGCAGCTGGAACGTACGCGCAAGCGCATCTACAAAAAATCGTGATGACCACGCCAGGCTGACGACATGCATACTTCTACCCTGGGCGCCGGCGGCGCCAAGCTGCAGGCGCCACGCCGGCCCGT
This sequence comes from Janthinobacterium sp. PSPC3-1, assembly GCF_049896105.1. Lineage (NCBI taxonomy): Bacteria > Pseudomonadati > Pseudomonadota > Betaproteobacteria > Burkholderiales > Oxalobacteraceae > Janthinobacterium > Janthinobacterium sp. PSPC3-1. The sequence continues at coordinate 124,922 of NZ_JAFCTQ010000008.1, read as the reverse complement.
GCGCTGGTGGGCCGCGCCCGCCTTCAAGCGGCACCGCGCCGCCGCGCTGTTCCTGGCGCCGGCCTGTCTGCTGGTCGGGCTGTACGTGGTCTACCCGATCCTGTACACCATCTACCTGAGCTTTTTCGAGTGGGATGGACTGGCGCAGAAGACCTTCGTCGGCCTGGCCAATTACCAGGAACTGTTTCATACGGATACCTTCTTCACGGCCCTGAAAAACAATTTCTTGTGGCTGGTATTGTTCCTGCTGGCGCCGCCCGCCGGCCTGGCGGTGGCCCTGTACCTGAACCAGCAGGTGCGCGGCATCCGCCTGGTCAAGTCGCTGTTCTTCGCCCCCTTCGTGCTGTCGGGCGTGGTGGTGGGCCTGATCTTCAGCTGGTTCTACGACCCCACCTTCGGCCTGCTGGCCCTGATCCTCGGCCACGGCGTGCCGGTGCTGGGCGATCCGCGCTATGTGACCTACGGCATCATCTTCGCCGCCTTGTGGCCGCAGACGGCGTATTGCATGATCCTGTTCCTGACGGGTCTCACCTCGATCAATTCGGAACAGGTGGAGGCGGCGCGCATGGAAGGCGCCAAGGGCTGGAAGATGCTGGTCCACGTGATCCTGCCGCAACTGCGCCCCAGCACCTTCATGGCCGTGGTGGTGACCATTATCGGCGCGCTGCGCAGCTTCGACCTGATCTCCGTGATGAGCGGCGGCGGGCCGTTTGAAAGCTCGACCGTGCTGGCCTATTACTCGTACGACCAGGCCATCAAGTATTACCGCCAGGGCTATTCGGCCGCCGTCGCCGTGGTGCTGTTCGCGATGATGCTGGTGTATATCGTGTATCACCTCAAGCGCATGCTGCGCACTGAACAATAAGGGGCCGCCATGTATCCCATGCCTGTCGAGAAATGGAAGCCGTGGAACCGGCGCCTGTACAAATTGTCGCTGCCGCTGGCGCTGGTGATCTGGCTGCTGCCGATGATCGCCGTGCTGGTGACGTCCCTGCGCTCCACCGAAGAACTGATGGAAGGCAATTACTGGGGCTGGCCGCGCGACCTGTCGCTGTGGGCCAATTACCACGAAGCGCTGACGGCTTCGCCGATGCTGCATTATTTCTGGAACAGCGTGCTGATCACGGTGCCATCGGTGATCGGTTCGATCGCGCTGGCGGCGATGGCCGGTTTTGCGCTGTCGACCTACAAGTTCAAGGGCAACACCTTTTTGTTCGCCACCTTTGTCGCCTGTAACTTCGTGCCCGTGCAAATACTGATGATCCCGGTGCGCAATATGTCGCTCGAGTTTGGCGTGTTCAACACGGTGCAGGGCCTGGTGCTGTTCCATGTGGCGTTCCAGACCGGGTTTTGCACCTTGTTCCTGCGTAACTTCATCAAGCAGCTGCCGTTCGAGCTGATCGAGGCGGCGCGCATCGAGGGCGCCGGCGAATGGACCATTTTTACCAAAGTGATTCTGCCGCTGATCCGGCCTGCCCTGGCCGCGCTCGGCATCCTGGTATTTACCTTTGTGTGGAATGACTACTTCTGGGCCCTGTGTCTGACGCAAGGCGACAGCGCGGCGCCGATCACCGTCGGCGTGGCGGGCCTGAAAGGGCAGTGGACCACGGCCTGGAACCTGGTCTCGGCCGGCTCCATCCTGGCGGCCCTGCCGTCGGTGCTGATGTTCTTCCTGATGCAGAAGCATTTTGTGGCAGGGCTGACGTTCGGCGCCACGAAGGGATAGCTCTACGTAGTTTCACGCTGCCGCCGCCGGCGCGCGCCCCTTACAATACCTGTCAGACAAGAACTTTGGCAGGGTCAGGGGCGCGCAGTGAAATTGAAGCAACTTCATCGCCGGTGGACCGGCCGGGCGGGGCGCTGGGCGGCGGCCCTGCATGGTCTTGGTGACCGGCTGGCGCAGCGCCGTCCGCTGTGGATGGTGACCCTGGCCATCGACGAAACGAATCTGTCCGAAGGCTTGCGCGCCGCCTGCGCGGCCAGCGCCATGCTGGCCCTGGGCCTGCTGTTCGATCATCCCGATTTTTCCTGGGCCGCCATCGGCGCTTTCTGGACCTGCCTGGCCGACGCGGCCGGCACGCGCCGCATGCGTTTCGTGTCGATGCTGGGCTTTGGCCTGCTGTCGACGTTTGCCGGTGGCGTGGCGGCGCTGGCAGCCGGCCATGGCGTGGCCGCCGCCGCCCTGGCCGTGCTGGTGTTTTCCTGGGCCGGCGCGCTGGCGCGCATCTGGGGCGCCGCCAGCGCGCAGGTGGCGATCCTGGCCGCCACCGCCTGCGTGGTGATGGTCACCCATCCGCTGCAGTCGGCGGCGCAGGCACTGCCTTTCCTGGCGATTTATTTGTTCGGTTGCCTGTTTGCCACCTTGCTGAGCTTTACCGTCTGGCGCATCCACCCTTACGGCCCCAGCCGGCAGGCGATCCGCAGCGCGTATCTGCGCCTGGCCGGCATCGCACGCGACAATGCGCGCTACCTGGCGCAGGCCGACGCCATGGCCGGCGCCGGCGCGCATGGCGCCAGCTACCGCTCGCAGGCGCGCGCCGCGCTGGAAGCGGCGCGGGTGGCGCTGGCCGCCGTACCGCCTGCGCGCGCCGGCAACAGCGCGCTGTTCGACAACCTGCTGCTGGCGCTCAGCGACGCCGAGCGCATCTTCGCCTATCTGATCGCCGTCACCCATTCCTGCGAGCGCGAACGGCAGCGCCTGCGCCACGATCCGCGCGCGCGGCGCAGCCTCGAGGCGATGGCGCTGCTGCTGCGCCGCCTGGGGCTGGCCTTGCGGCGCCAGCCGGAAACCCCGCCCTTGTTGCTGCAGCGCCGCCTGGCCGCCTGCGGCAGGCGCCTGGAAGCGGCGCTGGGCGCCTTGCTGCCGCTGCGCCTGAACGTGGAATTCATGCAGCTCGACTTGCCGCGCGCGGAGCGCCTGCCATGGCGGCAGGCGGCGGCGCAGGCCTTGTCGCAGGGCTGGTATACCCTGCGCGGCAACGCCACCCTGCAGTCGCTGGGCTGGCGCCATGCGGCGCGCGTGTCGCTGGCCACCACCACCGGCTTCCTGCTGGTCGAGCTGCTGCACATTCCGTTTGGCTACTGGGCCACCATGGCCACCTTGCTGATACTGCAGCCGTCCGTGTCGACCACCTGGCCGCGCGGCATGGAGCGGGTGGCCGGCAGCATCCTGGGGGCGCTGCTGGCGGTGCTGATCGGCCTGGTGATCCACACGCCGCTGGCGATCTCGCTGGTGGTGTTTCCGCTGATCGTCGCCACCATGGCGCTGCGCCGCGTCAGCTACAGCCTGCATGTGATGTTCATGACGCCGGCCTTTGTGCTGGTGGCCGATTACGCCATGCCGGCCAGCGAAATGGCGTATGCCCTGAGCCGCCTGGGCAACAATGTGCTGGGCTGCGTGCTGGCCTTGCTGGCGACGTTTTTCTTGTGGCCCGACCGCGAAGCGGACGACCTGGAACCGCGCCTGGCCGGCGCCGTCTCGGCCAACCTGAAATACCTGCTGGCGGTGCTGGCGGCGGGCGGCAAATGGGACCCGACGATCGCGCGCCAGCGCCGCGAAGCGGGCCTGGCCAGCAATAACGCCGAGCAGGTGCTGCAGCGCCTGCGCATCGAGCGCCGCCTGGACCGCAGCGCCGGCGTCGGCCTCGCCGCCTTGCGTACCTTGCCGCTGCTGCGCCGGGTGGCCGGCAGCACGGCGCGCATCAGCCTCAGTCCCGACGCCGCGCCCGCCACGCCGGTGCTGCAACAGTGGATTGCTGCCGTGGGCGGCGAAATCGACGCCTTGCTGCGCGGCGACAGGGAGGTGCCTGCCCCCGGCGACTGCCAGGCCACGGACCTGAGTCCGCTGCAGGCCGATGCGGTGGCGCAGGTACTGATGCTGCGCATTTTGCTGCGCCAGCAACTGGGCGCTACAGCACTTCCAGGAAGCTCTTCAGGGCCGTGATTTCATCGCGTGTCAGCTGCAAGCGCTGCAGCAGGGGCGAGGTGACGGGAAACTTCGGGTCTGCCGCCTGCTCCGCATTGCGCGGCAGGGGCCGCGACATGCCCGCGTTATACAGGTTCAGCACCCCCGCCAATTGGGGAAACAGGCCGTTGTGCATCCACGGTCCCGATTGCGCCACGCCGCGCAGCGACGGCGTGCGGAATTTGCCCACATCCTGCGCCTGGCCCGTGACCAGGTAGCGGCCCAGGTCTTCGTGTTTCTTGCGGCCATAAAAGGACAGCCCCAGATTGTGGAATTGCTGGTCCGTCAGCAAGGCGCCGCTGTGGCAGGTCATGCAGCGCGCCTTGGTGCGGAACAGGTGCAGGCCCAGCAGTTCGCGGTCGTTCAATACCGTGCGTTCGCCTTGCATGAAGGCGTCAAAACGCGTGGCCGGCGGCAGCAGGGTACGCTGGTAGCCGGCCAGCGCATTTAAAATGCGCGCCAGGGTCACGCCGCCCGCCTGGCCGAAAGCGGCGTCGAACTGCTTGTTGTAGTCGTCCAGCCGGGCCAGCTTGGCCGCCAGCGCCGGCACATCCATCGCCATTTCGTCGGCATGGCCCAAGGGCCCCAGCGCTTGCACTTCCAGGCTGGCCGCGCGGCCATCCCAGAACAGCGATTTGAGCTGGCCCACGCCCAGCAGGCCCGGCGTATTGCGCTGGCCCGGACGTCCTTCATGGCCGATGGAATTGCGCTTGTTGTCGGCAAAGCTGTGGGCCGGATGGTGGCAGCTGATGCAGGCCACCGCATTCGAGCGCGACAAACGCGGATCGGCGAACAGGCGCTGGCCCAGCGCCACTACTTTCGGTGACACGGGCGGCACGGCGATGGCCGAGACGGGCGCCAGCTGCGCCGGCGTAATGCCCGTGGGCACCTGCGGCCGTGGCCAGCCGGCGATGGGCCCGGCATACGCCTGGCGCAGGCAGGCGCCGTCCCAGCCCTTTTCTGTCGTGCAGGGTGCGGTAGGGTTTTCCTGCGCCTGGCTGGCCAGCCCCGGCAACAGGGCACCGCCCGCCAGCAGGGCGGCCGCCGCCGCTTTCTTCATGTGTCTCATCAGAAGCGGTAGCCCAGTTCCAGCGTGAACTGGCGCCCTTTTTCATAGACGATCTCGGCCGATGCATACAGGGGATTGCTGCGGTTGGTCACGTTTTCCACCGCCAGGTTGACATAGCCCTCGCCCGGCCCCGTCTTCGGCAGCGCATATTGCACCCGCATGTCCCAGCTGATGGACTTGCCGACCGTGGCGTCTTCGAACACGGTGGCCACGCCGCCGTCGAACAGCTTGCTTTCACCAGTACTGACCAGGCCGCTTTCCGGCCCGCGCACGCGCAGGAAATTGTCGAGCTTCAGGCGATAGGCGGGCACGTCGGTCGACAGCAGCAGGCGCGCCGTCCAGGGCCGGTTGTAGTTGGTGGCTGGCATGTCGGTCAACAGCATGAACTTGCCCTTGTAATATACGTAGCCGTCCAGGCCGTTGTCGATATTGCGCACGGTGGTCTCGTAATCGGCGTGCGAACTGTTGGTGTGCGTCTTGTCGACGCCAAACTGCACCCGGGTCGAGGTGCCGGCCCACTGCAGCGGCCGCACGGTTTCCGCCGACACCGTCCACAGCTTGCTGTTGGTATGGCCCACATTGTCCCAGTAGAAATTGGCGGCCGATACCACGTGATACACCAGCTCGTCGCGCCCGGCGCGCAGCACGCGCTTGGCGCTCCATTTCATGCCGCCCCATTGCTGGCTGACGCCCAGCATTTTCTCGTCGGTGTAGGGCGACTTCATGTCGCCCAGTTTGATCCAGGACCAGTTGGTGGCCATTTCCGGCGGACCCCAGGTGGTCAGCACGCCGTTCGACAGCCGGCGCGTCTGCGGCGAGGCCTGCAGCGCCATGCGCTTGGCGCGGGCATAAAACTCGAAGAAATTGCGGCCGTAGTAGCGGTTGGCGCCGAACTCGAGCTGCGTCGTGCCGTGGCCGCCCACGTCCCAGGTGGCCGACAGGCGCGGCGCGAAGGTGGCTTTCGGCGACAGCTCGTCGTCATCGTAGCGCGCGCCCAGACGCAGGCGCACGTCGCCGGCCTTGATGTCGTCCTGCAGGTGGACGGCGCGCGTCTTGTTGCTCAGTTCGTAAGAACCCGCATAATAGATAATCTGCTGCGCCAGGTACTGGCCGCGCACGGTGGACGCCGCATTCCAGGGCGTGGCCATGGAACAATACTGCGTGTCGACGCCGCCGCCCACCAGGGCGCAGCTATTGATATTGATCGATCCCTGGTATTGCTCGTATTGCGTGTGGCGCACATAGCTGCTGCGCTGCTGGCCCAGTTCCAATCCCGCCTGGAAGGCGTGCGAGGCGCCCAGGAAGGTCACCGGGTCCCACTTCAGCTTGCCCTTGTAATCGATGTTTTCCTGCTCCTGGTCCACATTGCCGAAACCGCCTTCGTTGCTGGCCCAGCCGGTGGCATTGGTGCCGGTCTTGACGCCCCAGTTTTTTTCGGAGGAATAGCGCCAGGCTTTCCAGATGCTGGAGTCGGCACTGCGCGAGCTGTCCATGCTCTTCCAGCTCAGTCGATGGTCCATGGTGGCGCCGCCTAGCCAGTCCACGGGATGGACCAGGCCCAGGTTGACGCCGCTGCCGCCGCTTTTCAGGTGAAAGCTGCTGTCCTTCGTATTGGCGATGAAGTGGTCGCCGCTGGACGGCGCATGCATCAGCGACAGGTCGGCCTTCACGCCGGGGCTGATGGTCCAGAAGGCCCGCACGAAGGCATTGTCGTTGCCGCGCTTTTGCACCTTGCGGTTGGCGTCGCTGCTGCTTTGCAAGCCGTTGCCATAGCCGTTCAGGGGAATTTCGGAGGTCTTGCGCACGAAGCTGCCGATCAGGCTGAAGTTGTCGCTCAGCTTGCCTTGCAGCGCGGCGCGGTAAGTCCATTTTTCAAATTCGGGCTGCAGGTCGGCGGTGGTGGAGTTGGCCGCGCTGGCGCGCTGGCTGTCGTTGAGCTTGTATTGCATCCAGCTCGAGCGCGTGCTTTCCACCGACACCTGGCCGCCCAGCTTGCGGGTCGGCGCGCAGGTATTGGCATTCACCACGCCGCCCTTGAAGCGGCCATATTCGGCGCCGACGTTCGAGTCGAGCACCGTCACCTCGCACAGCAGGCTGGTATCGATGGCAAAGCCCTGGCTGGCCGACGGCGGCGTGGTGGCGTTGTTGGTGCTGGACACGCCCTTGTTGGGATTGTTGGTGGGGCCGATATCGTTGTTGAGCGACATGCCGTCCATCTGGTACAGATTGTCGTAGAACTTGGCGCCGTTGATGCTGATGTCGGCCGGCGCCAGCTCGCCCTGAGTGGCGGACGCCTGTTGTTTGTTGGCGAACTGCACGCTGGGATTGATGCGCAGCAAAGTCGTGATATTGCCGTCGATGCCATTCATGGCCTCGATCTGGCGCCGGTCCAGCTTTTGTTCGCCCAGCGATTCCTGTTCGGCTTGCAGGCGTATTTCGCGCATTACCTGGTGTACCGGTTCGTCGGCGGCGGGCTCGGCGGCAAAGGACAGGGGAGTGGTGCTGCTGGCGCCAAATGCCAGGCTGATGGCCAGCACGGACTGGCGCAGGGTAAAGGTGGAAGACATGAAAACCTTGAACTGACGGAGGTGGGGCGGTTGCCATTTGTAAATGATAACCATTTCGATTTGGATTGGCAATATTGATTTTGCCATCAGTAAAAATATGCGCGCGGAATCTGGGCCTCCATCCGCCTGCGCCGGCGCCACGCCGTTCCCTGAATTGGGCGATAATCGCCGCAACTTCCATCATCCTAGGGATGCAGCGTGCACATGAAAACCATCAAGGGCCTGCACCAGGCTTACCGCGACGATATCGCCGATCTCACCACGCGCCGTCCCGTGCCAGGGCCGCGGCTGGAGCAGGTCGATCCTTTCCTGTTTTTGAATCACCACGGCCCGCAGACCTATGCGCCGGGCAACCGCGGCTTGCCGTTCGGCCCCCATCCGCACCGCGGCTTTGAAACCGTGACCTTCATTCTCGAAGGCGAGCTGATGCATAGCGACAGCGCCGGCCACGACAGCATTATCCGCGCCGGCGGGGTGCAGTGGATGACGGCCGGCAGCGGCCTGGTGCATGCCGAACTGTCGCCGCCCGCCTTCAAGCGCGGCGGCGGGCCGCTGGAAATCCTGCAGCTGTGGCTGAACCTGCCGTCACGCCTGAAGATGACGGCGCCGCGCTACCAGGGCGTGCAGGACGAGGCCATCGTCAAGCTCGCCACGCCGGACGGCTTGGGCACCCTGCACCTGGTGTCGGGCCAATATGGGGGGCGGAAGGGGCCGGTCGAGTCGCTGACCGGGGTCTTCATGTCGTGGCTGGTACTGCGCCCCGGCGCGCGCTTTGCACTCGATGGCTTGTGTGGCCGTAATGTGTTTTTGTATGTGGTGACAGGGGCGTTGGCGCTGGACGGCAAGATGGTGCCGGCATTTACCCTGGTCGAGCTCGATGTGGACGGTGATGGCGTGGCGTTTGCGGCGCCCGAAGGCGCGGTGGTGCTGTTTGGCCATGCCCAACCGATCGGCGAACCGGTGGTGGCGCACGGCCCCTTCGTGATGAACACGCGCGAGGAAATCAACCAGGCGATCCGCGATTATCAGGCCGGCAAGTTCGAACCAAATAAAGTTAGTTGACCGGCTCTTCGGCCAGTGTCACCTTGCGCGGACGGCCGCCCAGCTTGCCGTTTTCGCGCGCCGCTGCCGACTTGGCGCTGCTGCGCGCCTGGCCGCCTTTCTTGCCGTTGTTGCTTGCCACCCAGCGCTGCGAACCGAGAAAGCCTTCCAGCAGGGCCGGCAGGTACAGGTCGGCGTCGAGCAGGGGAAAATGGATGCCCAGGCCCGAAGGGCTGATACGGGCGTCGGCCAGGCTGGCCGGCGTGGCGTGTGCCAGGGCCGGCACGTCGCCGGGCGCAAAGGCGATTTCCAGTTTCGAGGCCAGGGTAATGACGACGCGTTCGATGCGCTGGTCATAGTGCACGGCCACGGCGGCGGGAAACGCGGCTTTTGTTGCCGCGCCGCGCGCGTTGGCCTGCGCAAAATCGTTGTCAGTGAATTCCATGGATTTCCTCCCATCGCCAGCATAGCTGGCCCAGTTCCGTCTTCAACGCCCCGGCAAGCCGGCCCAGGTGCTTTTGCGTATAACCATAATTTTCGCGCAAGCAGGGCGGCCCCCAGGGGCAGGCTAGCTCGAATACGGCCTCGCAGCCACTACCGAGCACATGCACATGCGCCGGCCGATGGTCATTCGAGTAGATCACGACCCGATGGCCAGCATAACTGAATATGGTAGGCATGGTAGCATAAACCTAAGTTGATTGGGTTATTGGTGGCGACTTTTTTGCCATATTTTTTGGCAGTGGTGCCCATGCCACGCCTGTCGCGCCCGAGCTTGCATGCCGGGCGCAGGTTTGTTGAGGCTGCGCAGGTGCGAAATGCTCAGCTGCGCGCGCGGTCATGCCGCCACAACACATCGCCGCCGCCGGCAAAGCGATTCAGCACGCGCGACAGCACGAACAGCAGGTCGGACAGCCGGTTCACATACTGGCGCGGGTGTTCATGGATGGTCTCGCTACTGGCCAGCGCCACGATGCTGCGCTCGGCGCGCCGGCATACGGTGCGGCACACATGGGCCAGCGAGGCGCCGCGCGAGCCGGCCGGCAAAATGAACTCGGCCAGCGCCGGCAGCTCCGCATTGTATTTGGCCAGCAAGTCGTCGAGGCGCAGCACGTGTTCTTCCTTGATCAGCTGGTAGCCGGGAATGCACAGTTCGCCCCCGAGGTCGAACAGGTCGTGCTGGATGGCGACCAGTTCCTCGCGCAAGGCGTCGGGCATGGCTTCACACAGCAACAGGCCCAGATGGGAATTGAGTTCATCGACGTCGCCCATGGCGTGCACGCGCGCGCTGTCCTTGCTGGTGCGGCTGCCGTCGCCCAGGCCCGTGCTGCCATTGTCGCCCGTACGCGTGGCGATTTTCGAAAGTCGCTTGCCCATGTTGCCATCCTGTCGTGTCAATAAAGAAGGGCAGCATACGACACTGCGTGCCGACGTGGCTGAAAGTTGGGCTTGAATCGGACGAAAAACGCGCGGCCCGCGGTTTTTTGTGCTTACAATCGTGGCAACGCCATGCCTGCCCGGATCATCACATGCACCTTGCCGCAGCCACACCCGGATTTACCCTGACGCGCCAGCAGACGGTAGCCGCCGCCCTGCGCGCCGTGCTGCCCGCGCGCAGCGTGCTGTCCGACAGCGAAGACACGCGCCCCTACGAATGCGACGGCCTGGCCGCCTACCGCCAGTTGCCGATGATCGTCACCCTGCCCGATACCGAAGAACAAGTGCTGGCCATCCTGCGCGTGTGCCGCGAACTGCAGGTGCCGATCGTGCCGCGCGGCGCCGGCACCGGCTTGTCGGGCGGCGCCTTGCCGATCGCCGATGGCGTGGTGCTGTCGACGGCGCGATTGAACCGCATCGTGCGCGTCGATGCCTATGCGCGCATTGCCGTGGTGCAGCCGGGCGTGCGCAACCTGGCCATTTCCGAAGCGGCGGCGCCCTACGCGCTGTACTACGCGCCCGATCCGTCCTCGCAGATCGCCTGCAGCATCGGCGGCAACGTGGCGGAAAACTCGGGCGGCGTGCATTGCCTGAAATACGGCCTGACGGTGCACAACGTGCTGCGCGTGCGCGTGGCCACCATCGACGGCGACATCATCGAACTGGGCGGCGAAGCGCTCGATTCCCCGGGCCTGGACCTGCTGGCCGTATTCATCGGCTCCGAAGGTATGCTGGGCATCGTCACCGAAGTGACCGTGAAGCTGGTGCCGAAACCGGCCACCGCGCGTGTCATCATGGCCTCGTTCGGCGACGTGGTTACTGGCGGCAATGCGGTGGCCAATGTGATCGCTGCCGGCATCATTCCGGCCGGCCTGGAAATGATGGACCAGACCTCGTCGCGCATGGTGGAACCGTTCGTGAAAGCCGGCTACGACATCGACGCGGCCGCCATCCTGCTGTGCGAGGCCGATGGCACGCACGAAGAAGTGGAAGAGGAAATCGCGCGCATGACGGCGGTGCTGGAAGGGGCGGGCGCCAGCGCGATTGCCGTGTCAACGACCGAGGCCGAACGCATGAAATTCTGGTCCGGGCGCAAGAATGCGTTCCCGGCCGCCGGGCGCATCTCGCCCGATTACTACTGCATGGACGGCACCATCCCGCGCAAGAAACTGGCGCAAGTGCTGACCGGCATCGCCGCCATGGAAACGACGCATGGATTGCGCTGCGCCAATGTGTTCCATGCCGGCGACGGCAACCTGCATCCATTGATCCTGTTCGACGCGAATCAACCGGGCGAATTCGAACGCGCCGAAGCGTTCGGCGCCGATATCCTGGCGTTGTGCGTGGCCGTCGGCGGCACCATCACGGGTGAACATGGCGTGGGCATGGAAAAGATCAACTCCATGTGCGTGCAATTTACACGCGCCGAGCTCGATGCTTTTTTTGCCGTCAAGCGGGCCTTCGATCCGCATGGTCTGCTCAACCCCGACAAGGCGATTCCCACCCTGAACCGCTGCGCCGAATTTGGCAAGATGCATGTGACGGCCGGCCGGCTGCCATTTGCCAACCTGCCGCGTTTTTAGTCACACCGGAGACCGCTTTGCAAGCAATAGCCGAACAATTCAGGCAACGCATCATCGACGCCGGCGCGGCGGGCACACCGTTGCGCCTGCGCGGCGGCGGCAGCAAGGACTGGTATGGCCAGCAGCTGGCCGGCGAGGTGCTCGATACGCGGCAATACACCGGCATCATCGACTACGAGCCGACGGAACTGGTGATCACCGCGTGCTGCGGCACGCCGCTGGTGGAGATCGAAGCGGCGCTGGCCGCGCGCAACCAGATGCTGGCGTTCGAGCCGCCGCACTTCGGCCCAGGTGCCACGGTCGGCGGCACGCTGGCCTGCGCGCTGTCGGGGCCGCGCCGCGCCAGTGCGGGCGCCGTGCGCGACTTCGTGCTGGGCGCCGTGCTGATGGATGGCAAGGGTGAACGCCTCGCTTTCGGCGGCCAGGTGATGAAGAACGTGGCGGGCTATGACGTGTCGCGCCTGCTGGCCGGCTCGCTCGGCACCCTTGGGCTGATCCTGGAAGTGTCGCTGAAAGTATTGCCCTTGCCGCTGCGCGAAGCGAGTGTTCGGTTTGAGTGCGCGGAAATCGCCGCGCTGCGCATGATGAACGAATGGGGCGGCCAGCCCTTGCCGATTTCCGCCAGCTGCTGGCATGACGGCGTGCTGACGGTGCGTTTGTCGGGCGCCGAGGCGGCCGTGACGGCGGCGCAGCGCCGCTTGCAAGGCGACGCCGTCGCGCCGGCAGACGCGGCGGCTTTCTGGAGCGCGCTGCGCGAGCAGAGCCACGACTTTTTCGCCGGGCCCGGCAGCCTGTGGCGCTTGTCCCTGCCGGCGCACGCCAGCGCCGTGATTTTGAAAGGCCGGCAATTGATCGAATGGGGCGGCGCCCAGCGCTGGCTGAAACAGGATGGCGATGCGGATGCCGCCGGCGCGCAGCGCATCCGGCAAAGCGTGGCGGCGGCCGGTGGCCATGCGACCCTGTTTCGCGGCGGCGACAAGGCGGTCGGCGTGTTCCATCCGCTCGCGCCGGCCGTGGCGGCCATCCACCAGCGGCTTGCCCGGAGTTTTGATCCGGCCGGCATCTTCAATCCGCACCGCATGTATTGACACTATTGAAGAACAGACTGAGACGCCATGCAAACCAATCTTGCCGACTTTATCAAGAATACGCCGGCCGGCGACGAAGCCGAAGCCATCCTGCGTGCCTGCGTGCATTGCGGCTTTTGCACCGCCACCTGTCCCACTTATCAACTGCTGGGAGACGAGCTCGATGGCCCGCGCGGCCGCATCTACCTGATCAAGCAGGTACTCGAAGGCGCAGCCGTCACGCAGAAAACCCAGACCCATCTGGACCGCTGCCTGACCTGCCGCAATTGCGAATCGACCTGTCCCTCGGGGGTGCAGTACGGCCGCCTGGTCGATATCGGCCGCAACGTGGTTGAGCAGCGCGTGCAGCGTCCCTTGCGCGAGCGCGCGCTGCGCTTTGCCCTGAAGGAAGCCTTGCCGCGCCGCTGGTTGTTTACGCCGGTCTACAAGGCGGGCCAGGCGCTGCGCCCGCTGCTGTCAAAAGGCCTGCAGGACAAATTGCGGCCCGGCGCGGCACCGGGCCGCTGGCCGGCGCGCAGCCACGCGCGCACCATGCTGGTGCTGGACGGCTGCGTGCAGCCGGCCATGTCACCGAATATCAATGCGGCCACGGCGCGCGTGCTCGATGCCTTGGGCGTGCAGCTGATCAATGTGGCGAAAGCCGGCTGCTGCGGCGCGCTGCGCCATCACTTGAATGAGCAGGAGGCGGCGCTGGACGACATGCGCCGCAATATCGACGCCTGGTGGCCGCATGTGGAAACGGCCGAGGCGATCGTCATGACGGCCTCGGGCTGCGGCGCCACCGTCAAGGAATATGGCCACCTGCTGGCGCACGATGCGCGCTACGCCGCCAAGGCGCAGCGCATTGCGCAGCTGGCGCGTGACCTGTGCGAAATCCTGCCGGCTTTCGAGGCGGAACTGGCGGCGCTGGTAAAAGGCCGCATCACCGGGCGCGTGGTGTACCACCCGCCCTGCACCTTGCAGCATGGCCAGCAGATCCGCGGCAGGGTCGAGCAGGTGCTGCGCGCGGTTGGCGTCGATGTGCGCCTGTGCGCCGACAGCCATTTGTGCTGTGGCTCGGCCGGCACCTATTCCATCCTGCAGCCGGCGCTGTCGCAGCAGCTGCGCGACAACAAGGTGGCCGCACTGGAAGCGTGCGCGCCGGACGTGATCGTGTCGGCCAATATCGGCTGCCTCAGCCATTTGCAGTCGGGTACCGAGGTGCCTGTGCGGCACTGGATCGAACTGATCGATGCGGCCTTGAACAAATCCTCCTAGATCTGGTCTTCCGTGTATTTTGCGGCGCGCCATTGCGGCGGCGCGACATAGTTGTTGGCCCAGTCCGGCACGGCGTCGGCCGGCATCGGGCGGGCGATGCCGTAGCCTTGCGCCAGGTCGCAGCCCAGCTCGATCAGGCGCTCGCCGTGGGCGATGCTTTCCACCCCTTCGGCGATCACCGTCAGCTGGAACGAGCGGGCCAGGCCGATCACGGCGCGCACCAGGTGCAGGTCGTCGCGGTCGTTGAGCATATTGTGCACGAAGCTCTGGTCGATCTTGATGATGTTGGCCGGCAGGCGCTTCAGGTAGGACATCGAGGAATAGCCGGTGCCGAAATCATCGAGCGCAAACGTGATGCCCAGCGCCTGGCAGGCGCGGATGATGCGGCGCACGTGTTCGACATCGTGCAGGGCCGATGATTCGAGGATTTCGATTTCCAGCATGCTGGCGCGCACGCCGGGAAATTCGCCGAGGATGGTTTTCAGGCGCAGCACGAAATCGGGCTGCTGGAAGTGGCGCGCCGCGATATTCACGCTGACCACCCACTGCCGGCCGACGGCGCCCCAGCGCTGCATCTGCCACAGCGCCTGGCGCAGCACCCATTCGCCGATATCGATGATCAGGTCGGTTTGCTCGACCAGCGGCAGGAACTGCGCCGGCGCCAGCAGGCCGCGCTGCGCATGCTGCCAGCGCAGCAGCGCTTCCATGCCTACCACGGCGCCGGTGCGCATGTTGACCTTGGGCTGGTAGTGCAGGCGCAGTTCGCCGTTGATCAGCGCGTGGCGCACCTCGGTGCGCTGGTTATGGTGGGTGCGCACTTCCTCGTCGAGGTGGCTGTCGAAGAAGTGATACTGGTTGCGCCCCGTCAGCTTGGCCTGGTAGACGGCATGGTCGGCGTGGCGCAGCAGGCTTTCCGCGTTCATGTCCTTGCCCGCGTAGACGGCGATGCCGGCGCTGGCCGTCAGCTGCACGGCTTGCTGGTCGCACTGGTAGGGCAGGCTCAGTTCGCGCATCAGCACCTGCAGCTGCTGCTCGATGCTGTCCACGCTGGCCTGGCCGCACAGCAGCAGCACGAATTCGTCGCCGCCCAGGCGCGCCGCATAATGCGACTTGCCGGTGAACTCGTGCAGGCGGCCGGCCACCTGCTTGAGCAGGTCGTCGCCCGCTTCGGCGCCGTAGCGGTCATTGATGGCCTGGAAGTGGTCGAGATCGAACAGGCACACGGCCATCAGGCGCTGGCGTTCGCGCGCCAGGAACAGTTCCTGTTCAAAGCGGGCCGCCAGCGCGGCGCGGTTGGGCAGGCCGGTCAGCACGTCATGGTAGTTTTGCCAGGACATTTTTTGCAGCACCTGCTGCATGTGCACGGTTTCCGTCAGCTGCGCGCCCAGCTGCTGCCGGCTCGCCTGCAGCGAGGTGAGCATCTCGCCCACGTCGCCCACCATGCCATTGAAGGCGCGCGACAGGTGTTGCGCTTCCGGCGTGGCGCCGGCCGCCATGCGCACCGTGAAGTCGCCGCCGCGCAGGCGCTCGATGACTTGCGCCAGCCGCGCCAGCAGCTTGCGGTGGGACGCCAGCAGCAAGCCCAGCAGTACGAGGATCAGGGCGATATTGAAGGCGCTCAGCATCGCTTGCTGGCGCACGGCCTGCCACACCTGCAGCAGCGGCAGGTCGGGCGTGTACTGCAGTTCCAGCACGCCATCGCTGCCGCCGGGCAGCGATACTTGCAGGCGGTTGTGGATCGGCCGCATGCCGGCCAGCCGGGCAAACCACGCCGGCACCTGCTCGTCTGGCGCTGGGCCAGGCTGGCTGTCGGCCAGCACTTCGATGCGCGCGCCGCCGCCGCCATGCCAGGCGATGGCGGCCAGGTTGCGGTTCAGGGGCAGGGCGGTGCGCAGCACCTGCTGCACGCTGGCGCCATCGGTGCGCACCGATAGCGGCAGCACGGTGTTGGCCAGGTACAGATTGAGCTGGCGCGCCTCGCTGCGGTAGCGCGCGTCCGCTTGCGCCGTTTCCGTCGTCAGCAGGGTATGGTAACGCACGGCGGAGACGGCCAGTATCAGCAAGAAAATGGGCAGGAACCAGCGGGAATACGTCCCCATCCGCGACCATGACGATAAAATGTTCCCGAAGACTGGCATCGTTCCGTATCGATATCCGTGAATAATTTAGCAAACATTATCACCGAATAGTGCCGTCAGGAACAGATATCGGACGCCAAGCTAAAAAAAAATTAACTGTAAGAAATTTGCATGTTTGTTGTTTAAAGTCAATGCAAATTTCACGGCGGATTTCTGCTACAGCAGTCCCAGAGAGCTGCCGCCCGTGCTGGCGTTGTCCGCTCCGCGCGCATGGGCCGCCTTGCCGTTGAGCTTGATGGACAGCCGCAAGTCATTGACGGAATCGGCATTGCGCAAGGCGTCTTCATAGCTGATCTGGTCTGCTTCGTGCAGGTCGAACAGGGCCTGGTCGAAGGTCTGCATGCCCAGCTCGCGCGATTTTTTCATCAGCTCCTTGATCTCGTGCACCTGGCCCTTGAAGATCAGGTCGCTCATCAGCGGCGAATTGAGCAGTATCTCCATCGCCACCTTGCGCCCGCCGCCATCCTTGTTCGGCACCAGCCGCTGCGAGATCAGGCCCTTCAGGTTCAGCGACAAATCCATCAGCAGTTGCTGGCGCCGCTCTTCGGGAAAGAAGTTGATGATGCGGTCCAGCGCCTGGTTGGCGTTGTTGGCGTGCAGGGTGGCCAGGCACAGATGGCCTGTTTCGGCAAACGCGATCGCGTGATCCATGGTTTCGCGGTCGCGGATTTCGCCGATCTGGATCACGTCGGGTGCCTGGCGCAAGGTGTTTTTCAGGGCCGTGCCCCAGTCTTCCGTATCGACCCCCACTTCGCGCTGGGTGACGATGCAGTTGCCGTGCGGATGGATGAATTCCACCGGATCTTCGATGGTGATGATATGGCCGTGGCTGTTGGCATTGCGGTGGCCAAGCATGGCCGCCAGGGTGGTCGACTTGCCGCAGCCGGTGGCGCCCACCATGATCACCAGGCCGCGCTTGCTCATCACCACGTCCTGCAAAATGGCGGGCAGGCCCAGCTTGCCCAGCTCGGGAATCGCGGTATTGATCGTGCGCAGCACCATGCCCGCCTGGCCCAGTTGTACGAAGGCCGAGACGCGAAAGCGCCCCAGGCCCTCGGGGCTGATGGCGAAGTTCGCTTCATTGCTCGCTTCAAAGCTTTGCACCTGCTTGTCGTTCATCAGCGCGCGCACATGGCCGGCCGCTTGCGCCGCGTCGAGCGGCGTCGATGACAGCGGCGTCAGCTTGCCGTCGAGCTTGATGGCCGGCGGAAAACCGGCCGTGATGAACAGGTCCGAGCCGCCGCGCGCGCGCATCTGCGCCAGCAGCGCGTGGATGGCGCCGGTATTGTCGCTGAGGGTCATGGCTTATCCCGGGAAGTTTTCAGGCGACTTGGCGGCCGAACGCGCCGTCTCGGACGAAATCGCGCCGCGCCGCACCAGGTCCGTCAGGCACTGGTCCAGCGTCTGCATGCCGACGTTGCTGCCGGTCTGGATCGCCGAATACATCTGCGCCACTTTCGCTTCGCGGATCAGGTTGCGGATCGCCGGCGTGGTCAGCATGATTTCATGGGCCGCCACGCGGCTCGTGCCATCCTTGGTTTTCAGCAGGTTTTGCGCGATCACCGCCTGCAGCGATTCGGACAGCATGGTGCGTACCATTTCCTTTTCCTCGGCCGGGAACACGTCGATGATGCGGTCGATGGTCTTGGCCGCCGACGAGGTGTGCAGGGTGCCGAACACCAGGTGGCCCGTCTCGGCCGCTGTCAGCGCCAGGCGGATGGTTTCCAGGTCGCGCAGCTCGCCGACCAGTATCACGTCCGGATCCTCGCGCAGCGCCGAGCGCAGCGCATTGCTGAACGAATGCGTGTGCTGGCCCACTTCGCGCTGGTTGATCAGGCATTTTTTCGGCTCGTGCACGAATTCGATCGGGTCTTCGATGGTCAGAATGTGGTGGTTCAGCCGTTCATTGACGTGATTGACCATCGCCGCCAGGGTGGTCGACTTGCCGGAACCGGTCGGTCCCGTCACCAGCACCAGGCCGCGCGGGCGCATCGCCAGCTCGCCGAAGATGCGCGGCGCGTTCAGCTCTTCCAGGCTCAGCACCTTCGACGGAATCGTGCGCAGCACGGCCGAGGCGCCCCGTTCCTGGTTGTAGGCATTGACCCGGAAGCGCGCCAGGCCAGGAATCTCGAACGAAAAATCGCATTCGAGCGCTTCTTCGTAGGCCTTGCGCTGGCCGTCGTTCATGATGTCATAGATCATGCCGTGCACTTCCTTGTGCTCGAGCGCCGCCACGTTCAGGCGGCGCACGTCGCCATTGACCCGTATCATCGGCGGCAGGCCGGCGGACAGGTGCAAGTCGGAAGCCTTGTTCTTGACGGAGAATGCGAGTAGTTCGGAAATGTCCATTTATAATCCCTGTGCCTGCAATAAAGGGCGCCGCGCGCATGCCGCGTCAACGCCCGCCCACTAGAAAATGATTATGTCCACAATCGAACAGAACTTGCAAGCCGTGCGGCGCAGTATTGCGCAAGCGGCCGCAGAAGCGCAGCGCCCGGCCGATGCGGTCACCCTGCTGGCCGTCTCCAAGACCTTTGGCGTTGACGCCGTGCTGGCGGCGGCGGCCGCCGGCCAGACGGCGTTTGGCGAAAACTATCTGCAGGAAGCGCTCGACAAGATCGCCGCCGCCAGGCTGGCCCTGCCGCAAGCGGCCATCGAATGGCACTTTATCGGCCCGATCCAGAGCAACAAGACGCGGCCCATCGCCGAGCATTTCGACTGGGTGCATACGGTCGAGCGCGAAAAGATCGCCGCCCGCCTGTCCGAGCAGCGCCCGGCAGGCATGGCCGACTTGAATATCTGCCTGCAGGTCAATATCAGCGGCGAAGCGAGTAAGAGCGGCGTATCGCCGGAAGAACTGCCAGCGCTGGCGCGCGCCGTGGCGCAACTGCCGAAGCTGCGCCTGCGCGGCCTGATGGCAATTCCCGAACCGCAGACCGATCCGGCCTTGCAGCGCGCCGCGTTTGCGCAGCTGCGTTCCCTGTATGAGCAACTGCGCGCCGACGGCCTGGCGCTCGATACCCTGTCGATGGGCATGTCGTCCGACCTGCAGGCGGCCGTGCTGGAAGGCGCGACCATCGTGCGGGTCGGCAGCGCCATCTTCGGTTCACGTAATTATTCCTGACCTTCATTGAAAGTATGACCATGACGCAAGCGTTGAAGATAGCATTTGTAGGCGGCGGCAATATGGCGGCGGCCCTGATCGCCGGCCTGGCGGGGAAACTCACGGCGGGCAGCAACATCCACGTGATCGATCCGCATGCGCCGGCGCTGGAAAAGTTAAACACGCAGTTTGGCGTCACCACCGCGGCTGCGGCCGATGATGCGCTGCGCGCGGCCGACGTGATCGTGCTGGCCGTGAAACCGCAGAGCATGCGCGAAGTGGCGGCCCAGCTGCTGCCGTTTCTCGATACGGCCAAGGCGCCGCTGGTGCTGACGATCGCCGCCGGCATCCGCAGTGTCGACCTGGCGCGCTGGCTCGGTGATTACCCTGCCATCGTGCGCTGCATGCCGAACACGCCGGCGCTGATCGGCATGGGCATTACCGGCATGGTGGCCAGCAGCGGCGTCAGTGCCGCGCAGAGAGCGCAGGCCGACGCCATCCTGGCGGCGGTCGGCACCACCGTCTGGCTCGACAATGAAGAAAAGATCGATCCGGTGACGGCGATTTCGGGCAGCGGCCCGGCCTATGTGTTCTACTTTATCGAAGCGATGCAGCAGGCGGCGCGCGAGCTGGGTTTGAGCGACGAGCAGGGTACGCAGCTGGCGATCGCCACCTTTACGGGCGCGGCGCAACTGGCCGCCAACTCCAGCGAGCCGGCCTCGGTGCTGCGCGAGCGCGTCACCTCGAAAGGCGGAACGACGTACGCAGCGCTCACCAGCATGGAAGAGAGCGGCGTCAAGGCGGCCATCGTCAGGGGCATCAAGGCAGCGGCGGCGCGCGGACGTGAACTGGGTGAAGAGCTGGGGAAATAAAAGCACCTGACAACACCGTGGCTAGCGGCTGTGGGGCGCTGTGGACGAACAATAAAGTCGGACGCAAACTTTAAAAATAGAGTGTATAGACGTGGATACGACCAATGATGAGTTTGCTAGTGCAGATAGAGCGCGTTGTTGACGACCACTTTCCGATATGGGTAGCATGCGTGCTTACCGATGCTGACGGCGTACGACATGAATTCGTCGAAAAAGGACCTGTCGTCAGCACTGGGGAGTTAATGTCCGAGAGCCATTACCCCCACCTCGGGCACATCGGCTGCGTCATTGAAGAGGAATGGGTTGATAAACTGGGACGTAGCCTGGTACGGGTGAGCACTGAGAAGCCTTGGTCCATAGAATCGGTAGCGGGAGAGACCAGGTTCACGGTATTGAAAGAACGAATTTTTACGGGTCAAGTTTGGGCTGCGAACGGCCAAGGGCAGTCATTGGAGAGATAATGGATTGGGCACCGATTTCAGAGGCCGGATTGTGGGACAAGATCATCAGTGCGGAAGGCCGAATGAACCTTCAGGTCCTGCGCCTGTGGGAAACCATCAAAATTCTTCCTGAAAAGTGGATCGAACAAACGTATGGCACAGTTGGTGGTGGCTTTTGGGTGGTGGCCATCATCGGCAACAGGGTGATCTGGTTCAACGATATCGAAGATGGTTTTAACTGTTCTTCATATGTAGTTGCCGGTAAGCTTGCCGAGTATTTTTGCAACCAGGATGAACTTGAGATAACCGTTCAACATGTATTGACGATCATCGAGACGGGCAGGGGGGCCATCGCGCGATGCTCCGCCCCGATCGCAGGGGAATGGCAGTCGAGATAAGCATGTATCAAAGCTCCGGTTCCGGGCGACAGACACCACTCGCATCGCCCAGGAAACTGCAGGTTTGGTGAGATGTTTTCTACATCACCTTCACGGCGCGGCCGATATACAGGATCGGGCCGGTCGGCCGGCCCGTCGGCGAGCCTGTTTCCGGCTCCAGGGTGATTTCAAACAGCTGTTCGGCCTGCATCGGCGGCAGCTTGTCGAGATTCAGCTTGAGTGTCTGGCCCGGCTGCACCAGGCCCAGCGAGACGGGTGCGCCCCAGTCCTTGCCCTTGGTCCAGAACTGCAGGGATTTTTGTTGCGGCACGGCGGTCGGCCCGAGCGGAATCAGGCTCAGGTCGCGGCCGTTCCTGTTGCCGGCCTGGACGATCCAGCCGGGCGCCTTGTCCTGCGGCGCGACCAGCACCACCAGGTAGCCGGGGCCGCTTGGTGCCTGAAATTGCATGGTCACCATCACGGCCAGCGCGGCGGCGGTTGCCAGGCCGCCGCCGGCCAGTATCCGCCAGAACGCCAGGCTGTTCCACCAGGCTTGCCAGCCGCCGGCCTGCCGCACGGCGTTTGGCGTGAACAGGGTCGAGGCGATGCGTGGCCACAGCTGGGGCGACGGTTCGGCCGGCGGCGCCAGCGCGGTCAATGGCAGCAGCCGCCGTTCCCAGCTGTCGACGGCGTCGCGCAGCAGGGCGTCGCGCGGCAAGCGCTGTTCGACTTCGCTGCGTTCATGCGTTTCAAGGGTGCCCAGCACATATTCGCTGGCCAGGCGTTGCAGTTCTTCGTCGCTCATCGGCAAATCCGGCGTATTCATCCCATGCACTCCCGCAAGCTGGCCAGGCCGCGCTTGACCCAGGCTTTCACGGTACCCAAGGGCGACGCCACCCGCTGGGCGATTTCGCTGTGCGAGCAGCCGTCGACATAGGCGTACAGGATGCAGTTGCGCTTGGACTCGTCAAGGTGGCCCAGGCAATCGTGCAGCTTGCCCATGTTCGCTTGCAGGGCGTAGGCATCGGCTGGTTCATCATCCTGGCGTGCATGCAGCAGGTTTTCCACGGTATCCTCGTCGGCCGATATTTCATGGGCGCGCGCACGCGCCACGTTCAGCGCCTGATGCCGCACCACCACGTAGATCCAGCCCTTGCCGCTGCCGCGCGTGGCGTCGAAACTGCCGGCGCGGCGCCAGATGCTGAGAAAGGCGTCGTGCAGCACGTCTTCGGCCAGCGCTCGCTGGCGCACGATGCGCAGCGCCACGCCCAGCAGGTAACGGCTTTCCTGCTGGTACAAGGCCTGCAGGGCCTGCTGTTCGCCGCGCGCGCAGGCGCGCAGGGCGGCGTCGTAGTCGTAGGTGGCGGCTGGTGTAGGCAAGGTGGCGGCTATCGGTGGGTTGGCAAGTTTTCAATGGATTATAGGCCAGAAAATAGCTTGCCAACCGTCATGTTTCAACCGTTCAGGCAGCTTTCCAGAAAATATAATCGGCCTGGTAGGGCACCCATTGCTTGGCGCCCAGATTGCTGGCGCTGCAAGCGGACATCGGCGTCACGCCGCCCTGGGTGGCCACCCGCTGGATATAGCTGACGCCCTGCATGGCGCCGCTGCCGGTGGCCGGATTGGCTTTCACCAGCTGATACGGAATATTGCCGGCGCCGGCGGGCGCCACCGCCACCTGGGTGGCCGTCACGGCCGAACCATCGCGGTTGGCCCAGGTGGCCGGTGGGCCGACATAGGTGCCGACCTGCATGCCGCCGCGGTCATTGAGCACCGCGTCCGGGCCGCCGAATACCCATTCGTGGCCGCTCATGTCTTTCTTGGCCTTGCATTCATAGGCGATCTTGCCGACGCCGACGGTCTGCATGGCCACCTGGTGGCCGGCCGGTACTTGCACGGTGGCGGGCAGGGCGTCTTGCGAGTAGCGCGCGGCCATCGGCGCGCAGGCCGTCAGCAGCAGGGCGGACAAGGGAATGGCGATGGTAGTGATGTGCATGGCAGGCTCCTGAAAGTATGGTTCAACCGGTTGGCTGATACCAGTACTACCCACGGGCGCGCCGTTTGGATGCAGGCGGGGAAAATTTATTTTGCAAGGTGTTGGGCGCGTTGCCTGTCCATCCGCTGCAGCACGCTGCGGATCACGGGCAGGGCGACCTTGGCGTGCCGCAGCAGCCTGAATGCCTTGAGCAGCAGCGGCAAGGTGCGGCGCGGGCGCAGCAACATCAGGCCCAGCACGGCGGCGCCCACCAGCAGCGGTTTTTTCACGCGCGCCATGATGGTGTGGCGCAGATTGCCGCCGCTCAAAGGTTCCAGCAGCAACTGCGTCTGCAAGCCCAGCGCCGTGCGCTGCAGCGCGCATTCGGCCAGCAGCGCGTCGCGCCGCTGCCTGGCGCTCGGCTTGATCTTGAGAGGGGGATGGGACTCGTGACTCATGGCTGCTCCGATTCGTGCTTGGCCAGATGGTGCAGGGCGTCGAGGTCCTTGCTCAGCTCATCCATGGTGAACGACAGCAGCTTGGGCTTGTTGCGAAAGCTGGCGCGTACGCCGACCAGGGTGGCGATGGCGGCAACGATAAAGAAGGTCGATGAAATGGCGATGGCGCCGATGCGGTGCGTGTCCCAGAAGATGACGATGACGAGAAACACCAGCAACACCAGGCCGACAAACAACAGCAGCAGGGCCAGCATCGCCAGGCCCAGGTAGGTCAGGTAGCGCAGCGACTCTTCTTCCATCTCCACCGCCGCCAGTTTCAAGCGGGTCTGGATGATGGCGGCCAGGGTCGCCGCGACGCGGGCAGCATGTTGAACGATAGCCATGAACTGCCTTTCGTGTCGAAATGCAGGCGGCCAGGCCGCCCGGATGGTACGGGGAACTAGCGGCGCGACGAGGCCAGCAGCAGGCCGAACAGCACGCCGACGACGGCGCCGGCACCGACCGCTTTCCACGGATTGTCCTGCACGTATTCGTCGGTGGCCTTGGCGGCCTTCTTGGTGCGGTCGACCACGTCTTCTTCCAGTTTGATCAGATCTTTCTTTGCCGTCTCGAGAGTGGCAATGAATTTTTCTTTCACGGCGCGGATGTTTTCGCCGGTCTGGCCGCCTGCATTGTCGAGCCAGCCTTCGGCTTCGTTGATGACACCCTTGATGTCGCCGATCACTTTATCGCGTGCCTGGCCGGCGTCGGCGATGATGTTGTCGCTGCTGGATTTGCCTGTTTGTATCGAGCTCATGTATTACCTCATCGGTGGGTGAAAGCACAGTGAAATACCAGTGTAGACAGCAGCGGCAGGGTGGTCTTGCGGCGCCTCAACAAGGTCCGAGGCGCAAGACTGATTGCCTAGCGGAACGCAAAGTCGAGCACGACCCCCGCAAAAACCGCTGCTCCCAGCCAGTTATTATGCCGGAATGCGGCAAAACACGGCATACGCTCGCGTGCGCGTATCAGGGTGTAGTGATAAACGGCGCAGCCGGCGGCCACCAGCAGGCCCGCCACGTACCAGTAGCGCAGGCCCAGATACCAGCCGCAAGCGAGCCACAGCAGCAGGAATACGGCATAGCACAGCATGATGATGGCCACGTCGTAACGCCCGAAGGTGATGGCCGAGGTCTTGATGCCGATCTTCAGGTCGTCGTCGCGGTCGACCATGGCGTATTCCGTATCGTAGGCCACGGCCCAGAATACATTGCCCACCAGCAGCAGCCAGGCGACGGGGGGCACCGAATCCGTGATGGCGGCAAAGCCCATCGGAATGCCGAAGCCGAACGCGATGCCCAGGTAGGCTTGCGGAATCGCGAAGAAACGCTTGAAATACGGGTAGGTGGCGGCGATGATCACGGCCGCCACCGACAGTTGTTTGGTCAGCGCATTGAGGGGCAGGATCAGGCAGAAGGCGGCCACCGTCAGCACGCCGGCCACGGCCAGCGCCTCCTTGCCGCTGATGCGCCCGCTGGTAATCGGCCGCTCGGCCGTGCGCTTGACGAATTTGTCGATATCCTGGTCGGCGTAGTCGTTGATGGCGCAGCCCGCCGAGCGCATCAGGAAGGTGCCGAGCACGAAGATCAGCAGCAGCCGCCAGTCTGGCACGCCTTGCTGCGCCAGCCACAAGGCGCACAGGGTCGGCCACAGCAGCAATACGGTACCGATCGGCTTGTCGAGCCGGATCAGGCGGAAATACAGCGCCAGCTTGTTCATGGGAAACTCAATCTTGTTGAAGAGAAACGCCGATTATCGCAAATAGTATGCTTATGTACTATTGTTGCGCTACGCTTCTTCCGTCAGCAGCATCTCGACACCGGGCAACTGGCAGCCGGCAATCGCCGCGCACAGGGCGTCGATGGCGGCCTTGCGCGTAAAACTTTTGCGCCACAGCATCACCACCCGGCGCGAGGGCGCCGGCTCGTCGAATTCGCGGTATTCCAGCATGCCGTCGGCGGCGTGCATGTCCGGCACCGAGGCGCGCGGCAGCACGGTCAGGCCGATGCCGCTGGCCACCATATGGCGGATGGTTTCCAGCGATGACCCCTCAAAGGTGCGCTGCATGCCGTTGCCGGGCGAGGAAAAGCGCGCCATTTCCGGGCACACTTCCAGCACCTGGTCGCGGAAGCAATGGCCGTTGCCCAGCAACAGCATGGTTTCCGATTTCAGATCCTGCGCGGCAATGCGCTTGCGCGCCGTCCAGGCATGGTGGCGCGGCATGGCGACCACGAACGGCTCATCGTACAGATTGTGCATGGCCATGCCGTGTTCGGGCAGGGGCAGGGCCATGATGGCCACGTCCAGTTCGCCCTGGCGCAGCAGTTCGAGCAGGCGCACGGTGAAATTTTCCTGCAGAATCAAGGGCATCTGCGGCACCTGGTCTATCATCGCTTTTACCAGCGGCGGCAGCAGGTAGGGGCCGATGGTGTAGATCACGCCCAGGCGCAAGGGCCCGGCCAGCGGGTCCTTGTTCTGCTTGGCCAGCTCCTTGATGGCGGCCGTCTGTTCCAGCACGCGCTCGGCCTGGGCGATGATTTGCGCACCCAGCGGCGTGACGGAAATTTCGGCGCCGCCCCGTTCGAACAGCACCACGCCGAGCTCGTCTTCGAGCTTCTTGATGGCCACTGACAGGGTCGGCTGGGCAACGAAGCAGGCTTCGGCGGCATGGCCGAAGTGCTTGGCGCGCGCGACCGCCACGATATATTTCAGTTCAGTCAGTGTCATAAGATGATTGAAACACAGGAAGTGTTCGCTTGCAATGAATGAAAGCGACGCGCGCGGCAAACTGTCGCGGCGATCGCGTATTGTAGCGGATCGCCCCCTATAATAGAGGAAGCACACCTCTTACTCTACTGCACAACGGAAGCCCATGCCTGACTTTGAAACCAAATTATGCAGCCGCGAGGACCTGCAGGCGCGCGCCGCGGCCTTGCCGACACCGGTGGTCGTGACCAATGGCGTGTTCGATATCCTGCACCGCGGTCACGTGACCTATCTGGCGCAGGCGCGCGCCCTGGGCGCCTCGCTGGTGGTGGCGATCAATACCGACGCCTCCGTCAAGCGCCTGGGCAAGGGCGACGACCGCCCGCTCAACAGCTGCGAAGACCGCATGGCCGTGCTGGCCGCGCTCGAATCGGTGAGCCTGGTGGTGCCGTTCTCGGAAGACAGCGCGCTCGAAGTGGTGCAGGAAATCGAGCCCGGCATCTATGTCAAGGGCGGCGACTACGACATGACGGCGATTCCCGAAGGCAAAGCCGTGCTGGCCTATGGCGGCCAGGCCGTGGCGATCGACTTCGAACACGACCGCTCGACCACCAAACTGCTCAGCAAGGTGCGCCAGCAATAAGTATCAAGCAATCAGTATCATGCCGCGCCACATTGCGCACACAGCCGCTTGTGCGGGTGCCTGTTGCGTTTATACTATCGTGTTGGCGCGTGGCGTAGCGCCGCGCGCATGAACTTGGCTATTGCCAATGTTTCCTCATGGATAAAAAGGCGGTAATATGATCAACATGCCAAGGCTGCCCATCAATCAGCCGCAGCGCGTAGTGCCGCCTTTCCTGTTACGCCACGTCCCATGGCGGTCATCGTTTGCGACAGAAGAAATCAATGGATCATAAAACCACGGGAGAATGGCTGCTGCAGTCCGGCGTCTGGATTGCCGATGAAGCCCGGTCAGGAATGCAATTTGAACGTAGTGCCGCAGGCAAGGCGGTGTCGCCGCGGTTGACCAGCGACGATATCGGCCAGCTGATGCGCACGCCGCGCCTGCCCGGCGACGCCAAGGTGCAGTTTCCGCCCGAATTTCATTTCAGCCCGTTTACGGGCGCCACCCTGCAGGCGCCGACTACCGCCGGCCAGGCCAGCGCCTGGCTGCCGCCGTTTGGCGCGCGCCCGCTCAACAGCAGCGCCATGCCCGGCGCCACCGGCCTGCGCCAGACGGCCGTGCCGATCAAGCTGGCGCGCAGCCCGGCGCGCGACGCGCCTGCCGATTCCCTGGCCAATGCCGATCCCGACGCCACGATGCCCACGCCGCCGCCCGGCGAGCATGCGTTTTTCTCGGCCCGCTTCGGCACCACCGGCGCGGCCTTGCTGGCGCTGGACGCGCGCAAGGGTTCCCTGTACGGCTGGCTGCCCGGTTCGCAGCACTGGCTGGCGCTGGAATCCTCGCAAGGCGGCCTGCTGTCCGAATGCCTGCTGGGCGAGACGGCCTGGCGGGCCGAACTGGCCACCGGCTGGAACAGCCGCCTGTACGTGCCCAGCGGCCACGGCCTGGCCTGCATCACGCCCGATCTTCCTTCGCTGAGCTACCGGGTCGAACATTTCGGCGATGCGCCGTCGGCCGCCGCGCCGGTCTGGTTCCAGGGCCGGCTGTGGGCGCCGCTGCAAGGGCCCGACGGCGTGATTCGCTTCCTGAACCTCGATGCCCAGCATGCCTTGGGCGCGGAAGTGGTGCTCGACGGCGCGGTGTCGTTGGGCCGTGTCAGCGCGCCGGTGGCGTATGGCCGCAGCGTGATCTGGCCGTGCGAACATGGCCAGCTGCGCCTGCAGCAGCGCCAGGACGGCGGCATGGCGGCCAGCTGGATGCCGTGGCCGGCCGGCCTGCAGCCGCAATTCGATTTTGGCTGCCCCTATCTGTCGCGCGATGGCGACCTGTGGCAGCTGTGCTTTGACGTCGTCGCCGACCGCTATCTGTACCTGAAGCTGGGCACGCAAGGCGAAACGGTGGAAGCAATGGAGCCGCGCCTGTGCTCGGGCAGTTTCAATTACCGCTTTTCCACCAAGCTGAAAACCGCGCCGTGGCTGGAGCTGGAGCGCGGCAATGACGGTGGCAGCAGCAAGTCGGTGATGCCGCTGCTGGAAGCGGGCGAGACCGTATTGGGCGTGCGCTTTGAAACCCGCAGCAGCCTCGACAGCGTGCTGCGCTCGGAAGAGCGCATGTATGCGCAACTGCTGCAGGACGACGGCGTGCGCGAACTGCCGTTCCACGCGTTTTCGGTGGCCGAACCGTGGCGCATGCGCCTGTTTGCGCACCAGGGCACGCTGTGGGCGTATCACCCCTTGCTCAATCGTATGGACGGCTGGAAGCTGCAAGCATGAACCCGATGAAACGCGTGATTTTGCGCATGCTTGGCGCCGTCGCGGCGCTGGCGCTGGCCGCTCCCTTGCAGGCGGCCGGCATCCAGCAAGCCTTTCTGGTGCAGAACTCGGGCTGGATGGAGCCGTTTTATACTGACCAGCAATCGCAGCTGAAAGCCCTGGTCGGCGCCGTGGCGCAGGCCGCCAGCACGCCCGACGACCAGCTGTTCCTGTTGGCCTTCAGCCAGAGCAGCGGCGGCAATGTCTCGCCCGCGCTGCTGGGACAAGGGCGCGGCGCGGCCGCCATCAACGCCCAACTGGCGCCGCTGGGCCTGGCGCGCAAGGGCAAGGGCGGCGCGCTGGCCGACACGGATTTCCAGGAAGCCGTGACGAAAACCATTACGGGACCGTTCCGTTCGGCGTCCGGCATCGTGTGGATTTTTACCAATAACAAGAACAGCCCCAATAACGACAGCCAGACAGCCGAGCGCAACCGCGATTTCTACCGTCTGCTGCACCTGGAGCCATCGATCACCAAGACGCTGGTGTTTCCTTTGCGCATGCCGGTGCAGGGCAAGCTCTACAGTGCCAAGGGCCTGATGGTGTATGCGCTGGCGTATGGCCAGCCGGCCGCCGACGCCTTGACCCGCATCCAGGCCGAAGGGCGGCTGTCGACAGTGCTGACGCGCGCGCCGGCACGCCTGAAGCCGGTCGACCAGGACGCCGTGCGCATCGTGCCACAGTCGGTCAAGAACAGCCCGAACGTGCACGCCAGCCTGGGCCGCGATGGCCGCACCATCGTGCTCGACGTGGAGGCGGCCAGCCTGGTGCCCCAGGTGGTGCTGCAGGCTTCGCTGCAAAACATGTTTTTCCCGTATGTGATCGACAACGCCACGGTGCGGGCGGCGCTGGCCGGCCAGCCGGCGCCGCTGCGGGTGACGCCCGATACCATCAAGGGCTTGCAGCCGGGCGCCAGCCAGTCGGTCGAAGTGCGCTTCGACTTGCCGATGGCGCAGATTCCGTCGCCGTGGTCGGCCCAGGCCCTGTCGGCCATGGGCAAGCAGGTGCTGTTGCCGATGACGGCGACGGTGGGCCTGGCGGACCAGCGCCTGGCGCTGTCAACCGGCTTCGCCACCGAACTGCAGGAACTGTTCCCGGGCGACCCGATCTCGGAAGTATTCACGCCACCCGACAGCGTGCGCGCCTCGCAGGCCACGGTGCCGCTGCTGGTGCGCATCCAGTACCCGCTGCTGCCGGTGCTGCTGATCATCGGCGCCATCCTGCTGCTGGTGCTGGCATTTGTTCTGTTCGGCCTGCTCGGCACGCGCAGCAAGCGCTACCGCGTGGTGGTCGACGGCGTGGCGCGCCAGGTCGTGCTCAAGCCGTTCAAAAGCGTGGTCATCAAGGACGACGGCGGGCGCGATATCGGCGAACTCAAGCGTGGCCTGGGCAAGCCGTCCATCGTGCGCGTGGCCGACGGCCATACGCTGCTACTGGCTTGATACGCTCTTTTTTTTGTATTTTTCCTTACTTTTTCGAGGCAGACGATGGCACAAGATACTCCCAAAGACAACGCAGGCTTTACCTTGCCACCACCGGCGGCCGAGCCGGCAACACCGGCCACGCCAGCCACCACCGCACCCGCCGCCACCGCCAGCGTCGAGACCGCGCCCGCGCTGGACCAGGTCGGCGCCACCGACACCTCGTCGCGCGACACCCTGATCGGCGGCGCCGTGCTGCTGGTGCTGTTCGTCGCCTTTTTCTTTGCCAAGAACGCGTATGCCAACGGCCTGGTGGGCAAGCGCGTGTCGCCGAACAAGGCCAATGCCTCGGGCTGGTGGCTGTTCATCTTCCTCGCCAGCCTGGCCACCGCCGTGGTGCTGGCGGCCGTGAACTCGCATAAATTCCTGGCGCCCCTGTTCATGGGGCCGCTGGTGCTGGTCGGCCTGGTGGCGCTGGTGCTCACATTTACTTCCAGCAAAAACTGATTGCCCGCGCCGGCACCGAACTCCCGTTAAGGAAACACCATGTCAGACACACTGAACCAGACCACCGCCGCGCCTGGCGAGCGCAAGCAGGACAAGATCATCGATTTGCGCCCCACCTTGTTCATCGGCGTGGGCGGCACCGGCATGCAGGTGCTGATGCGCGTGCGCCGGCGCATCCTCAATACCTTGTGGGGCAACCCGGGCCAGCGCCAGCGGGTCGACAAGCTCGATGAATTTCCGGTGGCGCAGTTCATACACTTCGACCTGGACAGTGGTGCGGTGGTGGAAAGCGGCGAATCGCAGGCGCAGGACCTGCAATTCGACCTGCTGAAATTTACCGACGATGAAAAGATCGTCGGTTCGTTTGACGCCGACAAGTACGGCCGCGACGACGATTCGCTCGAGCGCTATCCGCACATCAAGGAATGGCTGCCGCTGACGCCGCAAAAAATCCGCGACCTGAACTTCGACATGCAGGCCGGCGCCGGCCAGGTGCGCGCCGTGTCGCGCCTGTATTTCTTCGACAAATACAGCAAGGTACGCGACAAGATCCGCCTGAAGCTGAAGAACCTGAAGGCCGGCCTGTCGCACGAGCGCCAGTTGAGCGAGCTGGGCCTGCGCATGGAGCCGGGCCGCTTCCGTATCGTGGTGGTCGGCTCGGTGGCCGGCGGCACCGGTTCCGGTTCCTTCCTCGACATGGGCTACCTGGCGCGCTGGATCGCCGAGACCGAGGTCGAGCATGCGGACGTGGAACTGATGCTGTTCCTGCCGAGCGGCTTTACCCGCAACAACAAGGATCGCACCGAGGGCAATGGTTATGCCGCGCTGATGGAGCTGGAATCGGCAATGATGGGCAACCAGAATTACCTGAGCCGCTGGGACAGCTATGACCGGCCCAAACTGGCCCGCGTGCCGTACAGCGAAGTGTTCCTGGTCGACTCGGGCAACCTGGCCCAGCAGCATACCGACAGCGTCAACGACATCTATCATATGGTGGCCGACTCGCTGTTCGAGGATTTTGCCTCGGCCGACTTCGCGCGCGCCAAGCGCTCGATCGCCGTCAACCAGGCGCAGCACAAGAATTCGATGTACAAGGCGCCGGTGCCGCAGAACCGCTTCGGCGACATGCGTTTGTATTTCTCGCAGCGCTACTCCTCGTTCGGCATGGCCGTGCTCGATACACGCCAGGAAGCGGCGCGCGATGAACGCGCCCACCGCTGGGCCGGCGCCATGCTGAAAGCGTTTTTTGGCGTGGGCGGCACCGACGCCGGCGCGAATCGCGCCAATGACAGCCAGCGCAACGAGTTCCTGGCCGCGCACATGGGCTTGCGCGCCGTGCCGTTCGACGACTTCCCCGTGTTTTCCGACAAGAGCATCGAACTGAAGCGCTCGAATGGCGCCTTCGAGGATTTCCAAGTGGTCGACGACCTGCTGGCCGAGCGCCAGGGCAATCTGCTGGCCGGCGTGGAAGAGCGCGTCAACCGCCGTGTCGACGAGATCCGCACCGGCTACGACCGCAAGGAATGGCCGGCCCAGTTGCGCGACGCCGTGCGCCAGCTCGAACGCGACGCCGTGCGCGACCAGGATTCCACCGCCGACACCACCGAAGACCGCATCGCCAAGCGCCGCGCGGAACTGTTCGGCCATATCAAGCAGGTGGTGCGTGACCAGTTGTATGGTTACCTGGATAACAAGGAATTCGGCGGCCTGGAGTATGTGCTGTCGCTGGTCGAACAGATGAAGGACCGCATCGAAGCACCGGGCAGCGGCCTGATCGCGCAGATCGACACGAATGCCGAGCGCTATCGCGAAATCAAGGAAGCCGTGCGCACGCGCGAATACGAGCGCCTGCTGAACAACCTGGAACAGACCCGCGGCGGCTTCTTCGGCAGCGGCGAGAAACAGGCCGGCGTGGTGATGGACCATCTGCGCACCGAGATCGCCAATGCGCTCAAGTTCCACCTGCGCGCGCGCGCCGCCGACGAGGCGGTATTGCTGCTGCGCGACATTTCGCGCTGGCTGGGCAACCGCACCGGCGTCGATGCCGAAGGCCGGGCCGTGTGGAATGGCCTGGTCGGCGAATTGCAGCTGGGCCGCGCCGCCGTGCTGGACATGCTGAACCAGCTGCAGACCGCCAATGTCATCGTCCAGAAAGACCTGCAGAAAGACCATGCGACCGCCATCGTCGTGCCCGTCACGCTGGCCGATATCGCCATGCCGAGCGCGGCCACCTTGCGCGACTGGGCCGATGAAGCGTTCAAGGACATCGGCGGCTCCAAGACCCTGTTTCCGATGCTGGGCGATGTGGCCCAGCGCGGCGAGATATTGAACAAGGTCAAGCGCATGGCGGAAAACCGCCTGGCCAGCATGGGTGTCAACGACCAGGAGGCGGCCAGGGCCGACCCGCTATTCCTGGCGCTCGACCAGATGGACCCGGCGCGGCGCCAGGATTATTTCCGCAAGCTGCTGGCCTGCGCCATGCCGTGGATCGACGCCAATATGGTGGGCGAGTTCACGGTCAAGGCCGACCAGTACAAATGCGTGATCGGCGTGGCGGGCGCGGTGGCCTTCAAGGCCAAGTTTGGCGCGGAAATCAATGCCTGCGTGCAGACCCAGGCCGGCATTACCAGCAGCCAGGTCGAGATCGTGGAAACCGGCATCGCCGGGCGCGCTGTCTGCTATTGCGAACTGGCCGGCGTGCCGCTGACGGTGCTGCGCGGCCTGGAAGGCTGGCGCACCAGCTACCGCAAGGAGAGCGACGAGGAAAAAGCACCGATCCATACGCATATCGATACCACCCAGTTCAATCATCCGGTCTCGCCGAGCACCGATGAGATCCGCATGATGGCCGAACACTTCGGCCTGTTCCTGAAGGCCGTCATGCTGGGCATCCTGACGCGCCACAGCGGAAGAGTGGTGCCGCTGGGCCAGTATCTGTTTGCCATGGGGCGTGGCGACTTGCGCCGTATCGGCAACGAGCGCCTGATCCGCCAGAATGGCTTGCACAATGTCTTCCAGGGCCTGATCGAATCGCGCGTGGCCGAGCGCCTGGCCGAGTTCGATGCGGCACAAACGGTGGCCCTGGCCGCGCTGGCCAGCTATTACGCCGACGAGGTGTACACGCCGCGCCTGGTATCGATCAATGGTGGTGTGCAACTGGACAACAAAGGCTTCGGCAATGCCATCGCCCGTGAAATCGCCGCCGATCTGCGCGAGAGCGCGCGCCGCAAGGGCCTGACCGATGCCGAGGTCACCAAGCTGGAGCAAAAGCTGTATGAAAACCTGAAGCTCTGGGCCAATGTGATACCGGAGTCGGACGCCGATGCGCATGAGTGGGAAGTGCAGCCACCGGGAGAAAGTGGCTTGCCGCGGCTCAAATTCGCCATCAAGCCGGAAATGCTGGAAGCGGGCGCGCTGCAGGCGCTGTTTGCGCCACCAGCAGCTGCGGCTGCACCGGCGCCGACGGCGTTTGCCGCGGCAACGCTGGCACCGTCTTCGATGCCGTCCCTGGCGCCGGTCGAGCACCAATATATGCTGGGCATCGACAGCAAGCCGCAAGGACCGTATACGGCGCAGCAGATTGCGCAATTCGTGCGCGCCGGCCAGATCGTGCCGGCCGCCACCAAAGTCTGGCGCGAAGGCATGCCGGCCTGGGTCGAACTGACGCAATTCCCCGAGCTGGCCTCGGCGCTGTTCAGCTCGATGCCATCGCTGTCGCCACCGCAGCTTTAATGAAGGACGTGTTGTGAACAAGTGTGTCAAGTGTCAATCGGTGCTGGTCGGCGGCGTAGCGTTCTGCCCGTTTTGCGGCCAGGGCGTGGCGGGTGCCGTCGCGCCGCCGCCATTGCCGAAACCGGTGGCGGCCGTGGTGCCACCGGTGCCGGCACCGGTTCCGGTCAAGGCTGAACCGAAGCCGGAAGCCAAGCCGGAACCCAGGGTCGAGCCCAAGGTCGAGCCCAAGGTGGAACCCAAGCCGGCGCCGCAGCCGGTGCAGAAGCCTGTCCCACAGCCTGCACCGGTGCCCGTGCCCAAGCCTGTTCCCAAAGTGGAGCCCCCGGCCCAGCCGCCCGCACCGCCGAAAAAATGGCCGCGCTGGCTGGCCGGCATCGCCGTGCTGGCGCTGGTGATCGTGTATATGAACGGCAAGCCGGGCGGCAAAAGCGAATCGGCCTGCAATGACGCCATCGACAGCGGCCTGAAGCTGGTGGCCGACGGCAGCCTGGACGGTGCGCGCCAGAAGCTGGCGACGGCGAAAAACGTCTGCACTGGCAAGTCCAGCGCCAAGGCCGAAGACTTGCAGGCGGCTATCGGCAAGGCCGGCGCCGCAACGGCCGGCTGCCAGCGCAGCGTCAAGGCGATTGAAAATGCGCTCGACGGCAAGCGCTTGCAAAGCGCCGGCGAGGCCATCGCCAAGCTCGACGCCGATTGTGCCGGCGCCGCCACGGTGGAGTCCTTGCGCAAGCAGCTGGCGCGCCAGCAGGCGGCGGCCGCCTCGGTACAGGTGGGCGTGCGCCAGGCGCTCGACAACAGCGATGCCTCGGCGGCGCAAAACGGCATCGCCAAGCTCGAAGCGATCGATCGCGAATATCCGGAACTCAAACAGCTGAAAGCCGACTTGCAGGCCTTGAATACGCCCGCACCGGCACCGGTACCCACACCGACCCCGGCGCCAGCGCCAGCGCCGGCGCCGGTTGATCCGGCACCAACGCGCCCGATCCAGACCGAACCTGCCGCGCCGCGCGTGGTCGAACGTGCTGCGGCTGCTCCCGCACCGGCCGTCGACAATGGCGCGGCCATGCGCAACGAGATGGCGCAATCCTTCCTGCGCGATGCCGAACGGGCCATGGCCGATGGCCGTTTCGACGCCGCCAAGACCTATCTGGACAGCGCGCGCCGCGTCGACCCGAACAACCCGCGCATCGACAGCCTGTCGCGCCGCATCCGCGACCGCGAGCGCCAGGTGCTGCAGACGGAAACCACGATCAAGTAAGTTACTTTGGAGCCTCTCATGAACAAGACCACTTTGCGCGCCGCCGCCGCCCTGACCCTGACCGCCATGCTGGCCGGCTGCGCCACGGCACCCGGCAACCCGAACGGCGTACGGCAAGACACGCCATATCCGCAAGGCGGCCAGAATCCGCAAGCGGCCACCGACGATGACCCGTGCAGCGTGGGCGCGACCGCCGCCGCCGGCGCGGCCGTCGGTGCCTTGCTCGGTGCCTTTGTCAACGGCAAGAAGGGCGCGCTGCAAGGCGCGGCCCTCGGTGGCGGCCTGGCCGCGGCCGGTTGCCTGGCGATCAATGTGAACTCGCGCCAGACCAAGACGGCGGCCCAGGCCGACCGCGACTATATCCGCGCGCGCGGCGCGCTGCCACGCGAACCGCAAGTGGTGTCGTACACGCCGCAGGTGAGCGCGGCCACCGTCAAGCGCGGCCAGCCGTTCAAGGTCAACTCGGTGGTGGAGCTGGTCAATGGCAGCGCGCAGAACGTCAACGACGTGCGCGAGGAACTGGTGGTGCTGGACCCGCAGGGCCAGCCCTTCAAGTCCGGCTCGAAGTCCTTGGCCAGCAATAACAAGACGGGCGGGCGCTTTGAAAACTCGTTCGAGCTGACCTTGCCGGCCGGCGTGTCGCAGGGCGTGTATGGCGTCAAGACCAATCTGTACGTCAACGGCAAGCTGGCCGCCACGCGCGACCTGCGCACCCAGCTGGTGATACTGGACGTGGAGACAGGCGCCAACACGCAGCTTGCGCTGCGCTGATTGCGTAATCCGATAACACCACTGACGCCAACAATGTTGTCGGATTACGGCGCCTCTGGGGCCTGCGCGGCCCGACCTAATCCGACCTACGCGCCGCCGGCATAGCCATGCTGGCGCCACGCTTCATAGACGACCACCGCCACCGTATTCGACAAGTTCAGGCTGCGGTTGTCGGGGCGCATCGGCAGGCGGATGCGCTGTTCGCCGGGAAAACTGTTGCGCAGTTCCGGGTCCAGTCCTTTCGTTTCCGAGCCGAACACGAACACGTCGCCGGGCAGGAAGGCCAGTTCGGCAAACGGACGCGAGCCGTGCGTGGTCATGGCGAACATGCGCGCCGGGTCCGGTTGTGTGTCGGCGATAAAGGCGTCCCAATTCTTGTGTACCTTCATGCTGGCATAGTCGTGGTAATCGAGGCCGGCGCGTTTCATCTTTGAATCGTCGAGCGGAAAGCCCAGCGGTTCGATCAGGTGCAGCTGCACGCCCGTATTGGCGCACAGGCGTATGATATTGCCCGTATTGGGCGGTATTTCCGGGTTGACCAGAACAACATGAAACAAAATACTCTCCCTATTTAAATAATCAATCAGCGCGGCGGCGTGCGCGCCGCCACCAGCACGGTGACCTTGCGCGCCCCTGCGCGTTTCAATGCGGCCGCCAGCGCGTGGACGGTATGGCCGCTGCTCATCACGTCATCGACGATGCCGACATGGCACCCGGCCACCTGGCCGGCATATTGCGGCGCCACCATGAAGGCCTGCGCCAGGTTGGCCCGCCGTTCGCGCGGCGCCACGCCGCTTTGCGCCCTGGTTTCGCGCACGCGGGTCGCCAGCCGCGCTTGCAGCGGGATGGCGAGGCGGCGCGCCAGCGGGCGCGCAATTTCCAGCGCCTGGTTGTAGCCACGTTCCACCAGCCGGGCCGGGCCCAGCGGTACCGGGCACAGCAATTGTGGCGCATCCCAGCCACTGTCGCGCCGCACGGCCGCCACCAGCAGCTGCGCAAACAGCGGCGCCAGCGCCAGGCGCGCGCCAAATTTCAGTTGCAGCAACAGTTGGTCGACCGGCGCCGCATAGTCCGCCGCCGTCCAGGTGGCGTCATACGCGGGCGGCCGGCGCAGACAGCGTCCGCACACAAGGGCCACGTCGGCCAGCGGATTGGCGCACTGGCGGCAACGGCGCCGCGTGTGTTCCAGGTATTGTCGCCGGCAAGGCGAGCACACGACGCCACGGCAACTGCCGGCGCACAGCGCGCACTGGGCCGGCAGCAGGCTGCCGAGCACATCGAGGCAAAAGAGGCTGTTGATCGCCATGGCCGGGTTCCATGTACACTGCCGACATTATCTCATCTCACCCGATTCGACATGTCAGTTCCCACTACTCCGCCCAAAATGAGTGCGCCCATCGATGCGGTGCACGTCCGTGATTTCTTTTCCCGCCCGGCGCGCGTGGCGCCGTCCGATTTCCTGCGCCGCGAAGTATCAAGCCGCATGCACGAGCGCCTGGAGCTGGTGAAGATCGCCCCCCTGCGCGTGCTCGACGCGGGCTGCGGCCCGGGCGCCGACCTGGCGCAGCTGCACAAGGATTATCCGGCCGCGCAGATTCTCGGCCTGGACGCCGCGCAAGCGATGGTGCAGGCGGCGCGTGCGCCGGCCAGCA
Source organism: Janthinobacterium sp. PSPC3-1 (assembly GCF_049896105.1). Taxonomy (NCBI): domain Bacteria; kingdom Pseudomonadati; phylum Pseudomonadota; class Betaproteobacteria; order Burkholderiales; family Oxalobacteraceae; genus Janthinobacterium; species Janthinobacterium sp. PSPC3-1. The sequence continues at coordinate 87,031 of NZ_JAFCTQ010000008.1, read as the reverse complement.
AGTTGTCGAGCCTGAACCAGTTTCTCAGCAAGCTGCTGCCGGCCAAGACGGGCGTGGACTTGCTGTGCGGCGACCTGGGCGACCTGCCGCTGGCGCCGAACAGTGTCGACCTGGTCTGGTCCAACCTGGCGCTGCACTGGCATGCCCAGCCCGACCGCGTGTTTGCCGAATGGCGCCGCGTGCTGCGCCTGGACGGCTTGCTGATGTTTTCCTGTTTCGGCCCCGATACGTTCCGCGAACTGCGCGACGCCTTTGCCGAAGCCGATCTGTATCCGCACGCTTTGCCGTTTGTCGATATGCACGACTTTGGCGACATGCTGGTCGAGGCGGGTTTTTCCACGCCGGTGCTGGATATGGAAATCATTACGGTCACCTATGACACCCCGGAGAAACTGCTGGCCGATGTGCGGGCGTTTGGCGGCAATCCGCTGACCACGCGCCGGCGCGGCCTGATGGGCAAGGCGGCCTGGCAGCGGATGCTGGCTGCTTTGGAAGCGATGCGTCGTCCTGACGGCAAGCTGGGCCTCACTTTTGAAGTGTTGTATGGGCATGCGTTTCGCCCGGCGCCGCGTGTCACACGCAATGGCGAAGCGATCATCCGCTTTGATTTGCCGCGTAAATAAGCAGGTTTCAAAAACGGAATAATTGGCGCGCAACCCCAAGAGTCCCTGATAAAACGGCCATGGCGTTGTTGCCTTGCCTCGCCGTACATGCGTACTGTCTTCGGCGCGGCGCCTGGCCCTGACCATTTTCTCAGGAACTCTTTGCGCAAAGGGAAAACCGACACTTCGTCAGCATCGCGGCTGATATGGCCGCAACCGTTGCAATCCGCGCCACCATCGGTGATGTAGCTCCGCATGCACCGCATATTTCTTGATGGATTCAACTTTTCTTGCTTATAATCGTTGACTGTTTTGTCAGCTTGTTAAGCTAAAGTATGGGCATGCGTTTCGCCCGGCGCCGCGTGTCACGCGCAATGGGGAAGCGATCATCCGCTTTGATTTGCCGCGTAAATAAGCAGGTTTCAAAAACGGAATAATTGGCGCGCAACCCCAAGAGTCCCTGATAAAACGGCCATGGCGTTGTTGCCTTGCCTCGCCGTACATGCGTACTGTCTTCGGCGCGGCGCCTGGCCCTGACCATTTTCTCAGGAACTCTTTGCGCGGGATAAAACCGAGACTTTGTCAGCATCGCGGCTGATATGGCCGCAACCGTTGCAATCCGCGCCACCATCGGTGATGTAGCTCCGCATGCACCGCATATTTCTTGATGGATTCAACTTTTCTTGCTTATAATCGTTGACTGTTTTGTCAGCTTGTTAAGCTAAAAAACAAGGGCCGTGCAAAAAATAAAAATGCAAAGCAAGCCACGCTCGAAGTTAGTGCATTAGTATAGTAACCATCTTGCATGCAGGGTGATGCAAGGATGGATGGGAAAACAGGGTTGCAGCATGGTGTTCCGGCAGCGTTTTGCATGGATCGCCAGCATGGAATCTGCTGGTGCTACAGGCCTGCGGCGGCGGTCGGGCCGTTGTGCTTTTCATGGAGGAGCGGCAGCGGGGGAGTACGGAGGTTTCCGCAGCCGTTTAAAATATCGTTATTTTTTAGGTGGTTGGGGAAAACATGACTTATGCAAAGCGACTGCTATCGTCGATGCCGGGACTATTGCTGCTAGCGGCTGGCAGCGGACAGTGGGCCATGGCGGCGCCTGCCGCCTCCACCTATCCTGGTACGGGCGGTCCGGTACCGTTCGAGATGAATCTGCAACCGCCGGCGACCCAGATCGCCCATGAAATCTACGATTTGCACACCTGGATGATGGTCATCTGCCTGGTGATCTTCGTGGCCGTGTTCGGCGTCATGTTCTATTCCATCTTCAAGCACCGCAAGTCGCTGGGCCACAAACCGGCCACCTTCCACGAAAGCACCACCGTCGAGATCGCCTGGACCGTCGTGCCTTTCCTGATCGTCATCGGCATGGCGCTGCCCGCCACGCGCACCGTGGTCGGCATGAAAGACACCTCGAATGCCGACATCACCATCAAGGCCACCGGCATGCAGTGGAAATGGGGCTATGACTACCTGAAAGGCGAGGGGCAGGGCATTTCCTTCCTGTCCAACCTGTCCACGCCGCGCTCGCAGGTGGGTGCGCCCGGCGCGCCACCGACGGAAAAGCGCGGCGAAAATTACCTGATCGAAGTCGACAATGAAGTGGTGGTGCCGGTCAATAAGAAGATCCGCGTGGTGCTGACCGCGAATGACGTGATCCACGCCTGGTCGGTGCCCGCCTTTGGTGTGAAACAGGATGCGATTCCCGGTTTCGTGCGCGACACCTGGTTCAAGGCCGACCATATCGGTACCTTCCGCGGCAATTGCGCCGAGCTGTGCGGCAAGGAACACGCCTTTATGCCGATCGTCGTGAAAGTGGTCTCCGCTGACGACTACAAGGCCTGGGTCGACGTGAAACAGAAGGAAATGGCGGCGCTGGCCGACGATCCGAACAAGACCTGGACCATCGACGAGCTGAAGGTCAAGGGCGAAAAAGTGTATGCCGCCAACTGCGTGGTCTGTCACCAGGCCACCGGCAAGGGCGTGCCGGGCGCGTTCGCACCGCTCGATGGCTCGGCCATCGTCAACGGTCCCAAGGCCGAACAGATCCACGTCTTGCTGAACGGGCAAAAGAGCGGCAAGTATCCGGCGGAAATGCCAGCCTGGAAACAGTTGTCCGACACGGATATCGCGGCAGTGATCACTTACACGCGCAATAGCTGGTCCAACAAGGCCGAAGAAAATATCGTTCAACCAGCCGAAGTCGTGGCTGCACGCAAGTAATCAGGAGCAGACCATGAGCACTAGCACTTTGGACCGCGCCGGTCAGGATCTTCACGACCACGCCCACGATCACGCCCACGACCATCCCACGGGTTACCGCCGCTGGCTGTTTGCCACCAACCACAAGGATATCGGTACCCTCTACTTGTGGTTCTCGTTCGCCATGCTGCTGTCGGGCGGCGTGCTGGCCCTGATGATACGCACCGAGCTGTTCCATCCTGGCCTGCAGTTTTTCCACCCTGAATTCTTCAACCAGCTCACCACCATGCATGGCCTGGTGATGGTGTTCGGCGCCATCATGCCGGCCTTTGTCGGCTATGCCAACTGGATGATCCCGCTGCAGGTGGGCGCCTCCGACATGGCGTTTGCGCGCATGAACAACTTCTCGTTCTGGCTGCTGCCGCCGGCCGCGATCCTGCTGGCCACGTCCTTCCTGGTACCGGGCGGCGCCACCGCCGCCGGCTGGACCCTGTACGCGCCGCTGTCGACGCAGATGGGCCCCGGCATGGACATGGCGATTTTCGCCATGCATCTGATGGGCGCCTCGTCCATCATGGGCTCGATCAATATCATCGTCACCATCCTCAACATGCGCGCGCCCGGCATGACGCTGATGAAAATGCCGATGTTCTGCTGGACCTGGCTGATCACGGCCTACCTCCTGATCGCCGTGATGCCGGTACTGGCCGGAGCGATCACCATGACCCTGACCGACCGCCATTTCGGCACCTCGTTCTTCAACGCGGCCGGCGGCGGCGACCCCGTCATGTACCAGCATATCTTCTGGTTCTTCGGCCACCCCGAGGTCTACATCATGATCTTGCCGGCCTTCGGCATTGTCTCGCAGATCCTGCCGGCGTTCGCCCGCAAGCCGCTGTTCGGCTACGCCTCGATGGTGTACGCCACGGCATCGATCGCGATCCTGTCGTTCATCGTCTGGGCCCACCACATGTTTACCACCGGCATGCCGGTCACCAGCCAGCTGTTCTTCATGTACGCCACCATGCTGATCGCCGTGCCGACCGGCGTCAAAGTGTTCAACTGGATCGCCACCATGTGGAAGGGCTCGATGACCTTCGAGACGCCGATGCTGTTCTCGGTCGGCTTCATCTTCGTGTTCACCATGGGCGGCTTTACCGGCCTGATCCTGGCGGTCACGCCGATCGACATCCAGCTGCAGGATACGTATTATGTGGTGGCCCACTTCCACTACGTGCTGGTGGCCGGCTCGCTGTTCGCCCTGTTCGCCGGCTTCTATTACTGGTCGCCGAAATGGACCGGCCATATGTACAACGAGACGCGCGGCAAGATCCACTTCTGGCTGTCGCTGATCACGTTCAACGTCACCTTCTTCCCGATGCACTTCCTGGGCCTGGCCGGCATGCCACGCCGCTACGCCGATTATCCGGCGCAGTTCACCGACTTCAACATGATCGCCTCGATCGGCGGCTTCGGCTTCGGCCTGATGCAGGTGTATTTCCTGGTGTTTGTCGTGATTCCGACGATTCGTGGCGGCAAGGCAGCGCCGGCGAAACCATGGGAAGGCGCCGAAGGGCTGGAGTGGACCGTGCCGAGCCCGGCGCCGTTCCATACCTTTGAAACACCGCCAACCGTGAAGTAAGCCGTCATGAGCGAGCGTAATAGTGGACGCAAGAAGCCGAACAACCTGCGCACCGGGCTGATCCTGGCGGCGCTGGCGGCGTTCTTTTTCCTGTCCGTGTTTGCCAAGCGGCTGTGGTTGTGACATGACGACGCCAGTGCCTCGGGAGACGCGCGGACTGAACCGCCAGATGCTGGGCAAGCTGCTCGTCATTGCCTGCGTGATGTTCGGTTTTGGCTACGCCCTGATTCCCGTCTACAAGCAGATTTGCGAAGTGATGGGCATCAATGTGCTGACGCAAAAGGATGGCACGGTTGCCTGGGACAAGAACGCGCAGGTCGACACCACCCGCAGCATCACGGTGGAATTCGATGGCAATGCCCAGGGGCCATGGCGCTTTCGCCCGGTGGTATCCAGCATGCAAGTGCATCCGGGCGAGCTGGTGACGGTGCTGTATGAAGTGGTCAACACCCAGGGGCGCACCGTCAACGCGCAGGCGATTCCCAGCTACGCGCCGCAAAGCGCCACGCCGCATTTCAAGAAGGTCGAGTGCTTCTGCTTCCAGCAGCAGACCTTGAAACCGCATGAGGCGCGGCAGATGCCGGTGGTGTTTTTCCTCGATCCGGCGCTGCCGAAAGAAGTGAAAACCATCACCCTGTCGTACACGTTTTTCGAGATTGCCGGACTGAGCCAGGCTCAGACACCGGTGGTGCAATAGCCATGAACGATCCGCGCAAGCCGCAAGCGTCGTTCCTGTATTCATTGAAGGCCGTGATCTGGTCATTTACTGGTTTACGGCGCAAGAGCGATTTCGATACCGATTCGGCCAGGCTGAACCCGGTGCATATCGTGATTGCCGGCCTGCTGGCGGTGGCCTGCCTGGTCGGCATCCTGATTGCCATCGTCAGCCTGGTCGTACCATAAATATATAAACGAGGAGATGAGAATGAGTTCCAACCACGCTACAGCGTCCTCTGCACCCTATTATTTCGTACCCGGGCCATCGAAGTGGCCGATGCTGGGCGGCGCCAGCCTGCTGCTGACCATGATAGGCGCCTCGGCCTGGGTCAATGACGTGGCTTGGGGACCGTACCTGAACTATATCGGCCTGGCCGGCATTTTGCTGGTGCTGTATTTCTGGTTCGGCGACGCCATCGGCGAGTCGGAAAAAGGCTTGTACAGCGAGCGCATCGATTACTCCTTCCGCTGGAGCATGAGCTGGTTCATCTTCTCCGAGGTGATGTTCTTTGCCGCCTTCTTTGGCGCCCTGTTCTATGCGCGCAGCATTTCCATGCCGTGGCTGGGCGACCTCGACCACAAGCTGATCTGGCCCGATTTCGCCGCCCACTGGGGCACGGTGGGGCCGGCCGGCACGGTGCAGGAATTTACCACCATGACGCCGTTCTGGATTCCGACGATTAACACGGCCTTGCTGCTGACCTCGGGCGTGACCCTGACGATTTCGCACCATGCATTGCGCGCCGGCCACCGCGGCATGACGGCCCTGTTCCTGGCCGCCACGATTTTGCTGGGCGCCGTCTTCATGGGCTTCCAGGTGTATGAATACATGCATGCGTACAGCGAGCTGAATCTGAAAATGACGTCCGGCATCTACGGCGCCACCTTCTTCATGCTGACCGGTTTCCACGGCTTCCATGTGACCCTGGGCGCCATCATGCTGTCGGTGATCCTGTACCGCGTATTGAAGGGACACTTCACGCCCGAGCATCACTTCGGCTTCGAAGGCGCCGCCTGGTACTGGCACTTTGTCGACGTCGTCTGGCTGGGCCTGTATGTAGTCGTGTATTGGTTATAATAACGGGGCAGGGCGCGCTGTTGACATGCGCGCCAGCAGAATGAAAAGAGCCGTACCGGACGATCCGTGTACGGCTTTTTTCTTGGCGTTGAAATTTGCCAATCAGGCAATGGCGGCGTCTAATGGATGCCGGTAGGCTGTATGTAGCCCAGCTTGTGCGCCAGCAGTATCAACAGGAACAGGGCAATCGAAAACCCCACGCGCATGGCCAGCGCCTGCACGGTGCGGTTGCTCTTGCCCTTGTCGCGCATCAGGAAGAACAAGGCCGAGCCCAGGCTGCCCAGGATCAGGATAAAAGCGATGGCGACGACGATTTTCATGGATGACAAGGCCGGCTCTGAGGAGGTTTCATTGTAATGCCAGTACGCTTCCCATTCCGCTTTCGATGGATACCGTTTGTTGTAATGCTGCTACTGGTGGCGCTGGGCCTGTCGCTGGCGCAATGGCAGCAGCGCCGGGCGGAAGAAAAAATCGCCCGCGCCGCCAGGCTGGAAGCGGGCAACCTGGCCGCGCCGCTGGCGTTGACGGCCGCGCCTTTGCTGCCCGTGGACGCCGAAGCGATCGAATACCGCCGCGTGACGGTGACGGGCCACTTCGTGCCCGCCTGGACCGTGTACCTGGACAACCGCCCGTACCGCGGCCAGGCCGGTTTTCATGTGCTGACGCCGTTTCAAATCGACGGCTCGACCATGCATGTGCTGGTGGCGCAGGGCTGGTTGCCGCGCAACAATGCCGACCGTACCCGTATCGCCGATTACAGCACGCCCACCGGTACTGTCACGTTGCAGGGCGTGGCGCGCCTGAATGCCGGCCATGTGATGCAGCTGGGCACGGCTGCTCCTTTGCTTCCGCAAGCCATTGTGCAAAATGCCGATATCGCGCAACTGGCGCAGGCCAGCGGCCTGGCCTTCCAGCCGCTGCTGATCGAACAGACCTCGCCGGAGAGCGCCAAGCTGCCGGTGCGCGACTGGCCGGCGCCGGATCTCGGTGCGGACAAGCACCGCGGCTACGCCTTCCAGTGGTACGCGCTGGCACTGATGGCCTTTTTATTTTTTGTCTTTACAGGATGTCGACGTGCAAACAAATCTCCCTGACGCGCTTGAGAAAAAAGCGCAAACCACCGGCCGCTGGAAGCTGCTGGCCGTGGTGGCCGTGTGCGCCTTTCCCATCATCGCCTCGTATGTGACGTATTACATCATCAAGCCCAGCGGGCGCAACAACTATGGCGCCCTGATCGACCCGCGCCAGTATCCGATCCCGGAAGCCACATTGCAGGTGAAGGAGCTGGACGGCAAGCCATCGCCGCTGGCGCAGTTCAAGGGCAAGTGGGTGATGCTGCAGGCCGGTCCGTCCGACTGCCAGCAGGCGTGCAAGCAGCAGCTGTTTGCCATGCAGCAGTTGCGCCTGACCCAGGGCAAGGAAAGGGAGCGCATCGAACGCGTCTGGCTGATCACCGACCCGGAGCCGATCGACACCATCGTGATGCGCGAATACGACGGCACCAACATGCTGCGCGTGAATGGCGACGCCTTGAAAGCCTGGCTGCCGGTGGAAGCCGGCGGCAAGCCGGACGATCATCTGTATCTGATCGATCCACTGGGCAATCTGATGATGCGTTTCCCGAAAGATGCGGACCCGACCAAAGTAAAAAAAGATATCGCCAAGCTGCTCAAAGCTTCGGCGATCGGTTGAGGAGTCCGCATGCCTGAAATGCATCTTTCCGCGCTGGCCCAGCTGGGCCTGACAGGCCTGCTGGTAGCCCTGTTGCCGCTGACCATGGTGTGGGTCTCCGCCGACGCCAATAAATACCGAAAACTCGTGTGGATCGCCGTGTTCCTGACGGTCGACCTGATCATGTTTGGCGGCTTTACGCGCTTGTCCGATTCCGGCCTCGGCTGCCCGGACTGGCCCGGCTGCTATGGCTCGGCCAATCCTTTCCTGGCGCACGAGCATATCGTGGCCGCTGAAACGCTGATGCCGACCGGCCCCGTGACGGTGGTCAAAGCCTGGATCGAAATGACGCACCGCTACCTGGCGATGGCGATCGGCGTGCTGATCGTGGCGATGATGGTACAGGCCTGGCGTCAATGGCGGAAAAAGGATAAACAAGGAAACCGCCGCGAGGAATTCGCGCCCGCCTTGCCGACGGCGCTGTTCTTCTTTGTCTGCCTGCAAGGCGCGTTTGGCGCTTGGACCGTCACCTTGAAACTGCAGCCGGTGATCGTCACCATCCATTTGCTGCTGGGCATGGGATTATTGTCCCTGCTGGTGTGGCTCGGTGGACGCCAGGATCATGCGGTGTCGCCGGTGCTGTGCGCCGATGCCGATGCCGTGGTACTGCGCCCGGTGCGCGCGCTGGCGATTTTTTCGGCTGTATTGTTGACCTTGCAGATCGCCTTGGGCGGCTGGGTCAGCACCAATTATGCGGCGCTGGCCTGTACCGATTTTCCTTTGTGCGGCGGCAAGGTGATCCCCGAGATGGATTTCGAGCACGCCTTTTATTTGTGGCGCGAGCTGGGCAAGACGGCCGCCGGCCATTATCTGCCGTTCTCGGCGCTGACGGCGATCCACTGGGTGCACCGCAATTTCGCCTTGATCGTGTTGGCCGGCATCGGCTATACCGTGTTTCGCGCATGGAAGCTGCCGTCCCTGCGCGGCACGGCGCGGATGATTGCCCTGGTGCTGGCACTGCAGGCGGCCACCGGCATGGCGACGATCTACCTGAACTGGCCGCTGGCGATTGCCGTCCTGCATAACGGCGGGGCGGCGCTGCTCGTGTTGTTGCTGACCATGTTAAACTACAAGGCTAAATTCCAGCTCGATGCCGCACAGAATCGGAATATTCAACACGGCATCCACCGCGACACCTACGCGGCGGCACCTTCCGCACGCTCCCAGAAATGACTACTCAGACCATCAGCCGTAAACCCTCCCCCCGCATCGCCCAGTACTGGGCGCTGACCAAGCCGCGCGTGACGCAACTGGCCGTATTTTGCGCCGTGATCGGCATGTTCTTGGCCAGCGAAACCTTGCCGGACTGGCAGCCGGTGGTGTTCGGCACCATCGGCATCTGGTTGCTGGCGGGCGCGGCATTCGCCGTCAACTGCCTGGCCGAGCGCGAGATCGACGCGCGCATGGCCCGCACGGCGCGCCGTCCGATGGCGATGGGCGATATCACGGTGAAACAGACGGTGGTGTTCGCGCTGGTGATCGGCGGCCTGGGCATGGGCATCCTGTATTACCTGGTCAATCCGCTGACCATGTGGCTGACCTTTGTGACGTTTGTCGGCTATGCGCTGATCTACACCATGGTCCTGAAACCGGCCACACCGCAGAACATCGTCATCGGTGGTCTGTCCGGCGCCATGCCGCCGGCGCTGGGCTGGGCCGCTGTCGCCAACGACGTGCCGATGCAGGCCTGGCTGCTGGTGCTGATCATTTTTGTCTGGACGCCGCCGCACTTCTGGGCGCTGGCCATGTACCGCCGCGACGACTACGCCCGCTCCGGCCTGCCGATGCTGCCCGTCACCCACGGCCTGGCATTCACGCAGTTTCACGTGTGGCTGTATTCGATCGCGCTGGCCGCCACCACCCTGATGCCGTACGCCGTGCGCATGAGCGGGCTGATCTACCTGGCCTCGGCCGTGGTACTGAACGCCGGCTTCCTGTATTACTCGTGGCAGATGTACCGCAAGTACACGGACCTGATCGCGAGGAAAGCCTTTACCTATTCCATCATCTACCTGTCGCTGCTGTTCGTGGCGCTGCTGGTCGACCATTACATCCCTCTCGGCTCATGAAAAAACTCTTCTGCCTGTTGTTGACCACCTTGCTGCTGGCCGCTTGCGGCAAACCGGAAGCGCCGAAACCGGCTTTCCAGAACACCGATGTGACGGGACTGGGCTATGCGCGTGAGTTTGCGCTGACCGACCATACGGGCAAGCCACGCACCCTGGCCGATTACCAGGGCAAGGTCGTGCTGATGTTCTTCGGCTATACGCAATGCCCGGACGTCTGCCCCACCACCATGGCCGACATGGCGCAGGTGATGAAAGAGATGGGGCCGCAGGCCGACCAGGTGCAAGTGCTGTTCGTCACGGTCGACCCCGAGCGCGACACGCAGGCCCTGCTGGCCGAATACGTGCCGGCCTTTGACAAGCGCTTTGTCGGCCTGTACGGCGACCTTGCCGCCACGGCGAAAGTGGCCAAGGAATTCAAGGTGTATTACGCCAAGGTCGAAGGCGAAACCGACAGCAGCTACACGGTCGACCATACGGCCGGCACCTATGTGTTTGACCGCCACGGCAAGATCCGCCTGTTCGTGCGCCACGGCGAGAAGCCGGCCGCCATCGCGCACGATCTTAAACTTCTGCTATCCTGAGCCAGCGGCGCCGCTGGGGCGCCATCTCAGGATACGCGGTACATGGACAAACGTTTCGAGCCTCACGCCCGCCTGGCAGCCGTCATCTTTTTGTTGATCGGCTGCTTTTTCGTCCTGCGCCCCTTTTTGCCGGCGATGCTGTTCGCCGTCTGCGTCAGCATTTCCAGCTGGCCGCTGTATCTGCTGCTGCTGGCGCGCGTCAAGGGCCGGCGCAACCTGGCGGCGGCCATCATGACCGTCTCGCTGGTGCTGGTGATCGTGCTGCCGCTGGTGCTGGTCACCTACAATCTGGCCGACAATGTGGCGCGCATCTATGAGCAGCTGCGGCTGGCGCTGGACGAAGGCGGGCTGCATCCGCCGGCCTGGCTGGCCAGCATACCGCTGATCGGCGACACCATCGACGGCTATATCCGGCGCATTATCGACGACCGCGAAGAGCTGCTGAACCTGGGCAAGAACATGCTGGAGCCGGCCCGCCATTTCCTCACTTCCGGCGGCATCGTGCTGGGCAGCGGCGTGGCACAGACCAGCCTGGCCGTGTTCGTCAGTTTTTTCCTGTACCGCGATGGGCAATTGCTGCGCACCGCGCTGCTCAACGGCAGCGCGCGCATTATCGGCGACAGCGCGCCCGGCGTGGCGCTGACCATCAGCCGCACCATCCGCGGCGTGATGTATGGCCTGCTGGGCACGGCGCTGGCGCAGGCGCTGGTGGCGGTGGTGGGGTTTCTGATCGCCGGCGTGCCGGCCGTGGCCCTGCTGGGCATCGCCACCTTCGTGCTGTCGCTGGTGCCGGTGGGGCCGCCGCTGGTGTGGGGCGGCGCCGCCATCTGGCTGTTCAACAGCGGCCAGACGGGCTGGGGCATCTTCATGCTGGTGTGGGGTGGCTTGTTGATCAGCGGCGTCGACAATGTGGTCAAGCCGCTGCTGATCAGCCGCGGCAGCAGCCTGCCGTTTTTGCTGGTGCTGCTGGGCGTGCTCGGCGGCGTGCTGGCCTTCGGCTTTGTCGGCATCTTTATCGGCCCGACCCTGCTGGCGGTGCTGTACAGCTTGCTGCAAACTTGGACCCTGGGCATGACAACCGTGCCGCAGGGCAAGGATAGCCTTGGCGAAAAGAAATCTTAGTCGCGCAGGTCGGCGTCCAGGTCGCGCTCGACTTTCGGTATCACCTTGATCAGGACGATACGGGGGCCGTTCATTTTCTTGACGACGATATCGAAGTCGACAAAGGTGATGCGCTGGCCCTGTTTCGGAATATCGCCCAGCTTGACCATGATCAGGCCGCCGACGGACTCCACGTCATCGAGGCCCAGTTCCTCGTTCTCGATATCGATGCCGAGGATGCGTTCGAGCGAGAAGATCGGCAGGCTGGCCTTGCCGATCAGGGTGCCGTCGCTCTGCTTGAGCCAGTCGTTTTCATTGCGGCGAAATTCATCGCGGATCTCGCCGACCATGGCGCCCAGCAAATTGTCCAGAGTAATGAACCCCACCGGGCGCTTGCCCTTTTCGCCGATCAGCGCGAAGTGCGGCGCGCCGTCGCGAAAGCGGCGGAACAGTTCCAGCGCCGGCGTGCGCGCCGAAATGATGTCCACCGGCCGCAGGAAAGGGATCAGCGAGCTGATGGTCTTGCCGGCCTGCTGGGCGAAAAACAGGTCTTTCAGGTGAATCACGCCCAGCACATCGTCTTCATTGGTATCGAAGTAGGGGTAGCGGCTGAAGCGGTTGCGCAGCACGGTTTCCAGGTTCTGCTCCAGGTTTTCCGAGGCATACAGGGCCACCACTTCATTGAGCGGGCGCATCAGGTCCGACACCGTCATCTGCTCGAAATCGAGCGACTGGGCCAGGATATTGCGTTCGTCGCGCGTGAATTTTTCGCCGGGCTGGCTGGTGCGCAGGATCAGTTTCAGCTCTTCGGAGGAGTAGTGGGCATCGTGGCCGCCTTTTCCCGACAGGCCCGCCATGCGCAACACCCAGTTGGCGCTGGCGTTGAGCAGGAAGATGGCCGGGTACATGGCCCAGTAAAAGCCGTACAGGGGAATCGCGCTCCACAGGCCGACCGCTTCCGGGTTGCGGATCGCCATCGATTTGGGCGCCAGTTCGCCGACCACGATATGCAAAAAGGAAATCACGCTGAAGGCCACCACGAAGGACACGCCGTGGATCAGTTCCTGCGAAGTGACGCCGATGGCGCCGAACAGCGGTTCGAGCAGGCCCGCAAAGGCCGGCTCGCCGACCCAGCCCAGGCCCAGCGACGCCAGCGTGATGCCCAGCTGGCAGGCCGACAGGTAGGCGTCCAGCTGGCCGTGCACCTTGGCCAGGATGCGGCCCCGCAGCCCCTGCGTCTTGGCGATGGCGCGGATGCGCGTGCGCCGCAAGGTAACGATGCCAAATTCGGCGGCAACAAAAAAACCATTGAGCGCGACCAGGAAAAAGGCGAGCAGGACAAGCAAAACATTGTGCATGGGGACGCAAAAAGATGGGCTGTTAAAACGTCATCTTAAACGACGAAGGCCACCATGGCCTAATATCGGCCGCGCGCGCCGCAATTTCAGTCCTTTTCAGGCCTTGACCGTGCTGGTGCCGCCACCACGCATGGAAAACACCATCACGGCCGAGACGATGGCCGGAATCGCCACCACCAGGAAAATCGTGCTGTTGGGCCAGTTCAACCGGATCAGCTCGCCGCCAAGCACCGGGCCGATAATCGAGCCGATGCGGCCCACGCCCAGGCTCCAGCCGATGCCGGTCGAGCGCAGGGTGGTGGGGTAGTAGCTGGCCGCCAGCGCATTGACGGCCGGCTGGCCACCGACGATGCAGAAACCGGCAATGAAAATCGTGATGAACAGGAAGGCCAGCGACACGTCCGGACGGCCGATCAGGGCAATCGCCACCGCCGCCACCAGGAAGCAGGGCAGCAGGATGCGGCGGAAGCTGGAGCGGTCGATCAATTGCCCCATGATCAGGGTGCCGATGGTGCCGCCCACTTGCAGGGCAGTGCCGGCCAGCACCGCATTGGCGGTCGACAGGCCCGCTTCCCTGGCGATCGTCGGCAGCCAGTTCGACAGGAAATACAGGTTCAGCAAGTTCATGAAGTTGATGATCCATAACAGGATCGTCATTTTGGCGCGGCCTTCGCGAAACAGCGCCAGCACGGGTGCGCCACGGGTTTCCTTCTCATGCACCACGTATTGGGTGTCGGCGGTGATCGTCACGCTCGGGTCGATGCGCTTGAGCCACTGTGCCACCTTGTGCAAATTCTTTTTCTTCAGCACCAAAAACTGCATCGACTCGGGCAGCAGGAAGAACATCAGCACGCCGATCGCCAACGGCACCACGCCGCCCACGTAAAACACCGATTGCCAGCCAAACGCGGGAATCAGGGCCGCCGACAACAGGCCACCGAGCACGGCGCCCAGCGTAAAACCGCAGGACACCAGCATCATCAGGGTGACTTTCTTGCGCAGCGGGCTGTATTCGCCTGCCAGCGCCATGGCGTTCGGCATCACGGCGCCCAGGCCCAGGCCGGTGATAAAGCGGATCAGCTGCAGTTGCTCGATGGTGGTGGCCAGCGGCGTGACCAGCATGCAGAGGGAAAAGAAAATGGTCGAACCGATCAGCACGGGGCGGCGGCCGAACTTGTCGGCCGTGATGCTGAACACCAGCGAGCCGACCAGCATGCCCAGCAGGCCGGCGCCGAAGACCGGGCCCAGGTTGGCTTTGCTCACATGCCAGTCGGCAATAATGGCGGGCGCCACATAGCCCATCGCCTGCACGTCGAAGCCATCCATGATGACGCACAGCCCGCACAGGATCAGCATGCCGATCTGGAAGGAACCTATCTTGTTGTGATTGATGAGATCGGGAATATCGATCGTCGTGCCTGCCGTGGACATGCTTGCGCTCCTGGGATTTTGTTATCGGTGGCGCCTGTACGTGTGATTGCGGCAGGCACCTTTCTGAGCCTTGATTACAATCGTTTTTGATTGATTATTCAAACGTTATTTTCGAATGGATTTATCAGTTTTTCCACTGAATACAAGAATCAGTATGTTAATCTTATCGCCATGAAAAATCTTGCTCTTCACTTCGAGGCCCTGCAGGCGCGCCTGCCTGCCGACGGCCCCGGCTTCAGCGCGCTGGTGCTGCGCCACGGCCAGCCTGTGTTCGAACTGCATCACGGCCTGGCCTGCCTGGAACTGGGCGTGCCGCTGACAGGCCGCTCACGCTATTACCTGGCGTCCGAGTCGAAACAGTTTACGGCCGCCTGTGTGCTGGATCTGGTGCGCCAGGGACGGATCGGCCTCGATGACGATGTGGCGCCCCACCTGCCGGAAGTGCGGCAGTTCGAACAGGCGATCAGCGTGCACCAGCTGCTCAACCACACCAGCGGCATCCCCGATTATTTTGCTTTCCTGCAGTGCCAGCTGGGCCGGCACGAGAGCGACTATTTCAATAATGTGCATTTGCTGCGCATCATCGAGAAAATGGATGAGCTGGCGTTTGCGCCCGGCAGCGCCCATGCCTACAGCAACTGCAATTACATTTTGCTGGCCAAACTGGTGGAAGTGTTGAGTGGAAACTCGTTGGCGGAGCATGCGCGCAACACCCTGTTTGCGCCGCTGGAGATGCACGCCACTGCGTTCGACGTCGAGCGGCAGGCGGTGATGCCGCAGCGCGTGCGCAGCTATACGCCAGACGCGGCAATGCCGGGCGGCTACCGCCAGCATCTGGGCAACGCGAATACCGTCGGCGATGGCGGCGTGTATGCCTCGCTGCATGACTTGGCCTTGTGGGAGCGGGCATGGCACCGCCAGTACGCTGACCCCGCCAGCCTGGTGCGTTCCTTGCTGCAACCGTCGAGCGCGCCAGACGGCCACCACTGGTCCTACCGCTTCGGCCTGGAAGTGTTCGAGCACGCGGGACGCGAGGTGGTGTTCCACGGCGGCGGCCTGTGGGGCTTTCATACCTTGCTGCTGCGCCTGCCGCAGGCCGGCTTGTCGGTGGTGCATCTGGCCAACGTCGATACGGCCGAGCCGGACCAGGCGGCCCTGCTGGCGGCGATTGCGGCTGACCTGGACGGCTGATCAGGGCGCGGTGGGCGGCTTTTGCACGGCCGCCAGAATCACCCCCAGCGCCGGGTGCATGATCTTGCGTTCGTTCGAGATCACATAGAACTGTTCGCGCAGGGACGAGGCTTCGCCCACCAGCACGGCGCCGAACTGTTCCTCGATCTCGGCCGCCAGGCTGGCCGAGGCGAAGAACAGGCCCAGGCCCTTGCGGCCAAAGGCGTTCAGCATGGCGTTGTCTTCGAACTCGCCGGCCACGTCGGGCCGCACGCCCTGGTGCACCATCCATTCGTCGATGCGTCCGCGCAAGGCGTTGTTGCGCGTCGGTAGCAAAAACGGCGCGCCATGCAGGCTGTGCGGAAAGTTGTCGCGGTAGCGTTCGGCCAGGGCCGGCACGCCGAACAGTTTCATGGCGCTCTCGCCCCACAGATGACTCGATACGCGCAGGCTGGCGCCGGCCGGCACGGCGCGGTCGGTCAGCACCAGGTCCAGCTTGTGCAGCGCCAGGTCGGCCAGCAGCGACTCGAACTCGTTTTCCAGGCACACCAGCTTGACGGGCTGGCCCAGGCTGCGCGTGGCGTCGAGCATGCGGTAGGCCATCAGTTTCGGCAGGGAATCGGAAATGCCCACCGTCAGCCGCATCTTTTCCGCGTCGGTGTCGGCCAGCGCCTCCTGCATCTGTTCGCCGAGCAAAAAAATCTGGTCCGCATAGCCGAGCGCCAGCCGGCCCGCTTCGGTCGGCACCAGGCGCCGGCCCTGCGGCTGCAGCAGCGACTTGCCCAGCTCCTTTTCCAGCAGCGCCAGCTGGGTGCTGATGGTCTGCACGGCCAGGCCCAGGCGCTCGGCCGCGCGCGTCACGCCGCCTTCCCTGGCGACGACCCAAAAAAAGTACAAATGGCGGTAATTGAAGCCCGTGGTTTTCATCTGCTTGGCCTATCTTCTGTTTTTACGAAGTAATGCTTCCATTATCTTCCATTTTTAAATCAATCGTGCGCACCTATACTCTGCTCATGTTTGCAAACTGATAGGAGAATTGATGAAGCATTTTAGAGTGTCATTTTTAGTGACATTTATCTGCCTGGGCATCTCGGCCTGGTGGGGCTACACGCATGGCGGCGTGTCCACCATGCTGTCGGCGCTGGGTATTGCCGTGATCCTGGGCATCATGGAAGTGTCGCTGTCATTCGACAATGCGGTCGTCAATGCTTCTGTCCTGAAAAACTGGGACAAATTCTGGCAAGGCCTGTTCCTGGGCGTAGGCATCATCATCGCCGTGTTCGGCATGCGCTTGCTGTTCCCGCTGGTGATCGTGGCGCAAGCGGCCGACCTCGGTTTGCTGGAAGTATGGAACCTGGCGCTCAGCGACCCGGAACAGTATTCGATGCACCTGACGAATCACCACGCGGAAGTGGCGGCCTTCGGCGGTATTTTCCTGCTGCTGGTGTTCCTGAACTTCCTGCTGGACCATGAAAAAGAAACCCACTGGCTGGGCCGCTTCGAAGAAAAGCTGGGCGCGCTGGGCAAGGTTTCCTCGATTTCCGTGATGATCGCGCTGGGCACCCTGATGGCCAGCCTGAGCATGATAGACGAGGGCCAAAAACTGGTGGTGCTGACGGCGGGCCTGTGGGGTATTTTGACCTACGTCGGCGTCGACGTGATCAGCGGCTTGCTGGAAGGCGACAACGGTGACGGCAATATGGGCGACATCGTCAAGCGCGGCGGTATCGGCGGTTTCCTGTACCTGGAAGTGCTCGATGCATCGTTCAGCTTTGACGGCGTGATCGGCGCGTTCGCCATCACCAAGGACGTGGTCATCATCATGCTGGGCCTGGCCATCGGTGCGATGTTCGTGCGGTCGATGACGGTGTTCCTGGTCCGCAAGGGTACGTTGGATGAGTTCGTTTATCTGGAGCACGGCGCGCACTATGCGATCGGTATCCTGGCCGTGATCATGTTGGTCAGCATGAAGTTCCATGTGCCGGAGATTTTCACGGGCCTGATCGGCGTGGCCTTTATTCTCGCCTCGCTGTGGTCGTCGATCCGCTACAAGCGCCGGATGGCGCTGGAAGAAGACAAGCCTGACGTGCTGGAATCAGCCAAGGCATAGCAGGTCTAAAAAGAATGCGCGGCAAACGACCACACCGGTTTGCCCGCCAGCAGCAGCAAGCGTCGCCGCCGGCCCGGGGAGTCGGGCCGGTGGAGGGCGCCAGGTGTTTGTATTACGTATGCGGTACCTTCATTTCATATAGGAGAAATACATCATGGCAATCAGTCTGCAAAAAGGCGGCAACGTCAACCTGAGCAAGGAAGCTCCCGGCATCACCAAGATGACCATCGGCCTGGGCTGGGATGCGCGCGCCACCGATGGCGCCGCGTTCGACATCGACGGTTCGGTCTTCCTGCTGAAAGCGGACGGCAAGGTCCGTGCCGACGTCGACATGATTTTCTACAACAACCTGAAGTCGAGCGACGGCTCCGTTACCCACTCGGGCGACAACACCACCGGCGCCGGCGATGGCGACGATGAAACCGTCACCGTCGACCTGTCGACCGTGCCGGCCGAGATCGACAAGATCGCCGTCTGCGTGACGATCCACGATGCCGAAGCGCGCAAGCAGAACTTCGGCATGGTCTCGAAAGCCTATGTGCGTTGCATCAACGCCAATGGCAACACGGAAATCGCCCGCTTCGACCTGTCGGAAGACGGCTCGGCCGAAACGGCGATGGTGTTTGGTGAAATCTACCGCAACGGCGCGGATTGGAAATTCAAGGCCATCGGCCAGGGCTACAAAGGCGGTCTGGGTCCACTCGCAGCCTCGTTCGGCGTCGGCGTGTAAGGTCACCACACCAAACCTACTGCGCGGTGCAATTTGCGGCCGGCGATGCTCGCTGTACTAGAGTACAGCTGCGCTTCTCAGCCACAACTTGCATCCGCTCGCTACGGTTTTGTGCGGTGCCGATACTGTAGTAAAACATTCCGATGCTGATCACCCCATCATCATCAAAGCCAGGAAAGGAACAGTTTGTATGCCAGTTTTTAGTGTCACCGGGGATATCGACCCGTTTCTGCATGTATCGCTGGCCAAGGGCGAGAAGATCTATTGCGAATCCGACGCGATGGTGATGATGGAAACCAATCTTGAGCTGAAAGGCAAGATGACCGGCGGCCTGGGCGCTGCGCTGATGCGCACCTTTGCCAACGGCGAGTCCTTCTTTCAGCAGCATGTCGAGGCCTTGCGCGGCGATGGCGATTGCCTGCTGTCGCCGACCTTGCCGGGCGCCATGCGCGTGCTGGACGTGGGCGCCCAGCAATACATGATCAGCGACGGCGCGTTTGTCGCGGCCAGTTCCGGCGTGGAACTGAAAGTGCGCACGCAGAGCCTCGGCAATGCGCTGTTTGCCCAGAGCGGTGGTTTCTTTATCACCGAAACGGCCGGCAGCGGCCAACTGGCGGTGTCCGGTTTTGGCGCCATGTCCGAACTGGACGTGGTGCCCGGCAAGGACGTGGTGATCGATAACGCCCACGTCGTGTGCTGGGACAGCCGCCTGCAATACGAGATTTCCATCACGACCGGCAGCAGCGGGGGATTTTTGGGTAACCTGATCAACAGCCAGACCAGCGGTGAAGGCATGGTGCTCAAATTTACGGGCACCGGCAAGATATTGATCTGCTCGCGCAACCGCGCGGCCTTTCTGGCCTGGACCCAAAGCAAGCCGGCGTAACCGTCAAGTCAACAAGCAACCAAACAGGAGCAATGCGTATGTCTGTCAATTTGAGCAAGGGCCAGAAGATTTCTCTGGACAAGGAAGCTGGCACCAGCCTGTCCCGCATCACCATGGGCCTGGGCTGGGATTCGGTCAAGACCAAGGGTTTCCTGGGCTTCGGCTCGAAAACCGAAGCGGTCGACCTGGACGCCTCGTGCGTGCTGTTTGATGACAGCAACAAGGTGTCCGATATCGTCTGGTTCCGCCAGCTGAAAAGCAAGGACGGCAGCATCGTTCACACGGGCGACAACCGTACCGGCGCAGGCGATGGCGACGACGAGCAGATCAATGTCGACCTGGCCCATGTGCCGGCCGGCGTGAAAAGCCTGGTGTTTACCGTCAACAGCTTCACGGGCCAGAACTTCTCGCAGGTGGAAAACGCCTATTGCCGCATTTTGAATGCCAGCAATAACCAGGAAATCGCGCGTTTCAACCTGTCGGTCCAGGGCGCCCACACGGCGCAGATCATGGCCAAGCTGTACCGCCATAACGGCGAATGGAAAATGCACGCGATCGGCGAAAACGGCAATGGCCGCACTTTTGACGACCTGATGCCGCAGATCACCGTGCATTTATAAGGAGCAGTACGCAGCGGGCGGGGGACGGACCGGATACCGGCTTCTGTCCGCTGCTCTTGATTGAAGGAGAGTATGTCGTGATGCGATTGCTGATAGCCTTGCTACTTCCGTGTCTCACGTTTTTCATGTTGCGCCGCCCACTGGCCGGCGCCACCACCCTGGTCATGCAGTGCACTGTGATCGGCTGGGTGCCGGCGGCCCTGTGGGCCCTGTATACGGTGAACCAGCATAAAACGGAGCGCGAACTGGAAGGCGCATTAAGCCGCAGCTACTTACGCAGGCGCAGCCGGGTGATCTGATCCCGGATTCGCTTGACTATCCTCGCAGATAAGCCCGCACAAGCATGTGCGGGCTTTTTTGTTTTGCGTGCTGGCCAGCACAATTGCTACTCATCGCTCTTGGCAGGACTATTTTCCTCTTGCATCGTTTCCGGATCGTTGGAATTTTCCGCGATCGCGGCTGCAAGTTCCGGCGAGAATTGCTCAATTTTACTTTCCGGAGCGATAGCCAGGTAAGCAATCAACATGACGCTTGCCAGAAAGCTGATGACTACGACGCTTATTGTGATGCTGACGCCCCACAGTGACCACTTTCTCTGTACGCGATTGAAGTGTTCAACACTGTCCCAGCGACCATTCTTCCACGCCATTTCGCGGCCCTTGATACCGAGCCAGATGGCGATGCCGATACCAAGATAGGGTACCAGTGCAAGCAGTCCTATCCAGGTACGATTGCCGATCGCCCAGATCCAGTTCAGCAGGAAGGCACCCCAGCTCCAGCCGGCGATACCGGCGGGCAGGGCGACGCCTGGGGTGCAACTGGCGCCGCAGTTGGTGCAAAATTGCGCATTTCCTTCTGGCAGTTGGGTACCGCATGCGGCGCAAAACATGGTGGCTCCTTCAATTGTCAACGGTGGTGGGTAGCTGGCATTGTTCTACCCGGCGCCACTTCTTGTCTTGATTGCAGACAAGATAATCGTTGCTTCAAGAAAAGGAAAAAACGCTACATGCTTGCCTGGCAGGCCAGCATCGCCGCGTTATAACTTGCGTGCACCAGCATCGGCGCCAGCAGCGAGCCGCTCTTCTCATAGGTCCAGCCCGTGCACAGACCCAGCACGAATACCGGCAGCATCGAGGCCGGCGGATGCATGATGGCAAAGACCAGTGAGCTGGTCACGATGGCCTGCCAGGCTGGCAGCGAGCGGCGCAGTCCGCCTTGCAGCAGGCCACGGAAAATGAATTCCTCGCACAGCGGGGCGGCCAGCACCGCCAGCGCGCTCAGCCACAGCCAGCTCCACTTGCCATCGAGCAGGGGTGAGACGGGAGGGGCAAGGCCATAGGCGTGCAGCAACATGGTAGAGCCGACGCCGAATACGGCGGCCAGCGCCGCGCTGCCCAGCGCGAGGCGCCACGTTGAGTGCCCTTGGAATATGCGCGGCACGCCGGCCGCCTTGCTGCGCCAGTAGACCAGGCGTGCCGCTATATAGGTCAGCACGCCAGCGATGCCGAAGGCCAGGGTGGCCTGTTGCATCGTCGTGTGACCTTTTCCCGGAAGTATCAGCAAGACCAGCACTTGTGCCGCGAAAAACAGCATCGCGGCCATCAGGCCGTCGGCGCCCGAGACACGCGCCGGCGGCAAGGCGGCCGGGTCCAGCAGATACGGCACTGCGTCACGCGCCTTTTGCCATAGCGCCACCGCCAGCGCGCCCGTGAGCACCACGAACACCAGCTGCTGCAGCACGCTGCCGGCCGCCAGCGCGGCGATATACAAACCCGTCAGCAGCAGGTACAGATACATGTATGCGGGGCGCATTTTTGCTGCCGCTTCGGTGGCCAGCGGGTCGCTGGCAAACACGCCCAGCGCCACGCCGATCACCGCATACAGGGGAATGCCGGCCAGCGCCAGCAGCATCAGGCCCGCCATGTCCCAGCGCCAGGCCGGCATCCATGCCAGCGCCACGCCGAACATGATGAGGGGATAGAGCATCGCCAGCACAGCCCACAGCCGGGCCTTTTCGCGCAAGGCCTGTTCCACGCCGGCGGGGAAGGTGTACAGCAGCCACAGCGCGCCGCCTTCCTTGTTCAGGTTCTGGAAGGCCGACATCATCAGGGTATAGGTGCCGAGAAAAAACCCGGTCGACGCCACCAGGGCCGGACTGTCGAGCAGTTCGCGCACATCGTGCAGGCGACCGGTGAAGACCACCTGGCCACCCAGTATCAGCAGGGGCAGCAACATGGTTTGCACCAGGAAATTGCGGTCGCGTCCGAGCAGGGTCAGTTCGCGCCGCTGGATCACGCTGCCGATCTGCCAGCGGCCGGGCGGGACCGGCACGGGCTTGTTGCCCGCCTTGCGCACGCCGGCGCGCTGGCCTGAGCCGACCACGCCGTGACGCAACTGGCGGCGCAAGATCGCCATGCCCAGCGCCAGCAAGACGATCGACTGCGCCAGCAAGGCGCCAGCCGCCAGCAGGGCGGTACCGGTATCTTGCGCATTGAGCATGGTCACCACCAGGCCGGGCGGCATCCAGGCGCTCCAGGCCGGCATGGCGGCGGCCCAGGCAAACGCAAAGCCATCCTTGCCCATGCCGAACGACATGCCGGCATACATGGGGGCCAGCGACACGATGGAAATCATCGCCTGCAAATTGCCCAGCTTCGATGGCGCCAGCGACAGGCGCAGGCCCGTGTCGACCAGGGTGCGCAGCATGGCGGCCAGCAAGAGCAGCGCCAGGCTGACGGCCAGCGCCAGCAGCGGCGAGAGCCAGCCATGGCCCGAATACCAGGCAACCATGGTAGTGGTGGGCAGCACGGCCAGCAGGCCGGCCGGATTGACCACGCTGCGCTCGAACACGCGCGCCCACAGCAGGGTAGTTACCGGAGCGGGCAGGGTGACCAGCCATTCCAGGTCCCAGTCGGGGCGCGCCAGGTCGCCGGTACCCAGCGGCACCAGCACGCTGACCAGCCACAGCAAGGCCAACTGAAACGTCAGGCCGGCCAGCAGCACCGCGCTGAACGGTGTGGTGCTCAAGTGTGCGATCACGGCCGGCATGGCGTGATGCAGGCCGCAAGCGGCCACGGCGTCGAGCTGGCAGTGCAGATTGAGCACGCTGTTGCGGGCCATGTGCCCAAACGAAAACAGCATGGGCGCCATCAGCAAGACGCCCACGAGCCAGCGGCCGCGCCGTTTGCCCGGCGTGGCCGCGCGGCTCTTGCCGCCTTGAGCGCGCTGGAACAGCAAGGCTGAACCGCTGAGGTTGAGCAGGCGCTGCAGGCGCAAACGGATCAGCAGCCAGATCGCCCGCAAGGTCGAGGGCGGGGCCATCATGCGGTGCTGTCCGCAGCGCTCGCCTCATCGGTCAGCTGCAGGAAAATATCCTCCAGGCTGCCGGCGCTGGCCAGTTGCTGGCGGATCTCGTCCAAGCTGCCAGTGGCCGCCAGCGCGCCACGGTGGATGATGGCGACCCGGCTGCACAGCTTTTGCGCCATGTCGAGCAAGTGGGTCGAGACAAAGATGGTGGTGCCAGCGGCGGCGATGCGCAGCAAACGCTCCTGCACGTCGCGCGAGGCGCGTGGATCGAGGCCGTTGATCGGCTCGTCCAGCACCAGCACGGCCGGCTCATGGATCAGCGCGCAGGCCAGGCCCAGTTTTTTCTTCATGCCCAGCGAGTAATTCACGGCGAAATCCTCGCTCGCTTCGTCGAGCCCGAATTCCGTCAATAATCGTGCAGCGCGCGCGGCGGCCTCCGTACGCGGAAAGCCATGCATTTCGGCGACGAATTGCAATATTTCTCGTCCGCGCAGGTAGTCGTAGAAGATCGGATTGTCGGGCAAATACCCCACCTTGCGCTTGACGGCCGCGCCATCGCGGTGGCAATCGAGGCCGTCGATCAGCACGCGCCCGCCGCTCGGCACCAGAATGCCCATCAGCATGCGGATGGTGGTGGTCTTGCCGGCGCCGTTCGGCCCCAGGAAACCGAAGACTTCGCCGCGCTCCACCTGCAGGGTCAGTGGCTTGACGGCGTCGAAACTGCCGTAGCGTTTGGAGAGTGCCTGGAACTCGATCATGGTGCGCCTTGCCAATCAACTCAATGCACGATGATAACGCCCCGCTCAGCTGGCGCCAAATGCGGCCAGCAAACGCTGCTGGCCAGCGGCCGTGACCTTCAGCGCACGGCTGTCGAGTTCGCGTTCGGCCCAGCCCTGGCGCAGCGCCAGTTGCAGCACGGCCGCACCGAGCGCGCCACCGAGATGAAAACGCCGCTCGCTCCAGTCCAGGCAGGCGCAGGCGAAGCGCCGGCGCTGGCCGGCCAGCGCCGCCGTGTCGACGCCGAGCGCCGCCATGCCGATCTCGCCCGCTACGCTCAATCGGTAGTTGCCGTCGTCGCCGCGCAACCAGTCCTGCGCCAGCAGCTGGTCGTGCAGAATGACCGCCACCGTGCCGGCCATATGGTCGTAGCAGGTGCGGGCATGGCGCAGGCGGTCCGGCGTGGACGGCGTAAACACGGAACGCGGCAAACCGGCCACCACCAGCAGCGCCTCGAGCGCTTGCGCCACCTCGCCGCTGGCCAGGCGGTAATAGCGGTGCTTGCCCTGCGCCACCATCGACAGCAAGCCGTCCTTGCACAAGCGCGTCAGGTGGGCGCTGGCGGTCGAGGCGCCCACCTCGGCCAGCACGGATAGTTCCGTGGCCGTGCGCGCATGGCCGTCGAGCAGGCTGCACAGCATGCGCGCGCGGGCCGGTTCGGCAATCGCGCCGGCCAGTTGCGCCAGGCCGGCGTCGGCAGTGCTCAGATTGACATCCATGATTCGTCCCCGGGCGAAGTGTTGAAGCGAAAGGACCAGCATACTCGCCTCCATTCATCAACGCAACGGAGTTGCCATGTTCCCCCACGATCCCGACCATATGCTGGCCGCCGTCACGCACGCCGCGCCTTTTGATTACTACCGCCGTCTGGCCGAAGGGCCACCCTTGCGCTTCGACGCCGGGCTGGACTGCTGGCTGGCGGCCGGCAGCGGCGTACCCGCCGTGCTGGAGCACCCTGACCTGCGCGTGCGGCCAGCCGGGCAGCCGGTGCCCTTGCACCTGATCGGTACTGCTTGCGGCGCGATTTTTGCCGAGCTGGTGCGCATGAATGACGGCGCGCGCCATGCAGGTCCCAAGCGCTTGCTGATGCAGCGACTGGCAGCGGTGGACCTGGTGCGACTGCATGACGATACGGCGCGTCTTGCCCGCGCCCATCAGCCTGGCAGCGCCGCGCAATTGAACCAGCTGATGTTTGATCTGCCGCTGTTTGCCGTGGCGCAGTTGCTGGGCTTTGCGCCGGCCGATTTCGCGCACATCGCGCGCTGGACCCAGGAGCTTGTCGCCGCGCTGCCCGTGGGCGCCGACCGCGCCACCATCGCGCGCGCCGAGCGGGCGGCCAGCGGTTTGCAGGCGGCGTTCGCCTGCTTGCTGCCTGACGCTGACGCCAGTCAAAGGGCCAACCTGATCGGCTTGCTGACGCAGACCTGCGAGGCGACGGCGGGTTTGCTGGGCAACAGCGTGCTGGCGCTGCGCACCGGGGCGCCCACGCTGGCGATCCACAATACGCGCCGCTTTGCCGCCTGTGACGTCGAGCTGGAAGGCGTGACGATACGCCAGGATCAACTGATCGTGGTGCTGCTGGCCGGCGAAGGGCTGGGCTTTGGCCACGGCGTGCACCTGTGTCCGGGGCAGGCGGTGGCGCAAACGATCGTCGCGGCGATATTGGCGGCCTGGTCCGGTGCGCTGGGGCGCTTGCCGCTGGACTGGCATTACCGCGCCTCGCCGAATGCGCGTATTCCTGTGTTTGCTGCAGCGGAGGCCGCGTGATCGCCGTGATCTTCGAGGTATGGCCCAGCGCGCAGGGGCGCGCGGATTACCTGGCGCTGGCGGCGGCGCTGCGGCCCTTGCTGGACGAGGTCGACGGCTTTATTTCCATCGAACGTTTCAGCAGCCTCAGCGATCCCGACAAATTGCTGTCACTCTCGTTTTTTCGCGATGAGGCGGCGCTGGCGCGGTGGCGGCAGCTCGAAGCGCACCGCGCGGCGCAGGCCGCAGGCAGGCACGGTGTATTCGACGATTACCGGCTGCGCATCGCCGGCGTGGTACGCGACTATGGCATGCGGGACCGGGTGCAGGCGCCGTCGGACAGCCGTTGCCGCCACGACCCTAGTGCTTGAGCGTGCCTTGCGTGATCTTGACCTTGACGCGGTAGGTGGGAATCGCCGCATCGACGGGCGGCGGCGTGGCCGGATCGACGTCGAGCAAAGTGAAGGTCAGGTGATTGATGGTGATGGAACTGGCGCCATTCGGCATCGAATCGGACAATACCAGGTCGGTGGCGCCGGCGCTATGGAGCAGGGTAAAGCTGTAACTGACATAACCTTTCCACACGCACACGGCGCCGGCGCGGCAGCGGCTGTCGTTGACACGGTCGAGTTTCAAGGTGTCGGTGGCGGTGATGGCGACCTGCTCGCCGGGCGACAGCACATGGATCACGCTGCGTGGCGTATTGCGCGCGTCGCCGGTGCTGGTGGCGGCGCCGCAGCCGGCCAGCAGGGCCACGCTCAGCCACAGGGGCAGCAGGAAGGTGGGGAGGCGGTGATACGGATGATGCATATGGTTCCTTTCAGATGGCGTCCTTGCTTGTAGCCTTCACGGATAAGATGGGTTGATCATAACAAGATGATATTTTCGCGGCGCGCGACTGGCGCGGCCTTGATATGAGGCAATGCCGGCCGCTAACGGTGGCGATCGCGTAGAATGGCTGTTTTGAAAATCAGGAAACAACCATGAAAAAAACCGCCCTGGCGAAAAGCGATGCCAAGAAGTTGATGGGAAAGATGAATGTTCCCGGCGCCGGCGCCTTCGGCAAGGAAGCGGTGGTCGTCGACCGCCGCGAACAGCGCAAACGCGACCAGGCGCTGGGCCTGGTGCCGTTCGCCGTCAAGCTCAACAGCGAGCTGGTGTTGCAGCTGCAAACCCTGGCCAAGGAGCGTGGCGCGGACTTGAACGAACTCGTGGCCGAGGTGCTTGCCAAAGGCCTGGCAGCCTGATGGTGGCAAACCATTAAAATCAAAAGGCGCCATGAGGCGCCTTTTTACTGCGTGCTGCCTATCACTTAGACGTACGCGGCCAGCGCGCCCTTCATTTTTTTCAGCGCCGCCACTTCGATCTGGCGAATGCGCTCGGCCGATACGCCGAACTCTTCAGCCAGCGCGTGCAGGGTGGCGCCGGAGCCGTCGTCGTTGGCCAGCCAGCGCGCTTCGACGATGCGGCGCGAGCGGGCGTCCAGCTTGCCCAGCGCCGTTTCCAGGCCTTCCGATTGCAAGCGCGTCACCTGTTCCGCTTCCAGTACCTTGGTCGGCTCGCTTTGCTCCGACGACAGGTAGGCGATCGGCGAAAACTTGTCGTCTTCATCGTCGGTCGGCGATTCCAGCGCGATGTCGCGGCCGCTCAAGCGCGTTTCCATTTCGATCACTTCTTCGCGTTTCACGTCCAGCAGCTTGGCCAGCGCATCGATCTGCTTCGGCGTCATCGCGTCCAGGCCGGTCTTGTGGCTGCGCAGGTTGAAGAACAGCTTGCGCTGCGCCTTCGTCGTCGCCACTTTGACCAGGCGCCAGTTTTTCAGGATGTACTCATGCATCTCGGCTTTCACCCAGTGCATGGCGTACGACACCAGGCGCACGCCCTGGTCCGGGTCGAAACGCTTGACGGCTTTCATCAGGCCGATATTGCCTTCCTGAATCAGGTCGGCATGCGGCAGGCCATAGCCCAGGTAGCCGCGGGCGATCGACACCACCAGGCGCAAGTGCGACAGCACCAGTTCCTGCGCGGCGGCCAGGTCATTTTTTTCGCGCAAGCGCGTCGCCAGCGAGATTTCTTCATCGTGGGTCAACATGGGCAGACGGTTCACGGCCGAAATATAGGCGTCGATATTGCCCAGGTTGCCGGTGAACCCAAGGTTCAGCGCATTATTTTTGGTGGGAACCAATGCGGACATCGTAGTCATGTTTACTCCTCGTAGTCTTGCTTGTTCCATACGGCCCTGCCACGCGGCAGGGACCAGTTTCATTCTTTTTACTGTATCCGGTCTTGCGGTTTGCAGCGCGCGGCGCCATCTTCATCTGGCGACCCTGGCCTCGCTGCTCACTGGTTTGACATATATTAGCACTCTCTGGTGGAGAGTGCCAATCAGCTCATCCAATCACTCCGATAGCCAAAATACTATGACGTTCGAAAGGCTGATGGTGTCTGGGTAATGCAGTCTTGCATGGGGGACGGCGCCAGTGTGCGCCGATTGTGGCTGACTTGAAAGTGCTGCACAGTAGCCCATGGCAACTATGGCAGAACTGCATATCATTCCCTATGGCAATGTCAATATTCTACGCAGGCTAACTGAAGTGAGCCTTAAGAATACTTGTCAAAAATCAAGGGTATTGCAGGAGGAGGGCATGGGACGGCACCAGAGGCACCGTCCCGTGTGGCGTCAGTTGACTCGCGCCAGGTGGCGCTGCACGCACAGGAAGGCGCCGATCAGGCCCAGGCCGGCGCTGACGGCCAAGAGGCCCGCCATCGGCAGCGGCGCCAGCGGCGTCATCTGGAATTCGGAGGCATACAGGCGCGCAAATTCGGCAATCGCGGTATTGAGCGGTTGCAGCGCCAGCGCCACGGCACCCAGGGCCAGCGCGCCGGCGCACAGGCCCAGCAGGGCGCCCGTGTAATAGAACGGGCGATGGATAAAGGTGTCGGTGGCGCCGATCAGTTTCGAGATGCTGATCTCGTCGCGCTGCGTCATCACCTGCAGGCGGATGGTATTGAACACCACCGCGATCACGGCCACGCCGAGGGTAATGGCCAGCAGCAGCAGCACCAGGCGCAGCACGCCCAGCAGCGCGGCCAGACGCTTGACCCAGGCCGAATCGACTTGTGCCGATTCCACACCGGGCAGCTGGCGCAGCAGTTCGGCCACCGCATCGACATCCTGCGCTTCGGTGGCGGTATTGAAGGCGTTCAGTTTCAGTACGTAACTGTCGGGCAGCGGATTGTCGCCCAGGGTGTTGAGCACGTCAGCCAGGCCGCTCTTGCTTTTTAGCGACTCGAGCGCGTCTTCGCGCGGAATAAAGACGATTTTCGCTTTCGGGTCGTGCACGATCTTGCGCATCTCGCCGGCCAGGCCGCTCGCCTGTTCGCGTGGCGTATCGATTTTCATGAACACGCTGATTTCCGGATCGACCGACATCTGCTCGGACATCGGGCGCACATTGTCGAGCATGGTCAGGCCGGCAAACGGCAGCGACAGGGCAATCGCCACCACCAGCACGTTGAGCAGGAAGCCGCCGGGCGACTTGCGCAAATGAATCAGCGCCGAACCGAGCGCAAAGCGGTGTTGGCGGAACCAGCCTCTCATGCGTCTTCTCCCTGTATATCGTCGGCATCGGGCTTGGGTGCAAAATCGGGGTCGGGCGTGGCGAACACGGGTGCCTCGGTGGCCTTGTCGATGGCCACCAGCTGGCCGTTTTTCAGGTGGATCACGCGGGCGGCCGCGTCGAGCATCTGTTCGTCGTGGCTGGAAATGAGGCAGGTCACGCCCACCGAGTGAAACGCTTTCAGGGCCTCGAGCACCTTGTTGGCGCTGGCGCGGTCCAGGTTGGCGGTCGGCTCGTCGGCCAGGATGATCTGCGGACGGTTGACGATGGCGCGCGCGATCGACACGCGCTGCTGCTCGCCGCCGGACAGCGACAGCGGCCGCGCCAGCGCGCGGTCGAGCAGGCCGACCTTGTCGAGCGCGCGGCGGGCGCGCTGTTCGGCCGCCGCCTTGTGCGCACCGACCACCAGCAGCGGCAACATGACGTTGGCCAGGATGGAGCGGTCGTTCAGCAGTTTTTGCTGCTGGAAGATCAGGCCCATATTGCGGCGAAGAAAAGGCACGCCGGCCGGTTTCAGCTTGGCCATGTCCTGGCCATTGACGATCAGCTTGCCCGAGGTGGGGCGCTCCATGGCGGCGATCATTTTCAGCAGGGTGGACTTGCCGGCGCCGGACGGCCCCGCCAGGAACACCAGTTCGCCTTTGGCGATGCTCAGCGAAATGTCGCTCAGGGCCACCGCATCGGAAGTATATTGTTTGGAGACGTGCTGAAATTCAATCATGTGATGGGCAGGTTTATCCGAGCAAGGCTTCGACAAATTCGGCAGCCACGAAAGGCTGCAAGTCTTCAATTTTCTCACCGATGCCGATGAAATACACGGGCACCGGACGCACGCGGGCGATCGCCGCCAGCACGCCGCCCTTGGCGGTACCGTCGAGCTTGGTAATCACCAGGCCGCTCAGCTGCAGGGCGTCGTCGAACGCCTTGACTTGCGTCAGCGCATTCTGGCCCGTATTGCCGTCAATCACCAGCAAGGTTTCATGCGGCGCGCCTTCCATGCCCTTGCCGATCACGCGCTTGATCTTTTTCAGTTCTTCCATCAGGTGCAGCTGGGTCGGCAGGCGGCCCGCCGTGTCGACCATCACCACGTCGATTGAGCGCGCCTTGGCCGACTGCACCGAGTCGTAGGCCACGGCGGCCGGGTCGCCCGATTCCTGCGAGATCACGGTAATGTTGTTGCGCTCGCCCCAGACCATCAGCTGCTCGCGCGCGGCGGCGCGGAAGGTGTCGCCGGCGGCCAGCAGCACCGATTGCCGGTTCGACTGCATGTGCTTGGCGAGCTTGCCAATGGTGGTGGTCTTGCCGGCGCCGTTGACGCCCGAGATCATCATCACCAGCGGCTTGTGGCGGCCCAGTTCGAAACGTTTTTCCAGCGGACTCAAGAGATCGATCAGCAGCACTTTCAAGGCGGCCTTGACGGCGGCGGCGTCGAGCACCTTGTCTTCCTTGACTTTCTTTTTCAGGGCCGTCAGCAGGTAATCGGTGGCGTCGATGCCGGCGTCGGACATCAGCAGCGCCGCTTCCAGCTCTTCATACAGGGCGTCGTCGATCTTGGCGCCGACAAACAGTACCGACAGGGTATTCGAGGTTTTCGACAGGCCGGCCTTCAGGCGCGTCATCCACGATTTCTTTTCCGGCTCGGCGGCCACGATCACGGGTACCAGTTCGGCCGGCGCGCCGGACAGGGCGCCAGGCTGGGACGGCGGTGCCACCGGGGCGGCAGGAATGACAGGTTCGACGGTGACGGGCGCTGCCTCGGGAGAGGCGGTTTTTTTCTTGAAGAAACTAAACATGGGTATGTGGTGGCGGGTGCTTGCGCTTGGCCCGGCGGCGCCGGACGCTATGGATCGGCCTATTCTACCAGAGCGTGCCCGCCACTTCACGGATTGGCAACATTGCGCGTGCCGCTGGCCAGGCCAGGCTTCCGTGCGCCCGCCCACACTTGCCAGGCTGCGCCGCGCCGCTGCCATGGCCATCAACGGGCATGTATATCCATGGCCATCAACGGGCATGTATATATATGTACCGATTCAGCCGGCGCGCCATGCACGGCAAGATTGAGGATGCGGCGGGCGAGTGCGCGTGGATCACCGGGCGGCATCGGTGCCGCCTGCGCAGGTGCGTGTCGATGCGCGGGGCAGGGCGGCGCTGCACCGCGACTGCCGGAACGTAACCGGGGAAACTGGATGAAAAACTTCCGGTACCCGGTGGTTTCATGCGCCTGCTCAGGCGCGCCCGGCGTTTTTGAAGCGCGAAACAAGCCGTAATCCGTCGGAAAATTTTTTAAAAGAAAAAGAAAATATTGCTGACCAGAACAATAAATCAGTTGATTTACATCAAATTGTCGTTTTTAAGCAACAAAAATGACAAAATATTCAAGAATTAACATTGTAAGAAATTGTTTCAAATGTGTTGAACTTTGCAAGCAAAAGTCGCTGTCATGTTCGCTGTTGCAGCTAGCTCCAGCGGCGCGGAAGCGGGCGAAAATGTTTCCAGCAAGCTCATTTAAATTACCGGAGAGTCAGTAATTTCCTGCTCATTGGGTCTCCTTCCTACATGGCTCAAACGAGCCGGCATTTCTTGCTACGCCCCTCAATCATGCGCCGTTGCACCAAATTGGCGCGCCTTTTGGTGCGTTTTTGGGGCCTCGCCTGCAAAGTTTGACGAGGGGGTGTATGCTTCGTCCCGTTCATCCATTATCACCTTACAAATTGTGTGCATTGTCGCGTAAATAGGTAAGGCCAAATGATGGCTGGAGCATGTTGATGTTTTAATCATGGGTCTGCTACTGTTGCGCTAATACAACGGGTTCCCGAAAGGCATGCGCTATGATGAAATGGTCAATCAGGCCAATGCATTGATTGGCAAGGGGCAGTGGCTCTGTCGCGCAGTACGGTTGGCGATGGTGAGGGGGTCGTAAAACGCCCCAGGCTTGGTACCGGAAGTAACATGTTGGAACTTGATGGAATGCGCAACGATCGTTATAGTGCCGCTTCCGGTGCCGCTTGAGCACCCGAACTGGCGCACGAAATACGGTCTTATGCAGCCTTCAAGCTAATCGGTGCAATAGCGTGCCGAGTCCAATATGACTGTTCCCCCGACCGGAACAGCAGTGGCAGGTGGAGACCTTGCCCTCACTCATAAAAAGCGCTCTGCTAGAGCGCAGCTCGAGATGCATAGGCTGTATTACTTTTTGCTTCAAAAAATTAAAGGAAACATGCAATGAAAAAAACTCTGATCACCCTGGCAGTCCTGGCAGCAGCCACCGGCGTAGCCCAAGCTCAATCGAGCGTTGTCATCTACGGTACCGTTGACGCTGGTTTCGTCAGCGAGCGCGGTGGTGTTAACGGCACCGTGAACAAAGTGGACAGCGGCATTGGTTCGGCCTCGCGTCTGGGCTTCAAAGGCACCGAAGATCTGGGCAATGGCCTGTCGGCTATTTTCCTGTTGGAATCGGGCTTCAGCGTTGACAACGGTCAGCAAGACGTATCGGGTACCCTGTTCAATCGTCAAGCCTACGTTGGCCTGAGCAGCAAAACCACCGGTACCCTGACCCTGGGTCGTCAATACACGCCTTGGTACAACACCCTGTCGAAAGTTGCTGATCCATTCGCAGTTGGCTACGCTGGCTCCGCAAAAAACCTGTTCCCAGCGAACACCCGCACCAGCAACACCGTGATGTACGCATCGCCTAGCTACAACGGCTTTGACGCTGATGTTGCTTACAGCGCCGCTGCCAATGGCAATGAAAACCCGCTGTCGAGCAAAATCGGCCGCAAGGTTGGCGCATCGGCTGGTTACTCGAACGGTCCTTTGAATGCACGTATCGCCTTCAACAGCACCTCGAACGACGTGGCAAACGGTGCTGGCACTGGCGTTGTAGAAGCCGGTAGCGGCCGCAACTGGCTGGCAGCTGCCAACTACGATTTCGCAGTGGCTAAAGCTTATGTCGCTTACGGCGTCAACAAAGGCCTGAACAGCGCAGTGCGCAACAACACCAACCGCCAGGCTTACAGCCTGACCAACCTGTCGGCTGTTGCCAGCAATGACAGCACCACCGCACTGATCGGCGCAACCGTACCAGTTGGTCCAGCTGGCACCGTGATGGCTTCGTACATCCACGTCAACGACAAAGCTGGCACCAACGCCGATGCGAACCAGTTCGCACTGGGCTACTCGTATGCTCTGTCGAAACGTACCAGCACCTACGCTTCGTACGCCAAGATCTCGAACAAAAACAACGCAGGCTTCACTGTTGGCAACAACAGCAATGCCGGTTCGGGCGATCAAGCCTTGAACGTTGGCGTTCGTCACTCGTTCTAAGCTGAACTACGCGCAAGCGTAGTCCGCCACACAGGGTGTCCGCTTGCGGATGCCCGCCGTGATAAAAACGCGCTGTCAGACTATGGTCTGGCGGCGCGTTTTTGCATTTGCGACATCAGTTACAATATTGCTGTTAATAAAGTAGGGGAAATGTCATGTACCAAAGAAATTCGCCGCGCCTGGGCGCCTTGCTGCTGGCCTTGCTGATGATGGGCGCCGCGGACGCCGCGCTGGCCGTTACCAAAGACAAGCAGCCAGCCGGGCTGGCGCGCTATGGCGTGGCCGTGTATTCCGACCTGTGCCTGCAAAAGGACAGCGGCGAAATCGGCGGACAGCGCGTCACCCTGCACCGCTTTGCCGAGGCCGATACGGTCATCTATGAATTCACGGCCGGCTCGCTGAGCTGGCCGATCGTCGCCAACGATGTCAACCTCGACGCCGCCACCGGCGCCTTCGACTTTACCATCGCCGGCGCCGACAATGAAGAACGCACCATCGCCGGCAAGTTTTCAAAGGACGGCAAGACCCTGACCTTGGAAGGCGATTATTGCGGCGGCAATGTGCGCATGCCGATGAAGCTGTCGCGCATCACCGACTTTGGCCGGCCGTTGAAGAATTGCACGCCATGCCCTGCCGTGAAGCCGGCGCCGGAAGAACCGGCCGAACCTGCCGCGCCGGCGGCGCCGGCCAGCGCGGAAATGCCGGTGGCCTGAGTCCGATCCTTATTGCTTCGCCAGCTCAGCTTGGGCGCGGATGGTGTCCAGGGTCGCGTTCGGCGTGATCAGGTTGCCGTCATAGCGCAGCTCGATCAGGGCCGGCAGCCGTTTCTCGCCGGCGTGCGCCAGCGCGCGGCGCAGGGCAGGGGCGAATTCTTCCGTGGCGTTGACCACTTCGCCATGCGCGCCATAGGCTTGCGCCAGCGCCGCAAAATCGGGATTGTGCAAGGTGGTGCCCGAGACGCGGCCCGGGTAATCGCGTTCCTGATGCATGCGTATGGTGCCGAACATCTGGTTGTTGAAGACGATGATCACCACGCCGGCGCCGTATTGCACCGCAGTCGCCAGTTCCTGGCCATTCATCAGGTATTCGCCGTCGCCGGCAAAGGTGATCACCGTGCGTTCCGGCTGCACGATCTTGGCGGCAATCCCGGCCGGCACGCCATAGCCCATGGCGCCATTGGTCGGCGCCAGCTGCGTGCGCATGCCGCCGTAGCGGTAGAAGCGGTGCGCCCATGAGGCATAGTTGCCGGCGCCATTCGTGATGATGGTGTCGCGTGGCGCCTGCGCCATGATGTCCTGCGTGACTTGCCACAGGTCCAGCGGCGCCTGGCCATCCTGGAAAATCGGCGGGCGCTGCTGGTAAGCGGCCAGCTCGGCTTTCGCTTCGGCCGGCGTGTGGCGCCAGGCGGCGGCGTCGACCGGCTCCATCGCGGCCAGCATGGCGCAGGCTGGCGCCATGCCGCTGTTGATCATCAGCTCGGCCTGGTAGACGCTGCCCAGCTCTTCGGCGTCGGCATGCACGTGCACCAGGCGCTGGCGCGGCACCGGGGATGCGAACAGGGTATAGCCGCCGGTGGTCATCTCGCCGAGGCGCGGACCGAGCGCAATCACCAGGTCGGCCTGTTTGACGCGCGCGGCCAGCTTCGGGTTGATGCCGATGCCGACGTCACCTATATAGTTGGGGTGTGCATTGTCGAGCAGATCCTGGAAGCGGAAGGCGCAGGCCACGGGCAGGTGGTTGGCCTCGGCAAAGCGCCGCACATCAAGACAGGCTTGCGCCGTCCAGGTAGCGCCGCCCAGCAGCAGCAGCGGCTGCTTAGCCTCGGCCAGCATGGCGCGCAGCTGGCCGACCTGGCTGCCCGATGGCGACGCCTGCACCGGCTGGTAGGCGCGCGTGTCGGCCACGGTGGCCAGCGCGATCAGCATGTCTTCCGGCAGCGCCAGCACCACCGGACCGGGCCGGCCGCTGGTGGCGACCTGGAAGGCGCGCGCCAGGTATTCGGGGATGCGCTCGGCGCGGTCGATCTGCGCCACCCACTTGGCCATCTGGCCGTACATGCGGCGGTAGTCGATTTCCTGGAACGCTTCGCGGTCGACGAAATCATTGCCGACCTGGCCGATGAACAGGATCAGCGGGGTCGAATCCTGGTAGGCCGTGTGCACGCCGATCGAAGCATTGGTGGCGCCCGGGCCGCGCGTGACGAAGCAGATGCCGGGCTTGCCGGTCAGCTTGCCGTAGGCTTCGGCCATGAAGGCGGCGCCGCCTTCCTGGCGGTTGATGATGAAGCGGATGCTGGACTCGTGCAGGGCGTCGAGCACATCGAGATAGCTTTCGCCAGGCACGCCAAAGGCGGTGTCGACACCGTGGATCTGCAGGGCGTCGACCAGGATCTGGCCGCCGGTACGGGAGGATTGCGTCATGTTCGGCTCTTTATGGCAAGGAGGGTGAAAAAAAGCGGGCAAGCGTGCAGCTTGCGCCATTTTAGGGGAGCCGTTTTCAGCCGGCTTTTGAAATGGCGACACCGAATTTCACAATCGCCCGGCGCACGCCACGGCTTTTTGCGCAATCATGCTGCGGCGCGGTACAATGGCGGGTGAAGCAGGCCAGACAGTCGCTGGCTGGTGCAGCAATGCACCGGCGGGAGGAAGGTCCGGACTCCATAGAGCGGGGTGACGGTTAACGGCCGTCCGCTGAAAGCTGCAAAGTATAAGGCGAGGAACAGGGCCACAGAGACGAGCGTATTAAGTTACGGTGAAACGCGGTAACCTCCACCTGGTGCAATTTCAAATAGGCACGCGATGATGCTGCTCGCGGAGCGTGCGGGTAGAAAGCTTGAGCGCCGGAGTAATCCGGCGCCTAGAGGAATGACTGTCATAGCGCCGATCCGCAAGGCAAGGCGCCGTAACAAAATCCGGCCTATCGGCCTGCTTCACTTGAATTTGCGTTTCCTGGCCAGCCAGGAAGCATCGAAGAAGCCCCCGCAAGGGGGCTTTTTTTATTGCTGTACAGGCAAGTGATACAATAAAGTTGTATATACAAGGCAAGATGATTCTTTATATAAAATTGCTGATTATTAATTAATTGCTGTAATGAAAAAATTCGGCGCAGCTGGAACGCTGGCCTTGAAAAACCTTGTTGATAGACGAAAATAGAACAAATTTTGCTCTAAAACAAGAGAATCACCAGCGCCCCCTGCGTCGGTGCTTGCGCAACGAAACTATTGTTCCACGTCAACTACCTGCAAAAATTCCAATTTTTCCATTTCGTAATTTTCTATGTTTACGGTAGGAAAACACATGTGTGCAGATGAGGTAGCACATTCACTATCTGTCATAAGTATCTAATTTATCGATATATTTTATTTTGAGACTCCTTCAACGATATGCGCTAAGTCCTTAATTTCATTAATAAAATTCAAGTTTTGCCAATCGGAAACCGCTTGACCACCCTCGGTGCTTACTCTAAAGTGGTCAACTGTGTGAAAAAGTGTGTTTTTGTGGGAAATTTTCCCTGGTCAGGGTGACGCCAAAGGCGCCACAGCCCAAGCTCAAAAAGGTCTTACGTGTTTCAAGGCGCGTCCGCTATCAGTCTCGATGCCAAGGGCAGGATGTCTATCCCTGCCAAGCACCGTGACGCGCTCGCCATCCAATGCGAAGGCCGCATGACCCTGACCCGCCACCCCGATGGCTGCCTGCTGTTTTTCCCCCGCTCCGTGTGGGAAAGCCACCGCCAGCAAATCGCCGCATGGCCGATGTCGGCGCGGGCCTGGCAGCGCATCTTTCTCGGCAACGCCGTCGACGTCGAGCTGGACTCGGCGGGCCGCGTGCTGATCTCGCCTGAATTGCGCAGCGCCGCCGGCCTGTCGCGTGAAGTGATGCTGATGGGTATGGGCAGCCACTTTGAAATATGGAACGCCGCCACCCTGGCCGAACAGGAGCAGCAAGCCATCGCTGGCGGCACTCCCGATGTACTCTCCAATTTTTCTTTCTAAGGCTCCGTAATGACACTACTCACGGTGCCGGAATTTCAGCATCGCACGGTGCTGCTTGATGAGGCGGTCGATGCGCTGGACCTCTCGGGCGAACGCGCGCACGGCATCTATGTCGATGGCACGTTTGGCCGCGGCGGCCACAGCCGCCTGATCCTGTCGCGCCTGGCCGCCGATGCGCGCCTGATCGGCTTCGACAAGGACTTGCAGGCGATCGCCACCGCCGAACAGATTCTCGACCCCCGTTTTGACATCGTCCACGACAGTTTCGCCACCATGACGGCCAGCCTGGCCGCGCGTGGCGTGCGGCAGGTGGACGGCATCCTGCTCGACCTGGGCATTTCGTCGCCCCAGGTCGACGATGCGGCGCGCGGTTTCAGCTTCCGCAACGACGGACCGCTGGACATGCGCATGGATACCACGCGCGGCATCTCCGCAGCCGACTGGCTGGCGGTGGAGACCGAGCAGAATTTAGAGAAAGTGATACGCGATTATGGGGAAGAACGGTTTGCTTTTCAGATTGCAAAGGCGATTGTTGCTGGCCGGACAGTGCAGCCAATTTCAAGCACACGACAGCTTGCCGGCATCGTGGCAGGGGCCGTCAAGACCCGCGAGAAGGGTAAGGACCCCGCTACCCGCACCTTTCAGGCAATCCGTATTTTCATTAACAAGGAACTCGAGGATCTCGAGACTGGCCTGAACCAGGCCTATGCCTGCCTGGCGCCCGGCGCGCGCATGGCCGTGATCAGCTTTCATTCGCTGGAAGACCGCATGGTCAAGCGCTTCTTCGCCTCCAAGGCGAATGTCGAGCAGCCCGACCGCCGCCTGCCGATCCGCGCGGTCGACCTGCCGCAGCCGGAAATGAAGCTGATTTCGAAAATGAAGCCGTCCGATGCCGAGATCGAAGGCAATCCGCGCGCGCGTTCGGCCGTGATGCGCGTGGCGCAGCGTTTGCCGCTGCCTGTCTCTTCCTCTGCCACGGGCGGCGCGCGATGACTGGCAAGCTCAGTATCGTGCTGTCGGCCCTGCTGGTCGCCTGCGGCCTGTCGCTGGTCAACGCGCAGTACCAGGCGCGCCACCTGCTGATCGACCTCGAGCGCGCGCAAGCGTTGTCGCGCCAGCTCGATATCGACTGGGCGCAGCTGCAGCTGGACCAGTCGACCCTGGGCAAGCATGAGCGCATCGAAGCGATCGCGCGGCGCGACCTGAGCATGACGCCGCTGACGGCGGCGCGCACGCAATACCTGACGGAGGGCGGTCCATGAAGCTGGGCAGCAACGGCAGCGGCGGCCGCGTGGCGGCCTCGAAAGGCGTGCCCTTCTCGAAAAATCCGGTACTGGCCGTGCGCCTGCCGGTGTGGCGTTCGCGCGTGGTGCTGTTCTGCCTGTTTTTCGCCTTTGCCGGCCTGGGCGCGCGCGCCATGTGGCTGCAGGGCGTCTCCACCCAATTCTTGCAGAAGCAGGGCAAGGCGCGCTATGAGCGCACCCTGGAATTGCCGGCCACGCGCGGCAAGATCACCGACCGCAACGGCCAGGTGCTCGCTTCGTCCGTGCCCGTGAAAGCCATCTGGGCGATTCCCGACGACGTGCTGCAGGCGCCGCCCGAGAAAATCACGGCGCTGGCCAACCTGCTGGAAATGAATGTCACCGAACTGCGCAAGAAGCTCGATTCGGACCGCAGCTTCGTCTACCTGAAACGCCAGGTCGAGATGGACGTGGCCGACAAGATCAACAAGCTGGGCATCGACGGCATCGACGAGCGCAAGGAATACAAGCGCTTCTATCCGCAGGGCGAAGTGATGACCCACGTGGTCGGCTTTACCAACGTGGAAGACGTCGGCCAGGAAAGCATGGAACTGGCGCAGCAGAAAACCCTGGTCGGCACCACCGGCAGCCGCCGAGTGATCAAGGACCGCCTGGGCCATATCGTCGAAGACATCGGCTTCATCCACGAACCACACGACGGCAAGGACCTGACCCTGTCGGTCGACAGCAAGATCCAGTACATCGCGTTTACCCAGCTGAAGGAAGCGGTCGAAAAATACAATGCCAAGGCCGGCGGCGCGGTGGTGCTCGACGTGCACACGGGCGAAGTGCTGGCCCTGGCCAACTACCCGAGCTACGATCCGAACGACCGCAGGAAACTCACCGGCCAGCAGCTGCGCAACCGCGTCATGACCGACACCTTCGAACCGGGTTCCACGCTGAAGCCGATCACGGTCTCGCTGGCGCTCGACACGGGCCGCGTCAAGCCGGGCACCCTGATCGACACGGGCGCCGGCCGCTACACGATTGCCGACCGCACCATTACAGACACCAGCGCGCATGGCGTGATCAGCGTGGCGCAGGTGATCGAAATGTCGTCCAATATCGGCTCTTCGAAAATCGCGCTGGGCATGCCGGCGCAGGAAATGTGGGAGATGTTTACCAAGGTGGGCTTCGGCCAGCAGCCGAAATGGGGTTTTCCCGGCGCTGTCGCCGGCCGCGTGCGTCCGTACAAATCGTGGCGCCCGGTGGAGCAGGCGACCATGAGCTACGGTAACGGCATCTCCGTCTCGCTGATCCAGCTGGCGCGCGCCTACATGATGTTCGCGCGCGACGGCGACACGATCCCGCTGTCGTTCCAAAAGGTCACCGAGCTGCCCGTCGGCCAGCAGGTGATCAAGCCGAAGACGGCGGCCGACATGCGCGCCATGCTGGAACTGGTGGTGTCGGGTCCGCACGGCTCGGCCAAGCGGGCCCAGGTCGCCGGCTACCGCGTGGGCGGCAAGACCGGTACCGCCTACAAGGTGGAAAACGGCCGCTATGCGATGCCGCGCAAATACATCGGCTCTTTCGTCGGCATGGTGCCGATGTCGGCGCCGCGCTTCATCATTGCCGTGATGATCGATGAACCGACCGGCCTGTATCACTACGGTGGCCAGGTCGCCGCTCCCGCTTTCGCGGCGATTGCCACCAACGCGCTGCGCGCGATGAACGTACCGCCCGATTCCTCCGTTACCGAAATCGTGGTTCCGGCCAATGCCGGCCCGGAGGCCATGTGAAGTTACTCATGACCATACAAGACATCAGTTCGTGGATCAAGGCTGCCGCCCCGGGCGCGCAGCTGACCTCCGATTCCCGCCGCGTGCAGCGCGGCGATGTATTTTTCGCCTACGCCGGCGCGACCCGCTTTATCGACGCGGCCATCAAGCTGGGCGCTGCTGCCATCGTGCATGACGACGCCGAGGGCGACCTCGCGCCGGAAGTGCCGCATCTCGCTGTGCCTTTACTGGCCGTCCCCGACCTGAAACGCCAGGCCGGTCCGATCGCGCACGCCTATTACGGCATGCCCGACCAGGCCATGTTCAGCGCCGGCGTGACCGGCACCAACGGCAAGACCTCGTGCGCGCTGTGGCTGGCGCAGGCCCTGGCGCGCCTGGGCGAGACCTCGTCCGTAATAGGCACTTTGGGCGTGGGCCTGTGCAAGGCGCGCGGCGAGATCGATTTCGACGTCACCGGCTACACCACGCCCGACGCCGTGCTGCTGGCCAGGAAACTGGCCGTGCTGCGCGACGGCGGCGCGCAGGCGGTGGCGATCGAAGTGTCGTCGATCGGCCTGGACCAGGACCGCGCGGCCGGCATGCATTTTGACGTCGCCATGTTCACCAATCTGACGCGCGACCACCTCGACTACCATGGCGACATGGCGGCCTACGAGGCGGCGAAAGTCAAACTGTTCGACTGGCCCGGCTTGAAAACGGCCGTGATCAACCTCGACGACGCGATGGGCCTGCGCCTGGCCGCGCATGTGGCGGGCAAGCCTGCTGGCGAAATTCCCGTGATCGGCTACACCTTGCAGGATGCGGCCAGCGTGCCGGACCTGCCGGGCGTATTGATGCTGCGCGCCAGCCAGTTCCGCAGCCGTAACGCCGGCACCGACTTCCAGCTCGACTGCAGCCTGGGCACCGCGCCGGTGAAAACCCGGCTGGTGGGCCACTTCAATATCAGCAATGCGCTGGCGGTGCTGGGCGCCTTGCTGGCGCATGGCGTGGCTTTGCGCGCGGCGCTCGACGCCATCGAAGCGCTGCTGCCGGCGCCGGGCCGCATGCAGCAGGTGGGCGGCCAGGAAGCGCCGATGATCGTCATCGATTATGCGCATACGCCGGACGCCCTGGAAAAAACCCTGGTCGCCTTGCGCCAGGTGGCGCAGGACCGCGGCGGCCAGTTGTGGTGCGTGTTCGGCTGCGGCGGCGACCGCGATCCGGGCAAGCGCCCGCAGATGGGCGCCATCGCCCAGCAGGCCGACCATGTGCTGGTCACCAGCGACAATCCGCGCAGCGAAG
This sequence comes from Janthinobacterium sp. PSPC3-1, assembly GCF_049896105.1. Taxonomy (NCBI): domain Bacteria; kingdom Pseudomonadati; phylum Pseudomonadota; class Betaproteobacteria; order Burkholderiales; family Oxalobacteraceae; genus Janthinobacterium; species Janthinobacterium sp. PSPC3-1. Next base: position 44,913 of record NZ_JAFCTQ010000008.1, on the reverse strand, counting down.
ATCCGCACGCCATCATCGAACAGATCGTGGCCGGCATGCGCCAGGACGGCCCGCAGCCGCAGGCGATCGAAGACCGCGCCGCCGCCATTCTGTCGGCCATCAAGCACGCCGCCAAGCCGGACGTGATCCTGCTGGCCGGCAAAGGCCATGAACCGTACCAGGAAATCAAGGGCAAGAAACTGCCGTTTTCCGACGCCGACCACGCGCAGCTGGCGCTGTCGGCGCGCCTGACCATGATGAGGACCAATTGATGGAGCAGACCGTGCACGCGACACTCGCACAAGTGCTGCCATTGCTGGCATTGGCCGGCGCGCGCCTGGCAGGCCGTCTCGACACGCCATTCGTGGGCGTGACGACCGACAGCCGCCAGGCCGGCGCTGGCGCGTTGTTCGTCGCCCTGCGCGGCGAACGTTTCGACGCCCACGATTTCCTGGCTGATGTGGCGCGCCAGGGCGTGGCGGCGGTGATCGTCGAAGCCCTGCCCGAAGGCTGGGATGAAAACAAGGTCGCCGCCATCGTCGTGCCCGACACCCTGGCGGCGCTGGGCCGCATCGCCAGCTTCTGGCGCCGCCAGTTCGACCTGCCCGTGATCGGCGTCACCGGCAGCAATGGCAAGACCACCGTCAAGGAAATGCTGTCATCCATCCTGGCCGCCGCCTTCGGCGAGCAGGACCGGCTGGCCACGCGCGGCAACCTGAATAATGAAATCGGCGTGCCGCTGACGCTGTTTCGCCTGGCGGCCCACCATGACGCGGCCGTGATCGAAATGGGCATGAACCATCCGGGCGAGATCGCGCGCCTGGCGGCGATCGCCGAGCCGACCGTGGCGATGGTCAACAACGCCCAGCGCGAACACCAGGAATTCATGCATACGGTGGAAGCGGTGGCGCGCGAGAACGGCGCCGTGCTGGCCGCCTTGCCGCAAGACGGCGTGGCGGTGTTCCCGCATGGCGACGAGTTCACGCCGCTGTGGCAGGCGCTGGCGGGTGAGCGCCGCGTGATCCGTTTCGGCCTGTCGAAAGACGCCGAAGTGAGCTGCACCCACCGCGCCGCCGAGGACTTCGGCAGCGACCTGTTCGTCAGCGTGCGTGATGAGCAGGACGGCGTGCAGCAGTTTTTTGTCGGCCTGCAGGCGGCCGGCGAACATAACGTGAAAAATGCGCTGGCCGCCGTCGCCTGCGCAGTCGGCGCCGGCGTCAATCTGGACGCCATCAAGCAGGGCCTGGAAGCGTTCGCGCCGGTGGCCGGCCGCCTGCAGCAAAAACGGGCATTGAACGGCGCGACCGTCATCGACGACACCTATAACGCCAATCCCGATTCGGCGCGCGCCGCGATCGACGTGCTGGCGCAGGCCGCATCGCCGCGCATCCTGGTGCTCGGCGAAATGGGCGAAGTGGGCACGCAAGGACAGCAGTTCCACGAAGAGATCGGCGCCTATGCCGCCGCCAAAGGCATCGAACACGTGCTGGCGACGGGCGGCCTGACGCGCCATATGGTCGCCGCCGCACACGGTGCGCAGGGTGCGGAATCAGGCACGGTCGTGGAGTATTTCGAACAGTTCGACGGTTTGCTGGCGGCGCTCGATGCGCTGCTGGCGGCCCAGTCGGATGCAACAGTATTGATCAAGGGCTCCCGCTTCATGAAAATGGAACGGGCCGTGCAGCATTTGATTGGTTCAAACAATAACAAGGAAGCTCACTAATCATGCTGCTCTGGCTCGCTCACTATTTCCAGGACGACATTGGCCCACTGCGGGTCTTTAACTTCATCACCTTTCGCGCCGTCTTCGCGACCCTGACCGCCATCCTGATCGGCCTGTGCGCCGGTCCGGCCGTGATCCGCATGCTGACGCGCCTCAAGGTGGGCCAGGCCGTGCGTACCGACGGCCCGCAAACGCATCTGAAAAAACACGGCACGCCCACCATGGGCGGCGTGCTGATTCTGATCGCCATCGGCATTTCCACCCTGCTGTGGTGCGACCTGTCGAACCGCTTCATCTGGCCGGTGTTGATCGTCACGCTGGGCTTTGGCGCCATCGGCTGGGCCGACGACTACCGCAAGGTGGTGCACCAGGACCCGGAGGGCATGCGCTCGCGCGAAAAATATTTCTGGCAGTCGCTGATCGGCCTGGCCGCCGCCTTCTACCTCGCCTTCTCGGTGTCGATCTCGGAGCCGAACGCCGGCCAGGTCTGGAACCTGATCTACGCCTGGGTGCAGTCCGGCTTTGCGATGGACCTGCCGCCGAAGGCCGACCTGATCGTGCCCTTCTTTAAAACCATCAGCTATCCGCTCGGTGTGTGGGGCTTTATCGCGCTGACCTATTGCGTGATCGTCGGCACCAGCAACGCCGTCAACTTCACCGATGGCCTCGACGGCCTGGCCATCATGCCGACCGTGATGGTCGGCACGGCCCTGGGCCTGTTCGCCTACCTGACCGGTAACGTCACCTATGCGCGCTACCTGTTCATCCCGCATATTCCGGGCGCCGGCGAACTGGTGATCTTCTGCGGCGCGCTGGCCGGCTCCGGCCTGGCTTTCCTCTGGTATAACACCCACCCGGCCAAAGTGTTCATGGGCGACGTCGGCGCGCTGGCCCTGGGCGGCGCCCTGGGCACCATCGCCGTCATCGTGCGCCAGGAAATCGTGCTGTTCATCATGGGCGGCATCTTCGTGGTCGAAACCCTGTCGGTGATTATCCAGGTGGCGTGGTTCAAATACACCAAGAAGCGCTATGGCGTGGGCCGCCGCGTGTTTTTGATGGCGCCGCTGCACCACCATTTCGAACAAAAAGGCTGGAAAGAGACGCAGGTTGTCGTGCGTTTCTGGATCATCACCATGATGCTGGTGCTGCTCGGCCTGACCACCCTGAAGCTGCGCTGATGATGTACGCCAATCAAACCGCACTGGTACTGGGACTCGGCGAGTCCGGCCTGGCGATGGCCCTGTGGCTGGCCCGCTGCGGCGCCGCTGTGCGCGTGGCCGATACGCGCGCAGCGCCGGAGCGCCTGGCCGCCCTGCGCGCTGGCGTGCCGGACGCGCAGTTCATCGGCGGGGAGTTGACGGCCGGACTGCTGGAGGGCGTCGACTTTGTCGCCGTCAGCCCTGGCCTGGCACCGAACCGCGAACTGGCTGGAATCGCGCCGGCGGCGGCTGAAAGCAATATCCCCGTGTGGGGCGAGATCGAGCTGTTCGCCCAGGCGCTGGCCGCGCTGAAGGCGGAACGCGGCTATGCGCCGAAACTGATCGCGATCACGGGCACCAACGGCAAGACCACGGTCACCAGCCTGGTGGGCCTCTTGTGCGAACGGGCGGGACTGGCCACGCGCGTGGCCGGCAATATCAGCCCGGCCGCGCTGGACGTGCTGCGCGAAGTGCTCGATGCCGAGCCGGCGCCAGTCGAAGCCAATGTCACCGAGCCCGTCGCCAGCACCCTGCCGCAGGCATGGATACTCGAATTGTCCAGCTTCCAGCTGCACACCACCTTCAGCCTGCAGGCCGATGCGGCCACGGTGTTGAATCTGTCGCAGGATCACCTGGACTGGCATGGCGACATGGCCGCCTACGCCGCTGACAAGGCGCGCATCTTCGGCGAGCACACGGTACGCGTGCTGAACCGCGACGACGCGCAGGTCATGCGCATGAAGAACGCCCTGGTCGAGAGCGTGACGTTCGGCACCGGCGAACCGCAGGAGGTCGACAGCTTCGGCCTGGTCAACGAGCGCGGCGTGTTCTGGCTGGCGCAAGCCGTGCCGAGCGAAGAAGTGATCGAGAAAAAACGCAGGAAGAACGATCCGGCACCGGAACCCGTGCCGACCATGGCGAAAAAACTGATGCCGGCCGACGCCTTGAAAATCCGCGGCCAGCACAATGCCTCGAACGCGCTGGCGGCGCTGGCCCTGTGTCGCGCCATCGGCCTGCCGTTCGCGCCGCTGCTGCATGGCCTGCGCGAATACCAGGGCGAGCCGCACCGGGTGGAACTGGTCACGGCCGTCAATGAAGTCGAATACTACGACGACAGCAAGGGCACCAATGTGGGCGCCACGGTGGCGGCCATCAATGGCCTGGGCAAGGCTTTTGGCGGCGCGGATCAACGCCTGGTGCTGATCGCCGGCGGCGACGGCAAGGGCCAGGATTTCTCGCCGCTGGCCGAACCGGCCTCGCGCCATGTGCGCGCGGTGCTGCTGATCGGCCGCGATGCGCCGGCGCTGCGCGCGGCACTGGAACCGTCCGGTGTGGAGTTGTTCGACTGCGCCAGCTTGCCGGAAGCCGTCCAGCAGGCAGCCACCCTGGCGCTGCCTGGCGACGCGGTACTGCTGTCGCCGGCCTGCGCCAGCCTGGACATGTTCAAGAACTATGCGCACCGCGCGCAGGTGTTTGTCGACGCCGTGCGCGATATCGCCCTGGATAACGGACAGGATCTCTGATGGCCTTCCAGCTGCCATTCGGTTTCGGTTCCGGCTCGGCTGCCAAGCCGCTGGACGGCCGCGCGCGGCAGTCGAAGATGATGGACTACGACCAGCCGCTGATCTGGGTGGTGCTGCTATTGATGCTGCTGGGCATGGTGATGGTGTATTCGGCCTCGATCTCGCTGTCGGACGCGCGCAAGTTCGCCGCCTACACCAACAATTATTTCGTGGTGCGCCAGGCGCTGTTCATCGGCGTGTCGATCATCGCCGGCGCGCTGGTGTTCCGCATCCGCGTCGCCACCTGGCAGAAGATGGCGCCGTGGCTGTTCATCGGCACCCTGGTGCTGCTGGTGATGGTGCTGATACCGGGCCTGGGCGTGTCGGTCAATGGCGGCCGCCGCTGGCTCAATTTGCCCGGCCTGCGGCCGCAGCCGTCCGAGCTGATGAAGGTGGTGATGGTGCTGTACGCGGCCGACTACACGGTGCGCAAGCAGGAATACATGCACAAGCTGACCAAGGGCTTCATGCCGATGGCGCTGGCCGTCAGCTTTGTCGGCCTCTTGCTGCTGATGGAACCGGATCTCGGCGCGTTTGGCGTGATCGTCTGCATCGCCATGGGCATCCTGTTCCTCGGTGGCGTCAACGCCATCTGGTTCGGCGGCATCGGCGCCATGCTGACGGCGATTTTCGTCACCATCATCGCGCTGTCGAAATTCCGCCGCGAGCGCTTCTTTGCCTATCTCGATCCATGGCAGGAAGACAATGCGCTGAACAAGGCCTATCAATTGACGCACTCGCTGATCGCCTTTGGCCGCGGCGAACTGTTTGGCGTGGGCCTGGGCGGCAGCGTGGAAAAACTGCATTACCTGCCCGAAGCGCATACCGACTTCCTGCTGGCCGTGATCGGCGAGGAGCTGGGCCTGGTGGGCGTGCTGATCGTGATCGGCATGTTTTACTGGATTATCAAGCGCGCCTTCGACATCGGCCGCCAGGCGATCGCCATCGACCAGACCTTCGCCGGCCTGACGGCAAAAGGCATCGCCATCTGGATCGGCGTGCAGACCTTCATCAACATGGGCGTGAACCTGGGCCTGCTGCCAACCAAGGGGCTGACCTTGCCCCTGATGAGCTATGGCGGCACGGGCGTCCTGATCAACTGTATCGGCCTGGCGATCCTGCTGCGCATCGATTATGAAAACCGGATCCTGATGCGCGGGGGCCGGCTATGAGCACTGTAAAGAACTTGAAAACAAAAAAACTGATGATCATGGCGGCCGGTACCGGCGGCCATATTTTCCCCGGCCTGGCGATCGCGCAGACCATGGTCGCGCGCGGCTGGGAGGTGAGCTGGCTGGGCACCACCCACGGCATGGAGCAGGAGCTGGTGCCGAAAAGCGGCATTCCCATGGACGCGATCGCATTTTCGGGCATGCGCGGCAAGGGCCTGGGCCACACGGTCAAGGGCGGCTTCAAGATGATCGCCAGCCTGTTCGCGATCCGCGGCTTCATTGCGCGCCGCAAGCCCGACGTGGTGATGGGCATGGGCGGCTACGTGACGGTGCCGGGCGGCCTGGTGGCGCGCCTGTGCGGCGTGCCGCTGGTGCTGGTCAATGCCGATGCGGCATTACTGTTGTCGAACAAGACACTGGTTCCGCTGGCCAAGCAGGTATGCTTCGGCTTCCCTGCGGAATTTGGCGCCGCCGCCGGCAAGGCTGTCGTCACCGGCAACCCGGTGCGGGCCGAAATCCTGGCGATGGCGCCGCCGGCGGCGCGCTTCGAGCGCCGCACCGGCCCCTTGCGCATCCTGGTGGTGGGCGGCAGCCTGGGCGCGAAAGCGCTGAACGACAATCTGCCGGCCGCACTGGCCTTGATGCCGGAAGGCGAGCGTCCGCTGGTGACGCACCAGTCGGGCAAGAAAAATATCGACGCCTTGCGCGCCTCGTATGCGGCGGCGGGCGTGACGGCCAAGGTGGTCGACTTTATCGACGACATGGCGCAGGCGTATGCGGCGGCCGATCTGGTGATCTGCCGCGCCGGCGCCATCACCTTGTCGGAGCTGACGGCGGCGGGCGTGGCCAGCGTGCTGGTGCCATTGGTGGCGTCGACCACCAGCCACCAGCGCAATAACGCGCAATGGATGGCGCAGCAGGGCGCGGCAATTCATTTGCCGCAAACGGAAATGAATCCGGCGTCGCTGTGCGCCATGCTGGCGTCGTTAAAACGCGACAACTGCCAGCAGATGGCGCAAGCGGCACTGACGGCAGGCAAGCGCGACGCCAATGAGGCGATCGCACACGTATTGGAACAATTGGCATGAGGTTAGCTCTGTGAAGCATAAAGTAAACAATATCCACTTTGTCGGCATCGGCGGCAGCGGCATGAGCGGCATCGCCGAAGTGCTGGTCAACCTCGGCTACAAGGTGTCGGGCTCGGACCTGGGCAGCAATGCGGCGACGCAGCGCCTGGCGAGCCTGGGCGCGACCGTCATGCTCGGCCACGCCGCGGAACATATCGGCGACGCCGATGCGGTGGTGACCTCGGGCGCCGTGCCGCACGATAATCCCGAAGTGGCGGCTGCGCGCGCGCGCAAGATCCCTTTGGTGCCGCGCGCCGTGATGCTCGGTGAATTGATGCGTTTGAAACGCGGCATCGCGATTGCCGGCACGCATGGCAAGACCACCACCACCAGCCTGGTCGCTTCCGTGCTGGCGCAGGGCGGCCTCGATCCGACGTTCGTCATCGGTGGCCGGCTGACCAGCGCCGGTGCCAACGCCAAGCTGGGCTCGGGCGACTACCTGGTGGCCGAAGCCGATGAATCGGACGCCTCGTTCCTGAACCTGACGCCGATGATCGAAGTCATCACGAATATCGATGCCGATCACATGGACACCTACGAGCACGATTTCGAAAAACTCAAACAGGCCTTCGTGCAGTTCACGCATCGTTTGCCGTTCTATGGCCGCGCCATGCTGTGCGTCGACGATCCGCACGTGCGCGCCATCATCCCGTTCGTCACCAAGCCGGTCACCACCTACGGCTTTGCCGAGGACGCGCAGGTACGCGCCATCAATGCGCGCGCCGTCGGCCTGGAAATGCATTTCACGGTGCTGCAGGACGGTTATCCGGACCTCGACGTGGTGCTGAACCAGCCCGGCATGCACAATGTGCAGAACGCCTGTTCGGCGATCGCGATCGCGCGCGAGATCGGCATCGCCGACAGCGCCACCCAGCAGGGCCTGGCCGAATTTTCCGGCGTCGGCCGGCGCTTCACGCGCTATGGCGACGTGGCGCTGCCGAACGGCGGCAGCTTCGCCCTGGTCGACGATTTCGGCCACCATCCGGTGGAAACCGAAGTCACCCTGGCCGCCGCGCGCGCCGCCTATCCGGGCCGCCGCCTGGTGCTGGCCTTCCAGCCGCACCGCTACAGCCGCACGCGCGACCTGTTCGAAGATTTCGTCAAGGTGCTCGGTGCGCCGGACGTGCTGCTGCTGTCGGAAGTGTACGCGGCCGGCGAAGCGCCTATCGTGGCGGCCGATGGCCGTTCGCTGGCCCATGCGCTGCGCGCGCGCGGCAAGATCGAGCCGATCTTCGTCGAGTCCATGACCGACATGGCCGACACCATCATGAGCGTGGCGCGCGATGGCGACGTCGTGCTGACCATGGGCGCCGGCTCGATCAGCGGCGTGCCGCAACAACTGACCACCTATTCAACCAACACTGCAAAGGCCTGACGTGAACGCAGCTTCAGCTATCGATGTGAAACAATTGGGCAAGGTCGGCGTCCTGTTCGGCGGCCGTTCGGCCGAGCGCGAAGTGTCGCTGATGTCCGGCGCCGGCGTGCTGGCCGCCTTGCAAAGCCATGGCGTCGACGCGCATGGCTTCGACACGGGCGAGCGCTCGCTGGCCGAGCTGGCGGCCGAACATTTTGATCGCGTGTTCATTGCGCTGCACGGCCGCTACGGCGAAGACGGCAGCCTGCAGGGCGCGCTGGAACAATTGGGCATTCCGTACACGGGCAGCGGCGTGATGGCCTGCTCGGTCGGCATGGACAAGGTCTATACCAAGATGATCTGGCTGATGCACAAGCTGCCGACGCCGCAATACGCGGTGCTGGCCGACGATGCGAGCCTGGCGCAAGTGGCCGAAGAACTGGGCTTGCCGCTGATCGTCAAGCCGCCGCATGAAGGGTCGAGCATCGGCATCACCACCGTGCATGAGGCGTCGGCCTTCCAGGCCGCGTACGACATCGCCGCCGCTCTCGATGATTCGGTGCTGGCCGAGCAGTTCATCCAGGGCCGCGAATTCACGGTGGCGATCCTGGGCCAGGGCGCCACCGCGCGCGCGCTGCCGCCGATCGAGATCGTCGCCCCGCAAGGCAATTACGACTACCAGAACAAGTATTTCACGGACGTGACGCAGTATTTCTGCCCGCCGGAGCTGGACCCGGCGATCCTGGCCGAGATGGAGCGCATCGCGCTGGCCGCCTACCGCGCCCTGGGCTGCGAAGGCTGGGGACGGGTCGACGTGCTGATGCGCAGTGCCGACAGCGCGCTGTTCCTGCTGGAGGTGAACACCTCGCCCGGCATGACCGGCCACTCGCTGGTGCCGATGGCGGCGCGCGCGGTGGGCATCAGCTATGAAGACCTGTGCCTGGAAATCGTCGCTTCGGCACGTTTGAAAATCAGCAAGGGACAGCACTGACATGTGGCACGACGCTAAAAGCCTCAATACGACCGCCAACGGCCTGATGGCCTTTGTGCTGGTCGTGTGCGTGGCCGCCGGCGTTTGGTGGGTGTCGCAACGCCCGATGTTCGACCTGCGCACCATCACGGTGGAAAGCGTCGATGCGAAGGGGTTGCGGCATGTGAATTACCTGACCCTGCGCGCCGGCACGCAAAACCGCATCAAGGGCAATTTCTTCACCAGCAACCTGGAAAACGTGCGCAGCGTGTTCGAATCGGTACCCTGGGTGCGCCGCGCCAGCGTGCGCCGCGAGTGGCCGAACCAGCTGATCGTGGCGCTGGAAGAGCATGAGGCGCTCGGTACCTGGGGCGAGGATGGCCGCCTGCTGTCGGTCAAGGGCGACGTGTTTACCGCCAACGTGGCCGAAGCCGAGGACGATCATGAGTTGCCCGCGTTTTCGGGACCGGACGGCAGCGAGAAGGACGTGCTGGCGACCTATGTGAACCTGGCCAAATGGTTCGCGCCGCTGAAGATGGCGCCCGAATCGCTGTCCTTGTCGAGCCGCTATGCGTGGACCGTCAAACTGAATAACGGCATGAGCGTGGCGCTGGGGCGCGAACAGAATCACACGACCTTGAAGGCAAGGGTGGACCGGCTGGTGGGCATCTATCCGCAACTGGCCAGCCGCCTGGACAATATCGACACCATCGACATGCGTTACCAGAATGGACTGGCCCTGAGTTCGGCCGGCCTGGTGATACCGGCCGAAGGCAAGGATGGCAGGCCGGCGCCGGCCATCCGGAAAAAAACCAGCAGTGCGACCAAAAAACCGGCTTGACCGAATAATCAAAGTAATTAAACCAATAGCCCAAAAACTAGGCGACAGAAATGACAAAAGACGCGAAGAACCTGATCGTCGGCCTCGACATCGGCACCTCGAAAGTGGTGGCGGTGGTAGCCGAAGTGATGTCCGATGGACGCCACGAAGTGATCGGGCTGGGCCAGCACGAATCGAAGGGCCTGAAAAAAGGCGTGGTGGTCAATATCGAGGCCACGGTGGAGTCGATCCAGCGCGCGCTCGAAGAAGCCGAGCTGATGGCCGACTGCAAGATCCGCAATGTGTATGCCGGCATCGCGGGCAGCCATATCCGCAGCTTCAATTCGAGCGGCATGGTGGCCATCAAGGACAAGGAAGTGACGGCCACCGACGTGGCGCGCGTCATCGAGACGGCAAAAGCGGTTAACATTCCGACCGACCAGCAATTGCTGCATACGGTGCCGCAGGAATTCATCGTCGACAGCCAGGAAGATGTGCGCGAGCCGATCGGCATGAGTGGCATCCGCCTGGAGGTCAAGGTGCATATCGTCACCGGCGCCGTATCGGCGGTGCAGAATATCGTCAAGTGCGTGCGCCGCTGCGGCCTCGAGGTCTCCGACTTGATCCTGCAGCCGATGGCCTCGGCCGACGCCGTGCTGACCCCGGATGAAAAAGAGCTGGGCGTGGTCCTGATCGACATCGGCGGCGGTACCACCGACGTGGCGGTGTTTTCCGATGGCGCGATCCGCCATACGGCAGTGATCCCGATCGCCGGCGACCAGATCACCAACGACATCGCGATGGCCTTGCGCACCCCGACCGCGGAAGCGGAAGAGATCAAGATCCGCTACGGCGTGGCCAAGCAGGTGCTGGCCGATCCGGGCGAATCGCTGGAAGTGCCGGGCCTGGGCGACCGTGGTCCGCGCAACCTGTCGCGCCAGGCGCTGGCGGCGGTGATCGAGCCGCGGGTGGAGGAGCTGTTTGCGATGGTGCACCAGGTGGTGCGCGAGTCGGGCTACGAGGGCGTGCTGTCGTCGGGCATCGTGCTGACGGGCGGCACGGCCATCATGCCGGGCATGGTGGAGATGGCGGAAGACATCTTTTTGAAACCGGCGCGCCTGGGCACGCCGGAGTATCGCGGCCAGCTGGCCGACGTGGTGCGCAGTCCGCGCTACGCGACCGTGCTGGGACTGCTGCTGGAAGCGAAAAAGCAATACCTGCGCGGGCATATCGTGACGCGCCAGGATGGCTCGGTGAAGGCAGTCTGGCAGCGCATGAAGGAATGGTTTTTAGGAAATTTTTAAGGGCCTGCAGTTCGCCCGGCAGCACACAGGTTTTTTGGCAGCAGCGCAGGTACATATAACTTATTTTAAATTTAACCGCAGTTTTCAATCTCCAGTTCTCCTAACGATATGAGGCCTGGCGCTTGGAAACCGCATTCTGATAGGAGCACATCATGGAGTTCGATATGGTCGATAACACAGCGTTAGGTACCGTCATCAAGGTAGTCGGCGTCGGCGGTGCGGGTGGCAATGCAGTTCAACACATGATCAACAAAGGCATGTCGGGCGTGGAGTTCATTGCCGCCAACACCGACGCTCAAGCCCTGTCGACGTCCAAGGCGCACAACATCATCCAGATCGGCGATACCGGCCTGGGCGCCGGGATGAAGCCGGCCGTCGGCCGCCAGCTGGCCGAGGAATCGCGCGCACGCATCGCCGATTCGCTGCGCGGCGCGCACATGGTGTTCATCGCCGCCGGCATGGGCGGCGGCACCGGCACCGGCGCCGCGCCGATCGTGGCCGAAGTGGCCAAGGAACTGGGTGCGCTGACGGTGGCAGTGGTCTCCAAGCCGTTCTCGTACGAAGGCCAGAAGTGCATGGACATCGCCGACGAAGGCCTGGAGCAGCTGTCCCTGCACGTCGATTCGCTGATCATCATCCTGAACGAAAAACTGGAAGAGATCTACGAGGACGAAAGCATGCTGGAATGGATGCAGCACGCCGACGATGTGCTCAACAACGCGGTGGCCGGCATTGCCGAGATCATCAACGTGCCGGGCCATATCAACGTCGACTTCAACGACGTGAAAACCATCATGGGCGAGCAGGGCAAGGCGATGATGGGTACCGCCACCGCTTCCGGCGTGGACCGCGCGCGCATCGCGGCCGAACAGGCGGTCGCCTCGCCGCTGCTGGACGGTATTGATCTGTCCGGCGCGCGCGGCGTGCTGGTCAACGTCACGGCCAGCCGTGGCCTGAAGGGCAAGGAGATCAAGGAAGTCATGGCGGCCGTGCGCGCTTTTGCGGCACCGGATGCGTCGATCGCGCAAGGTATCGCCTACGACGACGACATGGGTGACGATATCCGCGTCACCGTGGTGGCTACCGGCCTGGGCCGCGCCAAGAAAAACATCCAGCTGGTACCGCAGCAAGTGCTGCGCACCGGCACCCACAACAGCCCGCTGACCCCATCGGCTGCCATGGGCGCCGCGCAAACCGTGACCACCACGGTCGGCGCTGCCACGCCGGCGGCGGGCTTTGACGGCATGAAGGCGCCAGCCGTATGGCGCCGTGAAACCGCTTCCGAGCAGGTGCGCGCGATGGAAAAGAATGGCATGGAGACGTATGACATTCCAGCTTTCCTGCGCAAACAGGCTGATTGATTTCGTCCCGGATGGGGCGTGACTGCGGCGGCCTTTTGGCCGCCGTTTTCTTGATGTCAGCCTTTGCTTTCGTGGGGGATTTCTGCACAAAGATGGCAAGTCAGGCATACTGTTGCGCAGCGTCGGCGGCAAGCCGGCTTTTCCCAATATAGTAAAAAGGAGTCACCATGACGATCAAGATCGGCGATACCCTGCCGGAAGGCACCCTGGCTGAATTCATCGAAACCGAAACCGAAGGCTGCGCGCTGGGACCGAACACGTTCAACGTGCAGGACCTGGCCAAGGGCAAGAAGATCGCCATTTTCGGCCTGCCAGGCGCTTTCACGCCAACCTGCTCGGCACAGCACGTGCCAGGTTATGTGCAGCACGCCGAAGCCCTGAAGGCGGCCGGCGTCGATGAAATCTGGTGCATCTCCGTCAACGACGCGTTCGTGATGGGCGCCTGGGGCCGTGACCAGAAGGCCACCGGCATCGTGCGCATGATGGGCGACGGCAATGCCGCCTACAGCAAGGCCCTGGGCCTGGACGCCGATTTCTCCAAGCACGGCATGGGCACGCGTTCGCAGCGCTACTCGCTGCTGGCCGACAACGGCGTGGTGACGCAACTGAACATCGAGCAGGGCGGCAAGTTTGAAGTGTCGAATGCCGAGACCTTGCTGGGCCAGTTGAAATAATATTGTTTCACCTCGAAAAAACGGCGCCATGTTGGCGCCGTTTTTTTTATTGCACCACCGGTTTGGTCGCCTCGAACAGCGCCGCATCGATATCGAAGGAATAATCGTCCTGCAGCGCGAAATACTGGCGCGCTTCCTCGGGCGCTGCGTCGAACAGGTTGCGGATGGCGGCGATGCGCTGCTCCGGCGTGCGCATGCGCGCCACCCAGTCGTCGAACCGCATGGTCAGCTTCCACACGCTGCGCAGGCTGTGCGTGAATCCCGCGTTGTCGAACTTGGCGCCCCATTCGCAGGCGCGGTAGTCGCGCACGTGCGAGCCGTCGCGCAGCAGTTCCACCGCCTGCAAGGTGGTGTCGTACAGGGCGGTTTTCGGCGCCACGATATCGACCACCAATAAAGTGCCGTTGGGGCGCAGCACGCGCCAGGCTTCGGCCAGCGCGCCGGCCACGTCGCTCCAGTGGTGGGCCGAAAAGCGCGTGACGACCATGTCGAAGCTGGCGTCGGCGAACGGCAGCCTGGCCACGTCGCCCTGGCGCGTGCTGATATTGTCCAGGCCGCGCTGCACTTTGGCGTGCTCGACCACGTCCAGCATGGGTTGCGCCAGGTCGTAGGCGACGACTGAGGCGGCCACCGGCGCGACGGCAAAGCTGGCGTGGCCGGCGCCGCAGCCCAGGTCCAGCACCACGGGGCGGCCATGGCGACGCGCCGCTTCCTGCATCAGCACCAGGTCGGCTCCTTGCGCGTGGATGGCGCTGCTCAGGTATGCGTTGGCGGTCTTGCCGAACTGCTCGGTAATGACATCGTGCTGTTGCATGGTTTGCTCCCGTAAATGTTGGTGTACAGGCAGAATAGAGGCAGTTTTATCCTGTAACAAGACAAGAAGTTATACTGGTATATTGACTACCACCCAAGGACGCCATGTCGCACAAGCTCGCCGAATTCATCCGCGCCCGGCGCGAAGCCGTCACCCCCGCCATGGCCGGCCTGCCCGGTGGCGGACGGCGCCGCACGCCAGGCTTGCGCCGTGAAGAGCTGGCGCAGCTGGTTGACGTCAGCCCGACCTGGCTGACCTGGCTGGAGCAGGGGCGGCCCGTGTCGGCGTCGGCCAAGATGCTGGCGCGCCTGGCGCAGGTGCTGCAGCTGAGCACGGCCGAGCGGGCGTATCTGTTCGAGGTGGCCGACAAGGCCGATCCCGAGCATGGCGAGGCGCACGGGGGTGGTACCGGCAGCGAGGAGCTGGCCGCGATTGTCGCCGCCATCGATGCGCCGGCCTATATGCTGGACCGGCAATGGAACGCGGTGGCCTGGAATGCGCAAGCGGCTAATTTGTTTGCCGGCTGGCTCGATGCGCCGCAGCCGGAGTCATCACCAAATCAGCTGCCGAATTTACTGCATTTCATGTTTTTGTCGCCGCAGGCACGCCAGCTGATCGCCGGCTGGCCCGAGCGCGCGCAGCGCCTGGTGGCCGAGTTTCGCGCCGATGTGGGACGCCATGCGGACCAGGCGCCGCTGGCCGGCTTGATCGCCGAACTGTCCGGCGCCAGCACGGAGTTTCGCCACTGGTGGGGCGCGCAGCAGGTGCTGGGTCGCGACGGCGGATTGCGCCGCTTCCAGCATCCCGTGCAGGGGCTGCTCAACTTCAACCAGGTGACCTTGCACCTGGCGCGCCAGCATGAGGTGAAACTGGTGATGCTGTTGCCGGTGTTGTAACAGTCGCCGCCGCGCTTGCTATAATCCGGGCGACCGCGCTGCGCTACGCTGCACCTGTATCCGCCCCCGGTCCTGGCTCCGGCCGTCGCCATGATGACGGTTTCTCTCCTGCCAGGAGTTGCTTTGCCTTCCCATAATCCCAATCTGCGCAGCATCTACGCGATGCTGGCCGCCGCCGGCCTGTTTTCGCTGATGGATACAGCCATGAAGCTGCTGTCCGAAACCTATCCCGCGATGCAGGTCACTGCCTTGCGCGCGCTGTCGTCCTTGCCGCTGGTCTGCCTGTATCTGCTGTACCGTGGCGCCTTCAAGCATGTGCTGAAGGTGCGCTGGCCGCTGCATTTTTTGCGCGGCGCGCTGGGCATTGCCATGATTACCCTGTTCGCCTATGGCCTGAAGCGCCTGTCGCTGGCCGAAGCGTATTCGCTGTTCTTTATCGCGCCGCTGCTGATCACGGCGCTGTCGGTATTTATTCTGAAAGAGCGGGTCGACCTGGCACGCTGGTGCGCGATTGCCGTGGGCCTGGGCGGCGTGCTGGTGGTGCTGCGCCCGGAAGGCGGCGACTTCCTGTCGCTGGCCGGCCTGGCCGTGCTGGCCGCGGCCGCCTGCTATGCCGTGTCGGCCATCACCGGCCGCATCCTCAGCCGCAGCGACGCCAGCGAAAGCATGGTGTTCTGGCTGATGATCATGATGGCGGCCGGCGGCGTGGCGCTGTCGTGGCATGAATGGGTGGCGATCCGGCGCGAAGACTGGCTGCTGCTGGCCGGCTTGTCGGTCAGCGGTTTCCTGGGCCAGCTGGCGATCACGGAAGCGTTTCGCAGCGGCAAGGCGTCCAGCGTGGCGCCGTTCGAGTATTCGGCCCTGGCCTGGGGCATGGGCCTGGACTGGCTGTTGTGGCGCACCCTGCCCGACGAGTACACCATGCTCGGCGCGGCCATCATTATTGCCAGCGGCATCTATCTGGTGCGCAAGGAGGCGGTGCATGTGGAAAGCGAACATCCTTGACGGGTGTAACAGTTTTTTTGCCGGCCAGCATTCCATGCCGCAACTGGCTATAATCGTGCCATGTTAAAACAACGCACCATCAAACAATCGGTCCGCACCATCGGTGTCGGCTTGCACTCCGGCACCAAGGTCGAACTGACCCTGAGCCCGGCCGCCATCGACACGGGCATCGTGTTTCGCCGCATCGACCTGGTGCCGGTGGTGGAGTTTCCCGCCAGCGCCATGGCGGTGGGCGACACGCGCATGGCGTCCGTGCTGATCAAGGATGGCGCCCGCGTCTCGACCGTGGAACACCTGATGTCGGCCGCGGCCGGCCTCGGCATCGACAATATGTATATCGACGTGAATGCGGAAGAAATTCCCATCATGGACGGCTCGGCTTCTTCTTTTGTGTTCCTGCTGCAGCAGGCTGGCGTGGAAGAGCAGGCGGCGGCCAAGAAATTCATCAAGGTGATCAAGCCGGTGGAAGTGCGTCACGGCACCGGCGCGGCCGAAAAATGGGCGCGGCTGTCGCCCTATGACGGCTTCAAGCTCGATTTTTTCATCGAATTCAACCACCCGGCCGTCGACGGCACCATGCAGCGCGCCTCGGTCGACTTTGGCGACGTGTCCTATATCCATGACGTGGCGCGCGCGCGCACCTTCGGCTTCATGCAGGATGTGGAAAGCCTGCGCGGCATGGGCCTGGCCCGTGGCGGCTCGCTGGAAAACGCCATCGTGATGGACGAATACCGCATCCTGAACGCCGACGGCCTGCGCTACGAAGACGAATTCGTGCGCCATAAAATCCTCGACGCGATTGGCGATTTGTATTTGGTGGGCCATCCGCTGCTGGCGTATTACACGGCGCACAAATCGGGCCATGCGCTGAACAACCAGCTGCTGCTGGCGCTGCTGGAGCAGCCGGAGTCGTACGAGATCGTCTCGTTTGCCACCAATGAGGCGGCGCCGCAGTCCTACCTGCGCCAGATGGAACGCGAGTGGTCGCTGACGTAGGTCGGATTAGGTGGGGCCGCCGAGGCCCTTCGGGCCGTAATCCGACAACATTGTTGGCGTCTGCGGCGTTGTCGGATTACGCGCTTGCGCGCTAATCCGACCTACGTACCATGCGTTAATTGGCCGTATTTTGCTCAGTCCTTGGCGTCGCGGTGATGCCGCACCAGCCTGCGCAGCGCCGCGATCAGCTGATCGTTCTGTTTCGACGCCGGCAGCGCCGTGCTCAATTCCTCCAGCGCCGACATGGCTTTTTCCGGCAGCACCAGCGCCCGCGTATGGACGATGGGCGCGATGCTCTTGGTCACCTGCACCTTGAGCTTGATGCCCGCAATCTGCCAGCCTTTTCTTTCCAGTTCCCCCTGCAGCTTCGGCAGTTGCTGCTTGAGCTTGGCCGCCAGCGCGGCGTTCGGTATGGCCAGCACCAGCTGGCCCGCTTCGAACTGCAGGATATCGCAGTGCTCGAACATGGCCGGCAAGGCCTGGGCGCAATCTTTTTGCAGGGCGGCCAGGCGCTTGACGGTGGGCATCAGGGACGCCATCGTCGCGTTGCCGCGCAAGAAATCGGTGGCGCCCGTGACGGCTGGGCCCGGGCGGGCAAAGCCGTAGCTGCGGCGCGGTGCCGGCGAGTAAGTGGGATTTCGCATGGCCGAAACATAGCACACTCGCCCGCGCATGGCGAGGGCGGCAGTCGCCGCCGATGGAGTCATACTGTGCGCAAAATGTCCGCAATTTCCCTGCATTGTTTGTCTTAAAGCTATTGTTATATAGTGCATGATCCCAACCTTGGGGGGAACGCATGATAAAATCATCGTCTTTTGCCATAGTCGAACTCCGTGCGGTCATGCGATTGTCACCTCGCTGTCAGCTACCGAGCTTTTTTTAACGGCGTTTTTTCAAGAATTCAAGCATGTCATTACTGACCCAGATTTTCGGTAGCCGCAACCAGCGGCTGCTCAAGCAATACCAAAAAACGGTACGCGAGATCAACGCGCTCGAGCCGGTCATCGAAAAGCTGTCGGATGCCGAGCTGCAAGCGAAGACGCCTGCCTTCAAGGAACGCATCGCCGGTGGCGAATCGCTGGACGCCCTGCTGCCGGAGGCGTTTGCCGTCTGCCGCGAAGCGTCCAAGCGCGTGCTGCGCATGCGCCACTTCGACGTGCAGATGATAGGAGGGATGGTCCTGCACTATGGCAAGATCGCCGAGATGGGCACGGGCGAGGGCAAGACCCTGATGGCAACCCTGCCAGCCTACCTGAACGCCTTGTCGGGCAAGGGCGTGCACATCGTTACCGTCAATGATTACCTGGCACAGCGCGACGCCGAGACCATGGGCCGTTTGTACGCCTGGCTGGGCTTGTCGACCGGCGTGAACATGTCGCAGATGGAGCACAGCGCCAAGCAGCAGGCCTACAACTCCGACATTACCTACGGCACCAACAACGAATTCGGCTTCGATTTCCTGCGCGACAATATGGTGTACGAAGCGCGCGACCGCGTGCAGCGTGCCTTGAATTTCGGCATCGTCGATGAAGTCGACTCGATCCTGATCGATGAAGCGCGTACCCCGTTGATCATTTCCGGCCAGGCCGAGAGCCATACCGACCTGTACCACAAGATCAATGAAGTGCCAGGCTTGCTGACGTTGCAGATCGGCGAAGAAACGCCGGACGGCAAGGGCAAAGTGGACGTCCCTGGCGACTACACCAAGGATGAAAAAGCGCACCAGGTGCTGCTGACCGAAGCCGGCCACGAAAAGGCCGAGCGCATCATGACCGAACTGGGCCTGCTGCCGGAAGGCGCCTCGCTGTACGATTCGGCCAATATTTCGCTGGTGCACCACATGTATGCGGCGCTGCGCGCCCATGCGCTGTACTTCAAGGATCAGCACTATGTGGTGCAGAACAATGAAGTGGTGATCGTCGATGAATTCACGGGCCGCCTGATGACGGGCCGCCGCTGGTCCGATGGCCTGCACCAGGCCGTCGAAGCGAAAGAGGGCGTGAAGATCCAGAACGAGAACCAGACCCTGGCCTCGATCACCTTCCAGAACTATTTCCGCATGTACGCCAAGCTGGCCGGCATGACCGGCACGGCCGATACCGAAGCCTACGAATTCCAGGAGATCTACGGCCTGGAAACGGTAGTGATTCCGCAAAACCGTCCGCTGCAGCGCAAGGACCGCCAGGACCAGGTCTACAAATCGTCGGCGGAAAAATACAATGCGATGGTGATCGACATCCGCGACTGCTACGAGCGCGGCCAGCCCGTGCTGGTGGGCACCACCTCGATCGAGAACTCGGAGCTGCTGTCCGGCATCCTGGACAAGGCCAAGCTGCCGCATAACGTGCTGAACGCCAAGCAGCATGCGCGCGAAGCGGAAATCATCGCCCAGGCCGGCCGTCCGAAAGCCATCACGATCGCTACCAACATGGCCGGTCGCGGTACCGACATCGTGTTGGGCGGTAACGTTGAAAACCAGATCAAGTTCATCGACGCCAATGCCGAACTGAGCGATGCCGACAAGGCCAGCCAGTCGCAGACGCTGCGCGATGAATGGCAGTCGCTGCACGACCACGTGGTCAATGCGGGCGGCCTGCACATCATCGGCACCGAACGCCACGAATCGCGCCGGGTCGACAATCAGCTGCGTGGCCGTGCCGGCCGCCAGGGCGATCCCGGTTCGTCGCGCTTCTACCTGTCGCTCGACGACGCGCTGCTGCGCATCTTCGCTGGCGACCGCGTGCGCGCCGTGATGGACCGCCTGAAAATGCCGGAAGGCGAACCGATCGAAGCGGGCATCGTGTCGCGCTCGATCGAATCGGCCCAGCGCAAGGTGGAAGCGCGCAACTTCGACATCCGCAAGCAATTGCTGGAATACGATGATGTTGCCAACGACCAGCGCAAGGTGATCTACCAGCAGCGTAACGAGCTGCTGGAAACCACCGATATTTCCGAAATGATCGCCTCGCTGCGCCACGGCGTGTTTACCGACCTGGTCCACGCTTACGTGCCGCAGGAGTCGGTGGAAGAGCAGTGGGACATCAAGGGCCTGGAAACCGTGCTGGCCAGCGAGTGGCAGCTCGACATGCCGCTGCAGCAGCTGCTGGCGGCCGATGCAACCCTGACCGACGAAGAGATCGTTGAAAAAGTGCTGGTGGCGGCCGATGCCGTGTACCAGTCGAAGATCGATATCGTCGGCAAGGAGTCGTTCGGCGGCTTCGAGCGCAATGTCATGCTGCAAAGCGTGGACAGCCACTGGCGTGAACACCTGGCGGCGCTGGATCACCTGCGCCAGGGCATCCACCTGCGCGGCTATGCGCAGAAGAACCCGAAACAGGAATACAAGCGCGAAGCGTTCGAACTGTTCGGCATGATGCTCGACATGATCAAGAACGACGTCACCAAGCACGTGATGACGGTGCGCATCCAGTCGCGCGAAGAAGTCGATGCGGCCGAAGCGGCGATGCAGCAGTCGCACGTGGAAAACGTGCACTACCAGCACGCCGAATTCGATCCGAACGCGGCGCCGGAAGAACTGCTGGCGCCTACGGCTGGCGACAACAGCAACGACCAGTATGTCGACGACATGAGCGTGAGCATGGGCGTCAAGGTCGGCCGCAACGATCCATGCCCTTGCGGCAGCGGCAAGAAATATAAAGCCTGCCACGGCAAGCTGGCATAAAGGCGGTTTGACAGCCTGAACAAAAACGGAGACCGCGGTCTCCGTTTTTTTTGACCGTGGGTCCGGTGCGCCGCATGGTCAGCGCTGGCGCGAAGGCGCTACAATAGCGCTTCCTTTTCCCCTCGCAGAAGAACTCATATGGCCGTCAATTCTCCCAAGCCCGTCGCCGCCGACCTGAAAGCCGTCGCCGGTATTGAAATCGGTGTTGCCGAAGCCGGCATCAAGAAGCCGAACCGCAAGGATTTGCTGGTATTGAAGCTGGCACCGACCGCCACCGTGGCCGGCGTGTTCACCTTGAACCGCTTCTGCGCCGCGCCGGTGCAGATTTCGAAAGCCAACCTGGCAGCCGTTACCGCCGGCGCCGCGCCGATCCGCGCGCTGCTGGTCAATACCGGCAATGCCAATGCGGGCACGGGTGAATCGGGCCTGGCCGCTGCCCAGGACAGCTGCGCCGCGCTGGCCGAACTGCTGGGCTGCACGCCGCAGCAGATCCTGCCGTTTTCCACCGGCGTGATCCTCGAACCGTTGCCGGTGCAGCGCCTGGTGGCGGGCCTGCCGCAAGCCGTCGCCGCGCTTACGCAAGATAACTGGTTCTCGGCGGCCGAGGCCATCATGACCACCGACACGCAGCCGAAAGCCGGTTCGCGCACCGTCACCATCGAGGGCCATACGGTGACCCTGACCGGCATCAGCAAGGGCGCCGGCATGATCAAGCCGAACATGGCCACCATGCTCGGTTTCCTGGCGTTCGACGCCACCGTGGCCCAGCCGGTGCTCGATCAACTGGTCAAGCAGGCGGCCGACAAATCGTTCAACTGCATCACCATCGACGGCGACACCTCGACCAATGACTCCTTCATGCTGGTCGCCACCGGCGCCGGCAGCCTGGTGATCGACTCGGTCGATGCGCCCGGCTACGCCGCACTGGCCGCCGCCGTCACCGAACTGTCGACCTTTCTCGCGCAAGCCATTGTGCGCGACGGCGAAGGCGCGACCAAGTTCATGACCGTCACCGTGGAAGACGGCCGCAGCATGGAAGAGTGCCGCAAGATCGCCTATTCGATCGCCCATTCGCCGCTGGTGAAAACCGCGTTCTTTGCCTCCGACCCGAACCTGGGCCGCATCCTGGCCGCCATCGGTTACGCCGGCGTGGACGACCTGGACGTCAGCCTGCTGAACCTGTACCTGGACGATGTATGGGTGGCCAAGAATGGCGGCCGCAATCCCGATTACCAGGAGCAGGACGGCCAGCGCGTGATGCAGCAGAGCGAAATCACCATCCGCGTGAATCTGGCGCGCGGCGACGCCACGGCCACCGTCTGGACCTGCGACCTGTCGCATGACTACGTGTCGATCAACGCCGACTACCGTTCATGACCGGCCTCGAACAATTCCTGCTGCGCGCGGAAAGCCTGCTGGCGCGCGTGGAGGCGATCCTGCCGGCCGCCACGCCGGCCGTCGACTGGAACAGTTTTGCCTTTCGCTGGCGCCGGCGGCAGGGCGCCGCCAGCCATTTGCAGGCGGTGGCCCATGTGTCGAACATCGCACTCGATGACCTGCACAATATCGGCACGCAAAAGGCCCAGATCGAGCAGAACACGCGCCAGTTCGTCAGTGGCCGGCCGGCCAACAATGTGCTGCTGACGGGCGCGCGCGGCACCGGCAAGTCGTCGCTGATCAAGGCCTGCCTGAACCAGTTTTCTGGCCAGGGCCTGCGCCTGATCGAAGTCGACAAGGCGGACCTGGCCGACCTGCCCGATATCGTCGACCTGGTGGCGGCGCGTCCCGAGCGCTTCATCATCTTTTGCGACGACCTGTCGTTCGAAGAAGGCGAGAGCGGCTACAAGGCGCTGAAGGTGGCGCTGGACGGCAGCATCGCCGCGCAGTCGGACAATGTGCTGATCTATGCCACCTCGAACCGGCGCCATCTGATGCCGGAACGCATGTCGGACAACAGCAGCTACAAGACCGACGACGATGGCGACCTGCATCCGGGCGAAACGGTGGAGGAAAAGATTTCCCTGTCCGAACGCTTCGGTTTATGGCTGTCGTTCTATCCGTTCAAGCAGGACGACTACCTGGACATCGCGGCGCACTGGCTGGCCTCGTTCGGCTGCAGCCCGGAACAGATCGCACAAGCGCGCGGCGACGCCCTGCGCTGGGCCTTGCAGCGCGGCTCGCGTTCAGGCCGGGTGGCGTGGCAGTTTGCGCGCGATTATGCGGGTAAACTTCCTGCGGGAAAGCTGCCGCAATGAGCGAGGTGAAAGTCAAACCGGTCGATGTCGCCGTCGGCATCCTGATGAAACCGAATGGCGATGTGCTGCTGGGCCAGCGCCCGGCCGGCAAACCGTATGATGGCTATTGGGAGTTTCCCGGCGGTAAAGTCGAGCCGGGCGAAGCCATCCTCGATGCCCTGAAACGTGAGTTCGTCGAGGAACTGGGCCTGCAGATCGACAGCGCCGAAGCCTGGTGTGGCGTGGAGTATGTCTATCCGCATGCCCATGTGCGGCTGCATTTCTATATCAGCCGCGACTGGCGCGGCGAGCCGCAAAGCCTGGAAGGCCAGGCCTTTGCCTGGCAGGGCACGGTGGGCGTGGAGCCCTTGCTGCCGGCCACGATTCCCCTGCTGGAATGGCTGGACGTGGTGCGCCGCGAAAGTACGACACCGGCTTGACGGCCCGCGCCTGATTGCCGCTCTCGCCTTGCATTACAGGGTCTTTCCGCTAAAGTCATTGATGACGATAGCGGGAGACTCGCATGGCGCTGACCTTGACCCTCACCTTCAACGACGCCGATGAACTGCTGCTGGCCGCGCTGCACAAGCGCGCCCGCGCGCATGGCCGCAGCATCGAGGAGGAACACCGCGACATCCTGCGCAGCGTGCTGCGTCCGCTGCCCAGGCGCCCGCTCGACGATATCCTGCGCGGCATGCCTGACGTGGGCAGCGAGGCCGACTTCGGCCGTGACCAATAGCATGCCCGGCTACCTGCTGGACGCCGACGTGGTCAATGCCGCGCGCAAGGGAGCCAAGGCGCCGCCCGGCGTGCGATCCTGGTTCGAGCGGGTGGCGCCCGACGAACGCTACCTGCCGGTGCAGGCGGTGGCGCAATGGCGCGCCGGCATCCGGCAGCTATGGCGGCGCGGCGCCAGCATGGAAGCGCTGGCGATGGAAGGCTGGCTGGAGGCGGTGTTGCGCGACTATGCGGCGCGCCTGCTCGAGTTCGACCTCGATTGCGCGCTGGTGTGGGCGCGGTTGCAGGATCACGGTACGGGTGTCGATGGCCAGATCGCGGCGATGGGCATCGCCCATGGCCTGACGGTGGTCAGCGGCCGGCTGGACCGCTATGCGCGATCGGGATTGCGGCTGGAAAACCCGTTTAGTCACAACGCCTGACAAAACCGTAGCGAGCGGATGTGAATTGTGGCTGAGAAGCGGAGCTGTGCGAATGCACAGTGAGCATCGGAGGCCGCAAGTCGCGCCGCGCAGTAGGTTTGGTCAGATGTTATTAATGCGCGGGTTTGTTTTCTTCATCATCCAATGGGTCGTCGAGCGGGTCGGCGGCCGGGATCGTGTATTTCTCTTCGGCCCAGGCGCCCAGGTCGATCTGCTTGCAGCGATTCGAACAGAAGGGGCGGAAGGTATTGGCCTCGGTCCATTCGACTTTGGCGGCGCAGGTGGGGCAGTTAACAACGGTCATGGCAAGAACAATTAAAAATTACACAGCGTGAGTTCGAAGGGGACATCTTCTTCGAGCGGCTTGGGTTTCAGGTCGCCGCCCTGGGTGGTAAAGCGCACCCACAGCATGTATTTGTTGGCGGAGATTTCGGGAATCGCGCCGCTGGCCTCGTCGAGGCTCAAACGCAGCATCTGGTAGACCTTGCCTTGCAGCATTTGCTGGAAGCTGCCCGCATTGGCGATCAGCTTGACGGGGCCGCCCGAATCGCGCAGCAGGCGCAGCACCAGCGCCAGCGCATCGAACAGCGGCGCCAGCGGGGCGAACCAGGCCTGAATATCGGCCAGGCGCTGTTCCGAGCTGCGCTGCTGCCAGGCATAGTAGGACGGCAGATCGAATTCGCAGGCGCCGCCGGGGATGATGGTGCGGCCGCGGATGCTCATCAGCCATTCATTGTCGCGGATATTCTGCCCGGTCTTGCCTTGGGCCGCCACCAGGGCGCCGCTGACGCTGTCGAGTTCGCCAAGGATGGCGTCCAGGGTTTCCGGTTCCACATTCGGATTGCTGCGGTAGCCGAGCAGGCTCTGGCGCTGGCGTTCGAGTTCCTGCAACAGATCGGACTTCAGGTCGGCACGGCCGGCCACTTCCAGCATGTCGAAGATAGTTGCCAAGGCAACATGGTGCTGCATCGCGTGCTCTTGCTGGACGAAGAACTTGAATTTGTCGTACAGGTCTTCCAGCCGCAACAGCGTACGTATGCGTTCGTTGAAAGGGTATTCGTAGACAATCAAAATAATTCCCTTAAGTATGGACCTGCAAGCAATCCCGTGATTCTGAACCAAGCGTCGACAAATTACAAATGCTGTGAGGCCATTCCCGCCATTCTTTTTGAAAATGCCAGATATACCTCGTGCAAGAGGGCGATCTGCGGTTCCAGGGCCGCCAGGTCGCCATTGTTATCGATCACATCATCGGCCGCTCCCAGGCGCATGGCCCGTGTCGCCTGCGTCGCCATGATGGCCTTCACTTGCGCTTCCGACAGGCCATTGCGCCGCATCACGCGCGCCACTTGCAGGCTTTCCTGGCAGTCGATCACCAGCACGCGGTTGACCCGTTCCACCCAGCCGCCCGATTCGACCAGCAGCGGCACGGCAAAGATCACATAGCTGCCGGTGGCGCCGGCGGCCGCCGCCAGGGTGGCCGCGCGGATGCGCGGATGCAAAATCGCTTCCAGCCGGCGCTTGGCCTGCGGGTCTGAAAACACCAGTGCGCGCATCTTTGCGCGGTCCATCGCGCCGTTCGCGTCAAGCACCCCAGCGCCAAATTCCGCCAGCAGCGCCGGCATGGCCGCGCCATTGGCGGCCGTCATGCTGTGCGCGATCTCGTCGGTATCGACGATGGAGGCGCCGCGCGCGGCAAACAGATTGGCCACCGTGCTCTTGCCGCAGCCGATGCCGCCGGTCAGGCCGATGCTGAAATAAGGTGCGCCGTGCGTCGTGCCAGATTCTGTCATGTGTTCCATTCGGTCAGCCCACCAGACCCAGGGTCAGCTGCGACAGCGGCGCGCCATACAGCAGGGCGATCACGCCGGCGGCGGCCAGGTAGGGACCGAAGGGAATGGGTTTGTCGCGCCCGCGTTTGGCAAACACGATCAGGACGATGCCGACCAGCGCGCCGACCACGGACGACAATAAAATAATCGTCGGCAGCATGGTCCAGCCCAGCCAGGCGCCCAGCGCCGCCAGCAATTTGAAGTCACCATACCCCATTCCTTCCTTGCCTGTCGCCAGCTTGAAGGCCCAGTAGACGCTCCACAGGGCCAGGTAGCCGGCAGCCGCGCCGATCACGGCGTCGGCAAGCGGCACGAAGGTGCCGTTGATATTGACCAGCAACCCCGCCCACAGCAGCGGAAACGTCAGGTCGTCGGGCAGCATCTGCGTATCGGCGTCGATAAAGGTCATGGCGATCAGCAGGAAGGCGAACAGCAAAGTGGCCAGCCCGGTCCAGCCGCTGCCGAAATGCCAGACCAGCAGCGCCGACAGCGCGCCCGTCAACATTTCCACCAGCGGATAGCGCGGCGAAATCGGCGCCTTGCAGGCGCGGCACTGGCCGCGCAGGGCCAGGTAGCTGACGACGGGAATGTTTTCCAGCGCGGTGATGCGGTGGCCGCAGGCGGTGCAGTGCGAATGCGGCAGCATCAGATTGTATTTGTCGGTGTGCGGCGGCGGCTTGCCGCTTTCCACCGCCACGTAATTGTCGGACTCGCGCTGCATCATCTTCGGGATGCGGTGGATCACGACATTGAGAAAGCTGCCGACGATCAGGCCGAACAGGGCGGCGACCAGCGTGACGAACAGATTGCCGGGCGCGGCGAACAACAGGGTATCTTGCAGCATGGTGGTCTAGTCAGGGTGGGATGTTGCCGTGCAAACAGTTGCCGGCACTGCGCAGTGTAAAACATCCTCACCCTTCCGGGGAACTTTCGGCAGACCGCCGCTGCTTACGCGATCGAGAACATCACCCGCTTGCCGGTGCGCGCCAGCATGTCGACCAGCGCGTCGATGGTGAATTTCGGGGTTTTCCTGTTGATCATGTCGGATACGCGCGGGCGCGTCACGCCAAGGATCTGCGCGGCATCGGCCTGCTTGAGGTTTTCGGTAGCCATCCACAGCGCCAACTCTCCCATCAGTTTTTCCTTGATGGCGATCTTGTCCGAGATGATGCGCTGCGACTGCGCCTGCAGCGCCTGCGCTTCCGCGGGTTCAAAGCCCAGGTCGGCGAAGACGTTGCCGCCAGCGGGCGTGATGCGGGCTGATTTGGTGTTGATGCTCATTGCGTGTTCCTTTCCTTGATCACGGCTTTATAACGGGTGCTGGCAATCTGTTTATCCTGCCCGGATGTGGCGTTGGTTTTCTTCTTGAAACAGTGCAACACATACACGGCTTCGGCAAACTTGGCCACGTACATGACGCGGAACCAGCCGTCATCGAGATTGACGATGATTTCGCGTGTACCCGCGCCGACTTCGTCGAACGGCTTCCAGCGGTCAGGCTCCAGCCCCGCCTGCACCTGGCTCAGCTGGTGGCCGGCCTCGCGCCGCGCGTTGACGGTAAAGATGGCGTCGTCCTTGATATCGTCGAGCGAGCTGCCACGCCAGTCGATCGGTTTCTCGTTCATCGCGATTTCTCCCGAGTGTATCAAATTTTATACGGCCATCGCAAGCGCCTCGTGCGCGTTGCGCACCATGCCCTTGCGCTATCTCAACCCCACCCGTCAAATCACCGCTCCCAGCTTGAAAATCGGTAAATACAAGGCGATCACCAGGCCACCCACCAGCACGCCCAGCACCACCATCAGCGCCGGCTCCAGCAAGGATGCAAGGATGGTGACGGTGCTGTCGATCTCCGCTTCGATGATGTCGGCCGCGCGCGACAGCATGGCGTCGAGGGCGCCCGATTCTTCGCCGATCAGGGCCAGTTGCGTCAGCAGCTCGGGAAACACGCCGCTGTGGCCCATGGCCAGCGCCAGGCTGCCGCCGGCGCGGATCTCGCGCTCGATGCGCATGGTGGCGTCCTGATAGACGATGTTGCCGGCGGCGGCGCCGACCAGGGCCAGCGAATCGAGCAGGGGCACGCCGGCGGCGTACATGGCGGCCAGGGTGCGGGTCCAGCGGGCGATCGCCGCGCGCCGCAGCAGCGGGCCGAACAGGGGAAGGCGCAGCGATTGCAGCTGTGCGTGCCGGCGCAACTGCGGCCAGCGGCGCCAGGCCAGGCGCAGCAGCAGTGCCAGCGCCACCAGCGCGGCCAGCAGCCAGTACCACGATTGCACCAGCAGGCGCGACAGCTCCATGACCAGCAAGGTGGGCAGCGGCAGCGGCGCGCCGAAGCTGTCGAAGACTTGCCGGAAGGCCGGCACCACCACCGTCAGGATGATGGCGGTGACGAGGATGGCGACGGCTACGATGGCCAGTGGATACATCAGCGCACCGCGCAGCTTGCGGCGCAGGGCGATGGCTTTTTCCTGGTGCGTGGCCAGGCGCGCCAGCAGCTCCTGCACGATGCCGGCCTGTTCGCCGGCCGCCACCAGGTTGCAATACAGTTCGTCAAACAGGTGGGGGAACTGGCGGAAGGCTTGCTGCAGGCTGCCGCCCGCTTCGATATCGCGGCGCAAGTCCTGCATCAGCTGCGTCATGGACGGCTTGGCATGGCCCTTGCCGGCGATCTCGAAGGCGGTCAGCAGCGGCACGCCGGCGCCCATCATGGTGGCCAGCTGGCGCGTAAACAGCGCGATATCCTTGTGGCGGATGGCCTTGCCCGGTGCCGCGCGGCGGGCCTGCACGCGGGTGGCCAGGATGCCCTGGCGGCGCAGCAGCACGGTGGCGGCAGCGGCGTCGGTGGCGCGCAGCATGCCTGCTACCCGCTTGCCGTGGCGGTCCTTGCCTTCCCATGCGAACCGCCGCTCGATCGCCATGTGCGCCTCCCGGTACACAGTAGCACCGGCGCGGCCAGTGCCGCCAGCGTGGCGTCGCGGCGGCTTGAGGCCGCTCAGTCCTTGCTGGTTTGCGTTGTCGTCCGGACTTCCGTCTGCACCACCGCTTTCGCCTTGACTTCGGCCAGGTCGTCT
Source organism: Janthinobacterium sp. PSPC3-1 (assembly GCF_049896105.1). Lineage (NCBI taxonomy): Bacteria > Pseudomonadati > Pseudomonadota > Betaproteobacteria > Burkholderiales > Oxalobacteraceae > Janthinobacterium > Janthinobacterium sp. PSPC3-1. Next base: position 15,978 of record NZ_JAFCTQ010000008.1, on the reverse strand, counting down.
TCATCGACATCGCTGCCCTTGCTGATGCTTTCCCCATCCGTGCGGCGCAAGGTCCAGAAGGTCAGCGAAGACAGGATCGTCACCACTGCCAGTGTCAAAAAGGCATGGTGCAGGGCGGTACTCAGCATGGCGCGGTTCGACTGCGGCATGTCGCCCAGGTACCAGCCGGTGATCAGCGAACCGAACGCCAGGCCAAAGCTCATCGACAGTTGCTGCATCGAACTGGCAATCGTGCTGGCCATGCTGGAGTCGGCCTTGTCGACATCGGCGTAGGCGATGGTGTTCATGCTGGAAAACTGCAGCGAATTGAAAAAGCCCAGGCACAGGCTGATGCCGACGATGACGTACAACGGCGTGCCGGCGCTCACTTGCGAAAACATGGCGATGGTCACGCCGATCAGCACCGTATTGACGATCAGCACTTGCCGGTAGCCGAAGCGGGCCAGCACGCGCGCGGAGATGAACTTCATGCCCATTGCGGCGGCCGCCGACGGCATCATCAGCAAGCCCGACTGCCAGGCCGGCAAGCCCAGGCCCAGCTGGTACAGCAGCGGCAACAAAAACGGCAGGCCGCCGACGCCCAGGCGCGTGACGAAACCGCCCACCACCGAGACGCGGAAGGTGCGCACCTTGAACAGCGCCAGGCGCAGCAGCGGGTGCAGCACTTCGCTCGAATGCCAGACGTAGGCCGCCAGCAGGCTGATGGAAATAAACAGCAGCACGGCGAACGAGGTGGGATCGACGCGATGCTCGCCGAACACTTCCAGCAGCCACGACAGCAGGGCAATGCCGGTGCCGAACAGCACCAGGCCGATCAGGTCCAGCGGACGCGGCTTGTCGCCATAGTAGTCAGGCATGTAGCGGTGCGCCAGGTACAGCGCCGCCAGGCCGACCGGCACGTTGACGAAGAAAATCTCGCGCCACGACAGCCAGTGCACGATCAGCCCGCCCACGGTAGGCCCCAGCAAGGGGCCGATCAGGGCCGGGATAATGACGAAATTCATTGCCGCCAGCAGTTGCGACTTGGGAAAGGTGCGGATGATGGTCAGCCGGCCGACCGGCATCATCATCGCCGCCCCGACCCCCTGCAGCAGGCGTGCCGCCACCAGCATCGGCGAGTTGACGGACAGGCCGCACAGGATGGAAGCGATCGTGAAGATGGCGACGGCGGCGGAAAACACGCGCCGCGTGCCGAAGCGGTCGGCCATCCAGCCGCTGATCGGGATGCACACGGCCAGGCTCAGGATGTAGCTGGTAACCACCGCTTTCAGGCTCAGCGGCGTGACATTCAGGCTGGCCGCCATGCTCGGAATGGCGGTATTGACGATGGTGGAGTCGAGCTGCTCCATGAAGAGGGCGGTGGCGACCACCCACGGGAGGTAGCTTTTAACGGCGGAACTGGACATGGGTAGACAGCCTGAGGAGGGTGGAACGGAGCCAACAGGATGGAATTGTCACATAAATGGCGCACGCGCGCCGTCAGCCTGCATGCCATGGCATGGCCGCCGTTGCAAGTCCATGGAACAATTGTTCCATAGTAAATGTTGTTCGCCGGGGCTAGCATCGGTGTTGCCATCGCGACTATTACCTGTCGCGTCACCTCTTTCCTGGAAAACCACTATGAAAAATGCCCTCTCCATCGTCCTGCTGGGCGCGGCCCTGACCGCTTGCGGCGGCGGCAGCGATAACGATACCCCGGCCGCGCCCGTCACGCCACCGGTGGTGGTCACGCCGCCCGTCACGCCTCCGGTGACGCCCACCACCGATGCCGTGACGGTGGCGTCGCAAGCGGTGGCCGCCGCCGCTGGCCTGGCGGTCATCGCCGGCGCCAATGCGGACGAGAGTGTGTACGACGTGGCGGCCGAGATCGGCGACACCTGGCGCATCACGTTTGACAATGCGAAGAAAACCTTCAGCGTGAAGGTGCTGTCGACGCAGTTCGGCCTGGTCGACCGCAGCGGCAGTTATACGGCGGTCACCAGCGGCAATATCACGACGTATGCAGGCACCGACCTGAGCCTCGCCGTCGATGCGCGCACGCGCTTGCTGACGGGAACGATCAAATTGGGCAACATGAGTTCGAACGTCAGCGGCAGCGGCTATGCCGCCACCGATGTGGCCAAGCTGGCCGGCAATTATATTTTCCTGGGCGCCATGCGCAACGCCTCGAACGGCGGCGATCGCTTCAATCCGAAAGGCAGCCTCCGGGTGGCCGCCGACGGCAGCGCGCAACTATGCAATGGCGGCGTGTTCAATGCGCAAGGCGCCTGCACGGCGGTATCGCCGCAGCTGGCGGCGGAAAACGCCAGCCTGACTTTGGTCCGGGATGCGGCGCGCGGGTTGATCATCGCCCGCCAGGGACAGCAGGACTTCGGCATCGTTCACGTGCATGCCGGCGACCGCGGGCTGGCGCTGTTCATCGACCGCTACAGCCGCAACCAGGAAAACGTGCTGCGCGTGGGCACCATCGTGGCGGCCAAACAGCAAAAGATCGGCACCGAGATCGCCGGCAGCTATGCCTGCGCGGCGCCCGGCATCAGCGCAAAAATCGTGGTGGCCGGCAGCACCGCCACCATCACCAACAACACCGTCGGCAAGACCCACGATGAAGCCATCACCATCAACAAGCTGGGCCTGGGCGCGCAAGCCGTCGATTTCGACGGTATCGCCGTGTTCAAGGACCCGGCCGATGTGCCGGCCGATTACTCGATGTTCATGCCGGTGTCGTCCAGCATGGCGGTCGAGTTTTCGACCGACCGCACCTACATGGGCACCTGCCTGAAAAACTAGGCGTCAGTATTCGTGGCGTTCCAGCGCGGCCATCAAGGGCATGGCCGCATCGGCGATCCGCTCCAGGCTCGCTTCGCGCAGCGCGCCGGTATCGACCACATGGCTGGACTCCAGCCCGGCCCAGCGCAGCAGGGCCGAACAGGCTGCGGGGGTATCGAACATGCCGTGCAAATAGCTGCCCAGGATTTGCCCGTCGCCGGATACCGCCCCTTCCGGCCGGCCATCGATGAGGAATGCTGGCGCGTCGAGCGCCGCGCCATGTGAGACGCCCATATGGATTTCATAGCCGCAGACCAGGGCCTTGTCCGCGCCCGCAAACGCGCACTGGCCACTGACCTGCACCAGCCGCTTGTCGGCCGTCAGTTCGGTCGTCATCGCCAGCAATCCCAGTGCCGCTGACTCGCCCGCCGCGCCTTCCACGCCCAGCGGATCGCGCACGCTGTCTCCCAGCATCTGGAAGCCGCCGCAGATGCCGATCACCTTGCCGCCATAGCGCAGATGTTTTGCCAGATAGGCGGGCCAGCCTTCATGCCGCAGCCATGCCAGGTCGCCGCGCGTGTTCTTGCTGCCGGGCAGGATCACCAGGTCGGCCGGTGGTATCGGCTGGCCCTGCTTGATAAAGCGCAGGTCGATGCCCGGATGGGCGCGCAGCGCGTCGAAATCCGTATGGTTGCTGATGCGCGGCAGTTGCGGCACCACCACGGTAAACGCGCCGCGTTCGGCCTGCATCGCTTCGACCGCGTCTTCCGCATCGAGAAACAGGCCTTGCAGATAGGGCAGCACGGCCAGCACCGGTTTGCCCGTCTGCTGTTCCAGCCAGTCGACGCCCGGCTGCAGCAGCGAAATATCGCCGCGAAAACGGTTGATGACAAAACCGATAATGCGCGCCCGTTCGCTGTCCGACAGACAGGCCAGAGTGCCGATAATGTGGGCGAACACGCCGCCACGGTCGATATCGGCGACCAGGATCACGGGGCAGTCGACGGCTTCCGCAAACCCCATGTTGGCGATATCGCGCGCGCGCAGATTGATCTCGGCGGGGCTGCCCGCGCCTTCGACGATCACCGCCTGGTACTGCTGGCGCAGCCGCGCGTAGGATTCCAGCACCGCCCCCATGGCGACGGTCTTGTATTGCTGGTAGTCGCGCGCATCCATTTCGGCGCGCACCTTGCCGTGGATGATTACCTGCGCGCCCGTGTTCGACGACGGTTTCAGCAGCACCGGATTCATGTCGGTATGCGGCGCGATGCCGCAGGCCATGGCCTGCAGCGCCTGCGCGCGGCCGATCTCGCCGCCGTCGGCCGTCACCGCGCTGTTCAGGGCCATGTTCTGCGGCTTTAACGGGGCGACGGTGACACCGCGCCGCTTGATCAGCCGGCACAGGGCGGCGACGATGGTGCTCTTGCCGGCGTCCGAGGTCGTGCCCTGCACCATCAGGGTATGGAACGGGACCGTCATGCTTGCTGCGCCTGCCACAGGGCGACCATATCGCTGATCTGGCGCAGCCCTTCGGTAATTGCGGCAGGTCCGGGCGACAGAATGTCGGGCGACTTGATCTCGAACACCATGCCGTTTTGCACGGCGGGGATGGTGTCCCATTGCGGGCGCGCCGTCAGTTGCAAGGGCTGGAATTTCTTGCCGCACCAGGTGGCGATAATGATGTCGGGCGCACGCCGCACCACGTCCAGCGGGTCGGCGATAATCCGTTCCTTCGCGCCCGGCTGTGCGGACAATTCCGGAAACGCATCGACGCCGCCGGCCAGTTCGATCAGCTCCGCCGCCCAGCCGATGCCGCTCATCAAAGGCTCGTTCCACTCTTCGAAATAGATCACCGGTTTGCGGGTCCAGGGCGCGGCGCGCTCTTGCGCGCGGGCGAGGTCGGCGCGCAGGCTGGCGACCAGTTCCCGGCCCGCTTCCTCGCGCCGCACCAGCGACGCCAGCACGGCGATCATGCGCAAAATCCCCTCGACGGTGCGCTGGTTGAACTGGTGCACCTCGACGCCGGCCTTGACCAGGTCGCGGCAGATATCGGCCTGCATGTCGCAAAAGCCGATCACCAGGTCCGGCTGCACGGCCAGGATGCGTTCCAGGCTGGACGAGGAAAAGCCGCTGATCTTGGTTTTTTCTTCGCGCGCGCGCGGCGGGCGCACCGTAAAACCGGAGATGCCGGCGATAACGTCTTCGGCGCCGAGCGCGTACAGGGTTTCCACCGCTTCGGTCGACAGACAGGCGATGCGCTGGTAGTGGCTCATTGCTTTGCCTTTGCCTTTGCTGCCGGCGCACTGCGGTGCTGGCGGGCAAGTTCCAGCTTGTCGCACATGGCGGCCGTGCCGTCGAACATGCGTGGGCCGGCGCGGTTCAGCAGATCGCCATTCAGGCGGAACAGATTGTTGTTGCGCACCGCGCTCAAGGACGGAAAGGCGCGCCACATGGCCAGGCCGCCTTCGCTGTCCGCATCGCTCTTTTCGCTGGTGGCGAAGATCGCTTCCGGATTTTCCTGCAGCACGCCTTCGGCCGTGACGACCGGCGCCACCACCTTCATCGCGCCAAACACATTCTGGCCGCCGCATACGCGCATGGCATCGCTGATGATGCTGGCGCCACTGATGGTGTACAGCGGCTTGTCCCACACCTGGTAAAACAGGCGCACGGGCGGGCGCTGCGCGTATTGCGCGCTCATGCTGGCCAGCCTGGCGCGCAGCTGCGCGGCGGCCGGCGCGGCCACTTTTTCCGTGCCCATCAACTGGCCCAGGCGCTCCATGTTGTTCGGGATATCGGCCAGCTTTTTCGGATCGCTGTGATAGATCGGCACCTTCAGCTGGCGCAGCATGGCGATCTGGCGCTCGGCGCTGCCATGCATCCACACCACGATCAGGTCCGGCTTCATGGCGATGATGCGTTCCATGTCGTACTGGCGGTTGTCGCCCACGTTGGCGATCTTTTTTGCCGCTTCCGGATAGTCGCTGTAGCTGACCACGCCGACGATTTTCTCGCCGCCGCCGGCCGCGAACAGCAGCTCGGTGATATGCGGCGCCAGCGCCAGGATGCGCTGCGCCGGCTTCTCCAGCGTGACGGCATTGCCGTCGTCATCGCGCACGGTGATGGCGGCGTGCGCCGGCAAGGCCAGCACGGTGGCCAGCAGTGTCATCGTCCAGTATCTCATGTGTTTTCCTTGTTCCATGCAATCAGTGCCTGCTCCAGCTGCTGCCAGGCCGGTTCATAGGGCGGCAGTCCCAGTCGGATGCCGCGCGCCGCATGGCGGAACAGCCGCACCCAGATGCCGCGTTCGGCCATATGGCGGTGAAAGTCCTCCGCGCGCGCTTCCGGCCACCATTGAAACAGCGCGCAGCCCGTGCTGGCGATGCCGCATGACGCCAGCAACTGGCGCAGCCGTTTGCCTTCGCCGTGCAGGCGCGCGCGCATGGCCTGCTGCCAGCCGGTATCGCACAAGGCCGCCAGCGCCACCTGCTGCGCCGGGCCGCTGACGGTCCACGGCCCCAGCATCGCGGCCAGCTTTTGCAGCAGCGTGGGATGCGCCGCCACAAAGCCCAGCCGCAGTCCCGCCAGGCCAAAGAACTTGCCGACCGAGCGCAGCACGATCAGTCCAGGCTGGCCGGTATATGCACCGAGACTGGCCGCATCCTCCGTGTCGCCAAACGCCTCGTCGACCACCAGCCAGCCGCCGCGCGCCGCCAGTGTTTCAGCCCACGCCAGCAGCTGTTCGGGGGCGATGCGCGCGCCGGTGGGGTTGTTCGGATTGCAGACCACCAGCACCTCGCAGTCGTCGACGGCATCGTTCAACTGCGCATACGGTACCTGCCGCAGTTGATGGCCATGCTGGCCCCAGTGGTGGGCGTGTTCCGCATACGAGGGCGCGGCGACAATCACGCGGCCAGGCGCGCGCAAGCGGGGCAAGGCCTGGATGGCGGCCTGCGTGCCGGCCACCGGCAGCATGGACTGCGCACCGTAATACGCGCAGGCGGCAGCGGCCAGTGCCGGATCGGCTTCGGGCAGGCGGTGCCAGGCGTTTGGGGACGTGCCTGGTACCGGATACCAGTGCGGATTGATGCCGGTCGACAGGTCGATCCACTGTTCCAGCGGCCGGTCGTAGGCGTGCGCGGCCTCGCGCAGGTTGCCGCCGTGTTCAAGCAACATGGCGTCCTCGCAGATAAAACAGTCCGGCGGCCAGCGCCACCCAGATCAGCCACAGTACGGTGGTTTCCATCACCAGGCGCCAGGCTCGGTCGATATCGTGGGCTGCCGCCGGCAGGCCGCTGCCCAGCGGCGGGCGCCGTTCCAGTTCGCCATCGTAGACGGCGTCGCCACCCAGGGCCAGGCCCAGGGCGCCCGCGCCGCTGGCCATCACCGGGCCGGCGTTCGGACTGCCCCAGTTTGGCGCCTGCGTGCGCCAGCATTGCCAGGCGCGTTTTTTATCGGCCATGCTTTTTCCCAGCATGACATAGGACAGGGCGGTCAGGCGCGCCGGCACATAGTTCAGCATATCGTCGATGCGCGCGGCGCAGCAGCCGAACCAGTCGTAGCGCGGCGTGCGGTAGCCCCACATGGCGTCCAGTGTATTGGCCAGGCGGAAAAAGACGGCGCCGGGGCCGCCGGCAATCGCAAACCAGAACAGAGTGCCGAACACGGCGTCGTTGCCGTTTTCCAGCAAGGACTCGGTGCTGGCCTTGGCCAGGCTGGCAGCGTCGGCATTGGCTGTATCACGGCTGACGATGCGGGCCGTCAGACGGCGCGCGGCATCGAGGTCGCCGGCAGCCAGCGCTGTGGCGATCGGCTGGTTATGGTCGCGCAGGCTGCGCAGTCCCAGGCACAGGTACAGCAAGAATACGTGCAGTGCGGCGCCGGCCAGGCCGCACAACCACCATGCAGCGTACGTGATCGGCAGCACCGCCAGTCCCCACGCCAGCGCGCCGCGCATCAAACGCGCGCGGCCCAGGTTGAGAGCACGCTCGATGGCGCCGGCCAGCTTGCCAAAGCCGACCAGCGGATGAAAGCGGCGCGTCTCGCCCAGAATCAGGTCGAGCAGCACGCCGGCCGTCATCAACCCGGCCAGCAGCGGCAGCGAAAAGCCGCTCAGCATGGGCCGCCTTTCAGATACAAGGGCAGGCCGGCGGCGACGAACACCGCGCGCTCGCAGATGGCCGCCACCGCCTGATTCAAGCGTCCCGCTTCGTCGGTAAAGCAGCGCGAAATGGCGCCGACCGGCACGATGCCCATCCCGACTTCATTCGACACCAGTACGATGTCGCAGCCGCTGTTTTCCAGTTCGGCCAGCGCATACAGCAGATGCGCGCGCTCGCTGTGAAACAGTTCGGGCAGCACGATGTCGCCCACGTCCGGATACGCCTCGCCCGACGAAAACATCAGATTGGTCAGCCACAGGGTCAGGCAATCGACCAGCAGCAATCGGCCCGGCTGAGCATGCGCCAGCAGGGCCGCGCCCAGGCGCAGCGGCTCTTCCACCGTGGGCCAGGTATTCGGGCGTTGTTCCCGATGATGCGCGATGCGCGTCGCCATCTCGCCGTCGCCGGCCTGCGCGGTGGCGAGATACAGCACCTCCTTGCCCGAGTCGCGGGCCAGCCGTTCGGCATACGCGCTTTTGCCCGAGCGCGCGCCGCCAAGCACCAGCGTCCGTGTCATGCGACCTTCACCATTCCGTGCCGGCCTGCGCACCGATGCCGGCCGCGTAAGCATGCTTGACCACCGCCATCTCGGTCACCGTGTCGGCAATCGCGATCAGTTCCTCGGGCGCGCCGCGGCCGGTGATCACCACGTGCTGCATGGCCGGGCGTTCCAGCAGGTCGGCGATCACCTTGTGCACGTCCAGGTATTTGTATTTGAGGGCGATATTGAGTTCATCGAACAGCACCAGGCCGTAGGCGGGGTCGGCCAGGAAAGTTTTGGCCTGCTCCCACGCCAGTTCGGCTTTTTCGATATCGCGTTCGCGGTTCTGGGTTTCCCAGGTATAGCCTTCGCCCATCGCATGAAAGCTGATTTCGTCCGGGAAGCGGCGCAGGAATTTTTCTTCGCCGGTCGACATGGCGCCCTTGATGAACTGCACCACGCCCACCTTCATGCCGTGGCCCATCGCCCGGATCGCCATGCCGAAGCCGCTCGAACTCTTGCCTTTGCCATTGCCGGTGTTGACGATGATGATGCCGATTTCCTTGTCGGCCTTGGCGATCGCCGCGTCGATGATGGCTTTTTTGCGCTCCATGCGTACACGGTGGCGTTCGTTGATTGCCGCGGTATCGTCGTTCGGTGGGGTGGTGTCGCTCATGTCAGTCCTCTTTTGGTATGAATATCTTGCGTTTGCCGTGTTCGATGATCTCGATCGGGTGGCCCAGGTAGTCGCCCAGGATGGATGCCTGCATGACCTCGGCCACGCTGCCGGCGAGCCAGCCGCCATCGCCCATCATCAGCAGCGCGTGGCTCGATATGCCGTGCGCCAGGTTCAGGTCATGACCCACCATCACCACGGTTTTGTTCTGTTCGCGGCACAGTTTGGACAACAGTCCCATCACGCTGACCTGGTGCGCCAGGTCCAGCGCGTTGGCCGGTTCGTCGAGTAATAATATGGGCGTATCCTGCGCCAGCATGGCGGCGATCGCCACGCGCTGGCGCTCGCCGCCGGACAGGCTGCGCACGTCGCGTTCGGCCAGGTGTGCCACTTCCATCGCCGCCAGCGAGGCGAGCGCGATCCGCTGGTCGTCGCTGCCTTCCCAGTAATGGTTGTCGTGATACGGATGGCGGGCCGACAGCACGGTTTCGATCACGCGGTAGGAGAACGCGTCGTGGCGCGCCTGCGCCAAAAAGGCGCGCTGGCGCGCCAGCGCACCCAGCGGCCAGTCGATCAGTGCGCGGCCCTGTATCGTGACGTGGCCGGCATCGGGGTCGCGCAGGCCGGCCAGGGTGCGCAACAAGGTGCTTTTGCCGGCGCCATTGCGGCCGATGATGCTCCAGCATTCGCCTTCGCCGATGCGCCAGTTCAGGTTTTCCAGCAGGGTACGGCTGCCTGCCTTCAGGCCCAGTTGGTAGGTACGTATCATCGTGGCCTCATTTGCGGCGCAGCCGGTGCAGCTGATACAGGAACACGGGGGCGCCTATCATTGCCGTCACCACGCCGACCGGCAGCTGCAAGGGCGCCAGCACGGTGCGCGCGACGGTGTCGGCCAGTACCAGAAAGGTGCCGCCGGCCAGCGCCGCAGCGGGAATCAGCACGCGGTGGTCGGGGCCGCAGGCAAAGCGCAGCGCGTGCGGCACGATCAGGCCGACGAAGCCCACGCTGCCGGCGCTGGTGACGGCGCTGGCCGTCAGCAGGCCGGAACAGAAAAACAGGCCCTTGCGCAGCGCGCCCACGCGCACACCGAGGGTAGCCGCCGCTTCCGCATGCAGCGCCATCACGTTCAGGGAACGAGCGCTGCGCAGTGCGAAAATCATGACCGCGCCCAGCACCAGCCAGGGCATGGCGCGCGATGGCGCGCCGGACAGGTCACCGATCATCCAGAACACCATGCTGCGCAAGCGGCTTTCGGGGGCGATCGACAGCATCAGGGTGACGATGGCCATGCAGGCCGACGACAGGATCACGCCTGTCAGCAGCAGCATTGACGCGCCGCCTTCGGCCGCCGTGCCGCCGCGCAGGTCGCGCCGGGCAAACAGATACAGCAGCATGGAGACGCCGACGGCGCCGGCAAAGGCGGCCGCATCGACCACCCACAGAGAACACATGAACAGCAGCGCGGCCAGGGCGCCGACCGAGGCGCCGGACGAGATGCCCAGTACATACGGGTCGGCCAGGGGATTACGCAGCAGCGCCTGCATCATCACGCCGGCCAGCGACAGCGCGGCGCCCGTGACAAAGGCGGTCAGCGCGCGGCCGAGGCGCAGGTCGAGCAGGGTGGCGGCAAGGGTATCGGGGTGGCCCTGAATAAGGTGAAACAGGGCGGACGGCAGGTCGGCGAGCGGGATCGCGATCGAACCGGTCATGCCGGAGAAAATCAGGCTGACAACCGCGCACACGAGCAGTGTCGCGAGGATCACCGTCGCGCGGTGGCGCATGTTGCGGAAAAATGGATGCATGCATACCTTGAAAACGGGGACTGCGGAACCGCACTGCGGGCGATGGCGTTACCGTCACCGCCCGCAGCTTACATCAACAAGTTGCTTACTTCATGCCGTAGCGTACGCCCACGAAGAATTTCGAGCCTGGGGTCGCGTAGAAGCGGGCCAGTTCGTAGTCCTTGCCTGCGATATTGTTCCAGCGCGCCAGTACCGACCAGTCAGGATTGACCTGGTAGGTGGCGTACAGGTTGACCAGGCCATAGCCGCCCAGGGTGGTGGTGTTGGCGGCGTTTTCAAAACGCTTGCCCGACAACTGCCATTCGGCGCCGGTGGTCAGGGCGCCCAGGCTATAGTCGGTGGCAAAGCTGGCGTGACGCTTGGCGCGGCGTACCAGTTGCTTGTCCTTGGTTTCATCGCGTGGATCTTGCAGGTCGATATTGCCTTGCACATTGAAGGCGCCGAACTTGCGCGAGCCGGCAATCGTCAGGCCTTCCAGCAACGCCTTGTTGACGTTGTAGGCGCAGCCGAATGTGCCGGTGAAGGTCGGGTCCGGGCAAGGCGTGGTGTTGACCAGCAGGTCGGTGATCTTGTTGTGGTAGTAGCTGGCGCTCAGTTTCGAGACGCCGTCGTCATAGCGCAGGCCCAGTTCGGCGTTGCGGCCGCGTTCCGGCTGGTTCGTCGCCAGGCCATAGCCCGGGTAGTACAGCTCATTGAAGGTCGGCGCGCGGAAGCTGGTGCCGTAGCTGGCGGTGGCGCGCAGGGCATTGGTGAAGCGGTAGCCGTAGGCGATGCTGCCCGTATTGTGGTTGCCGAATGCCGAGCTGTCGTCACGACGGCCGCTGATGCTGGCCAGGTGCGCGCCGCGTACCAGGTTGTACGAGACGGCGAACGACTTGGTGTTGCGCGAGCCCGTTACTTCCGGCGTGCTGCTCGACATCACGTCTTCGTCGCGGTAGCTGGCCAGCACTTGCAGGTTGTCGCGGCCGAAACGGATGTCATTCTGCCAGGTCAGGTCGGTCTGCTTGGTGTCGATCTGGCTCTTGCCCCACGATGCGGCGGCGCTGTCGTCGCCCGACTTGTCGCGCGCTTCCGCATAGCGCAGTTCGCTGGTCCAGTTGGGCAGGAATTCGTTCTTGGTAAATACCGAGATGTTTTCCAGCTTCTGCTTGCTGCGCGAGTCGTAGCCCGGGCCGCTGTCGTACTGGGCGTCCAGTTTGCTGTTCAGGAATGCCAGGCCCACCTGGTGGCCCTTGGCCATCTGGTAGCCGATCTGGCCGCTGACGTTTTCCTTGTCGTAGCCGTCTTTATCCGGATTGTAGGTGAACGACGAGGCGCCCAGCTTCGAGGCCGAGTAGCCATCCGATTTTTCCTTGCTCGCTGCCAGCGAGTAGCTGAAGCTGTTGTAGCCGCCCGTGGCGCCCGATACCTGTGCTTCGGCCTGGCGCGTGTTGTTGCTGCCGTAGCCGGCCGCCGCGGAGAAGCGCGCAGGGCCTTCGCCTTTCTTGGTGAAGATCTGGATCACGCCGCCGATGGCGTCGGCGCCGTACATGGTGCTCAGCGGGCCGTAGACGATTTCAATGTGGTCGATGCTCGACAGGGGCAGGGCGCTCCAGTTGGCCGTACCCAGGGTGGACGAGCCGATGCGCACGCCGTCGACCAGCACGATATTCTGGTTGCTGTTGGCGCCGCGGATAAAGACCGATGCCGAGGTGCCCGGGCCGCCGTTGCGCGCCACTTCGATGCCGCGCTGTTTTTGCAGCAGGTCGACGACCGAGCTGGCGCCCGAGCGTGCGATGTCTTCCGAGCTGATGGTTTGCGTGTCGCTCAGTACTTCGCTCAGATGCTGCGGATAGCGGTTGGCGGTAATGACGACAGGGTCAAAAGTATCGGTGGTGGCTTGGGCAAAAGCGGAAGGCGCAGCAATGGCTAGCGCGAGCGACGTCAGGGCCGCGTGGCGGGAAACAGCAAGGGTCATGATAATTTTCAGTAAGTAAGAAGCAACCAGCCGACGTCCCCGTTGGCCAGATTGAACAGAAGTACGGAACTGAGGATGACGCTCGAAGACGGCCTGGAATACTTGGGCCAGTCGGATACGCGAACCTCCCCGTTCACACACTTCCACCTGTTCTGGCCGGTATCCGGGCTGCAAGCGAGGCTGTCCTACCTTCCCATGCCGCTATCGGCACAGTGGTTGTCAGGGACAGCTTGTCGGGCGCTTTCGAGTCGAAAGCGGCGACACTTGTTTACCGTTGCGGGGGCAGCACACGTTGGCCTTGGCTCGGCATCGTGTTTCCCGTTTAACTGCATTCATGACATGAACGCGGGCACCAAAACCCTGCCATTATACGTGCAGCCGGGCCGGACTCATATGGCTGGCGTGACTATTGGTCGCTGAAAATCGAGCGTCACCACTGCGCCATAGGCGATTTTGTGTGCGCCGGAAGCGGCCAGCAGGGCGGTTTCCGCCAATGGCAGGCCGGCCTGCAAGGCCGACAGCAGGCGAATGGTGCCGGCATGGCAAATGACGATGACGGCCGCGTGTTGTTCGCGCAACAGTTCATCGAGAAACGCCGCAACGCGGGTGGCCATTGCCAGCACGTTTTCGCCGCCGCCCGGCCGGTAATGCGCCAGATCAAAGGCCCAGGCGTCGATCTCGCCGCGTGCGATGTCCTGCCAGGCGCGCAGTTCCCAGTCGCCAAAATCCATTTCGGCCAGGCGTGCATCCTGGATGAATTGGCTGGCGGGCAGATCGCGCGCCAGCGCTTGCGCCAGGCCGGCGCAGCGCCACAGCGGACTGGAATACACAGGCAGATTGGCCGGCAAACTGGCCAGCAGGCTGGCGCGTGCCGCCGCCAGAATGTGTGGCGCTACTGCAACATCGCTGCTGCCATAGCAGATGCCGCTGGCGACGTCCGGCGCCGGATGGCGCACCAGGATCAATTTCATCGCTTAATAAAAGCGCAGGGATGGCTGGAAGCTGGTCAGGATCGCCAGGTAGACCGCCACCTCCGCCACCTGCTGCACGGCGCCCAGGCAGTCGCCCGTATAACCTTGCAGGCGGCGCTGGCATTTGCGGCCCAGGAACCAGGCGCTGGCGGTGGCCGCCAGCACTGCCAGTGCCAGCGCGCTCCAGTCCAGCAGTCCCAGCAAGCCACAGATCACTGCCGGCAGCAGGCCACAGATGGCGGCGATCACAAATTCCCCGGTGCTCATCGATTGAGCCATCGGCTTGGACTTGCCCTCGTCGCGCGCGTAGTCCATGGCCCAGATCAGCGACACGGCCGCCAGGCGCGACAGCGGGTGGGCGATAAAGAACGCTGCTGCGACGATCTCGGGCGGCAGCGACACCAGCGCGCCAGCCTTGATCGCCAGCAGGCACAGGATGCCGATCGCACCATACGCACCGATGCGCGAATCCTTCATGATCTCCAGCACCCGTTCGCGCGTCAGGCCACCGCCGAAGCCGTCGCACATGTCGGCAAAGCCGTCTTCATGAAAAGCGCCCGTCAGGTAGATGCCGGCGGCGACGGCCAGAAGCACGGCCACGTGCGACGGCAGCAGCCAGCTCGCCAATATATAAACGGCGGCGCAGATGCCGGCGACCACCACGCCCACCAGCGGAAAATAACGCGACGACTGCTGCAGCCACTCGGGCTGGTAGCCGACCCAGCGTGGAATCGGCAGGCGCGTGAAGAACTGCAGCGCGGTAAAGAACAGACGCAATTGATGCAGCATGATCAGTGTGTCGACTTTTCGCTGACCTGGGCCGAGCCGAAGGTCGCCATCTGCGCCAGGAAATTGACGGCCGCATGCAGCAGCGGCAGGGCCAGCGCGCTGCCCGTGCCTTCGCCGAGGCGCAGGTCCAGCTGCAGCAAAGGCCGCGCATCCAGGCTGGCCAACAACTGGCGGTGGCCGTTTTCGTCAGAGCAGTGCGCAAACACACAGTAATCGAGGATGGCCGGCTGCAAGCGTGCCGCCACCAGCAGTGCGCTGCTGACGATAAAGCCGTCGATCAGCAGCACCATGCGGCGTTCGGCCGCCTTCAGCATGGCGCCGGCCATCATGGCAATTTCAAAGCCGCCAAAGGTGGCCAGCACATCGAGCGCTTCCATGGCCTGCGCATGTTTGATCACCGCCGCTTCGATCACGCGCTGCTTGTGCAGGACGCCGTCTGCGGACAATCCCGTACCGGCGCCCACGCACTGCGCCACCGGCGTGCCGGTCAGCTTGTGCATCAGCGCGGCGGCGGCGGTGGTATTGCCGATGCCCATTTCGCCAAAGCCCAGCACATTGCCAGGCAGGGTGTCGACCAGGTCCATGCCGGCCTGCATGGCGGACGCGCACTCTTGCGCCGTCATCGCGGGTTCCTGCGCGAAATTGCGGGTACCCTGACCTTGCTTGCGGTCGAGCAAGCCGTCGCGCGGGCCGAAGTCATGTTTCACGCCCGCGTCCACTATATATAAGGCGCTGTTGTTCTGGCGAGCAAACACATTGATGGCCGCGCCATTGCCCAGGAAGTTTTCCACCATTTGCCAGGTGACGTCCTGTGGATAGGCGGAGATGCCTTCGGCGACCACGCCATGGTCGGCAGCAAACACGATAATCGCCGGTTCGGTGATTGCGGGCTGCGTGCTTTGCTGGATCAGGCCAATCTGGCGCGCCAGGGCTTCCAGGTGGCCCAGGCTGCCCAGCGGCTTGGTCTTGTGATTGATGGCGTGGTCGAGCTCGCCGGCCAGGGTGGTGTTGGCCGTGGATGGGATATGGGGAATAGGCATGAAAGTAAGTGGATGCGGTGCAAGGATGCTGGTGTCACGATATCACACAGCAATATTCGAGAACGCCAAAAATGCCTCTTGCAGACTTTTCAAGGCAGGGATATAATTCGCCCCCTCGCTGAACGACGCATGCAAATGCCGAGTGAAGCAGAAAAAAGAAGGTGTTGACGGATTTAGTGAAATGCTTCATACTCTTCCTTCTTCGTAGATGACAAACACAACGCTTTGTCGATAGCGCGAATCGCAGAAATGCGGCAGTACCGAATACCGTTCTTTAACAATTAACAGTCGATAAGTGTGGGCATTTGATGAAGTGCAGCGTTGATCTTCG